>JBAXBG010000012.1:0-35297 GCA_037142115.1 Verrucomicrobiota bacterium | reverse complement strand
ATCCGTCCGCCGATGGCCATGGCAAGCCGACGAACTGCGGGAACCGCTTTACCACGACGCCGCATGGGCATGGGCGATCGGATATCGCCCTTCCTTGGGGTGCGGCGGCGGCCTCAATGCGCGAGGATGAAATCCACGATCGGCTGCGGATCTGCCAGGCTGTGCGGATGATGGCCGACGCCGGGCTTGACGATGACCTTGATCTCGCCACCCAACTCACGGTAGCGCTTCTCCACCACCTGGATGTTTTCAGCGATGGGCACCACGTCGTCGGCGTCGCCGCAGACCGCGATGACGGGGATTTTGGCCGCGGCGAGCGGCTTGAGGTTGTCGACCGGGTTGAGCTGATAGGCCAGAGCCTGCTCCTCGGTGAGGCCGTAGACTTTCAAACAACCTTCCCAGTTGGCGGGCGACCCCTTGCCTTTGCCCTTGCCGCCCGGCCAGCTCTTGAAGTCGCACACCGGCGCATCGACATACAGGCAGGCGACCTTTGCGGGGTTGAGCGCGGCCCAGTTGAAGGCGAACAGTCCGCCACGGCTGAAACCTTCCACCACCACCTTGCGCGACAGCTGGCAGGTAGTGGTGAGGTGGGCATAATATTGATTCATGAGCGCCATGGCCACCGGCGCGCCATACATGTTTTCCACGTTCATGTAGGCGACATGATAGCCCTTGCCCAGCAGCGCCTCATCGGCGGCGGGAAAAGCCCCGAAGAACTCGGTGCGCCAGATCCAGGGGTTGCCGGGCGCGGGCGTCTTGGGGATGACCAGCAGGCACGGGCGATCGGCCACCAGGAAGTCGAGCCGCTGATAGCCCTGCCATTGCGAGCGCACCATGGCCGGCACGGGGCCATCGAACACCTTGCCGGTCAGCGCGTTGAAGACGGTCTTGGCCAGCAGCGCCGCGCCCTCAGCATTGGGGTGGACGCGGTCTGGAATCAGAACGTCCTTACCGGCGAAGGCACCGTGGATGTCGATCACGCCGAGGTGCTCCCGATCGGCCAGGGTATCGAGCAGCGGGATCTCCTCCTGCACGCCCGCTTCGTTGATGCCAAAGTTGCCGGTGCCGGGCACGGGCACGGGATGGCAGATGAAGATGCGCGGTTTGCTCGGGAGCGCCCTGAATTTGCCGATCAAGTCTTGATAGTCGGCAACGAACTGGTCTTTCAGGCGCCAGTTCTGAGGTTTGGTGTCATTGGTGCCCAGCATGATGACCACCACGTCGGGCTGCAACGCCAGGGCTTTTTGAAAGGCCTCGGTTTTCTGGTAGGGGTGGTCGCCCGCATTGAGCAGGGTCGTGCCGCTGACGCCGAAGTTGGAGACCTGCCAGCGCTCATCCAACAGCCGCCCCAACTGCTTGGGGTAGGCCTGGAACGCCGGACTGGCGGTGCCGGAGCCCGCCGTGATGCTGTCGCCCACGCAGGCGACGCGAATCGCGGCCTTGTAGTCCTGGGTGGCGATGGGCGCGTCGGCGGCGCGGGTCGCGGCCACCAACGGCGCCAGGACAAGGACGTTGAACGTCGCGATGATGACACTTCTGTGAAGTTGAACTTTCATGATTTCCAGATCGAGGTGACCACTGATACGCGCCAAATGCCGGAGTGTATCAACGAGCGGCGACTTTTTATCCATGGGCGCGCGGCCCTGCCAAAATCGCGCGGGCCGGATCTTTTCGCTTGCGTGGAACGTGGCGCGTTGTATTTGTTCCCAAGAACACTGTTCATAAAGCTATGCAACCGAATCTCACCCGCCGCCAACAGGAGATCCTCGAATACCTGCGCCAGTCGCAACGCCGCACCGGGATCATGCCCAGCACCCGCGAAATCCAACACGCGTTCGGCTTCGCCAGCCAGACTGCGGCCATGAGCCACTTGCGCGCCCTCGAACGCAAAGGCGTCATCCAACGCCTGGCCGGCAAAGCCCGGGCGGTGATTTTCCCGGAAGTCCTGGATCGGGGCGAAATCGCCGATATTCCGATCTACGGCGACATCGCCGCGGGCATGTCCCAGGACGCCGAACCCGAGCGCCAGGGTTCGATCTCGGTGGACATCGCCGCGCTTGGCATCGCCAGCCACGCCCGCACCTTCGCCCTCAAAGTGCGCGGGGACTCGATGATCGACGCCCACATCTGCGATGGCGACACGGTGATTCTGGAAATCCGCGAACCCCGCAAGGGCGAGATCGTGGCCGCCCTGATCGATGGCGAAACCACCCTCAAACGCTATCTGGTGGAAAAAGGGCAGCCATTCCTCCGCGCGGAAAACGCCGCCTACCCCGACCTGATCCCCGCCCGGGAACTGGTCGTCCAGGGCGTGCTCGTCGCCTTGCTGCGGCACGCCGCGTAAGCCTGGATTGGAAAAAGGGGTTCTCCCGTTCATTTGCGGGATCCATCGACCCCGGGGGCTCACTTTTTGACGCGGCCGGCCTCGCTGAGGGCGCGCCACCCGCCGCGCAACACGGCCACCTGCGCGCCGAGATCGAGGCTGCGGATGCGCGCGGCGACTTGCCGGCTGACGCCGCAGTTTTCATCGCTGCAATAGACGATGACGCGGGGGGTGACGGCGATCCGCACCGCGGCCGCGGCCTCGAACGCCTGCATGTCCTCGGCGGGATCGAGATTCCATAACAACGAGCCGGGAACTCCGGATTTCTGCCAAGCCGCGCGCGGGCGGGCATCGATCCACACCACCGCCGCGTCGGCGGGAATCGACTCCAGGCAAACCTCGTCGGGCTTCAAGGCAGCGGGATCGCAGTGGAACAGCCGGTTCGGAGGCCCTTTGTGCCACCAGGTGGCACCCGCGGCGGCCAGCGCGATGCAGACCAGCAATACCAATTGTCGCCACGGCTTCATGGTTTCACAGCGGCGGGGGCGGGGCTGGGCTTGCGCACGGTGGCGAATGCCTGCTGGATCCGGTGTTTCGGAATCAGGCAGTCGGTTTCAATGCGGAAAATCCCCAGGCCCGGCGTTCGCATATCCGTCGGCGTCACGACCAGGTCATAGCTCCGGCCGTCCTCGAGCGTTTTGAGCTCATACTTGAACGCTTCCGAAGAAGAATTCACAGAGATCACCCGAATCGGTTTCTGGTAGTTCATCTGGATGTGGATCGTCTTGGCTTCGGGGGTGCCGTTGAGATCCCATTTGAGCGTCTTGGGTTCCAAGGCGACCAGCACAGGAATATGCACCCGCACCGTCAGGGCGAGCGACGGCTTGTCCGGGGCATCGTCGTCGAGCCACACCGCCACCATCTTGTCGACCGCGCCGGAAAAATTGCCCATGTCGAATTCGGTGCGGATGAGTCCGGCCTCGCCGGGGGCATAGCGGAGCTTGCCCTCCTTGATCTGCACCGAGATGCAAGAGCAGGCGGCATCGTATTTGGTGACGTTGACCGGCTTGTCGGTGTGGTTGGCAAACTCGAAATCGACGGTGACGGTTTTGGCGTCGGCCGGGGCGTGGACCTCCTTGAAGACCACCGGGAAATCCAGGGCGGCGGCCTGAAGCCACCCCAGCATGGCCAGCCAAATGATGCCTGCAATTTGCATAGGGCCAATGTTATAAGGCGGGCTTAGGGCTTGGCGCAAGCGCCACGGCAATAATCAGCCGCCCGTCACGCCAGGCCGGCCCCAGCACAAACAGCGGCCGGTCGCCTTCAAGGCGCGCGTCCGTTTTGACGATCTTCTTGCGCCCGAGCCATAATTCCAGATCCAGTGCCACCAGCTTGCGGGTCGGAACCCCCTGTGCCTCGAAGCGCACCAACACCTCGTCGGAGGGTTTCAAGGGCTGCGCCCAGCTTTCATAACTCCGCAGCAAGGGCTGCGTGTCCTGTCCTAACACCCGGTAATGCTTGAACCGAAGCCGCTCCTCCTTGCGCAGGCGGTCGGCCGTTTCCTGGTTCACCGCAGCCAGCTTGTCCGCCGCGACCGGCCCGTCGCTGGCGTGATAGACCGTCACCCGGATCCGGGCGATGGGCGCCTTGCCCGGGTCCTCCTGGGCCGCACCCACTGCGGACAGGGCAACACCCAGGCACGCGATCATCCAGCAGCGGCGGATCATAAGCTTGGGGCGTCGGTCCTTTCCAGTTCAAGCACTGCGGTGGCGCGGCGGCCCGGCACCGCATCCTGCTGCGAGGTGGGGGCTGAAAAATCCGTGCTATCGGGAATGGCCGCCACGCCATTCAACACAATCACCGTGGCCGACGCACCCGCGCTGGCAAACGATTCCGCCCTGACTCCGGTCTCGGGCGTATAGACAAACGACTCGACGGGGATCGCCCGCGGCGCGCCGGCGACCACCACCTCGGGAGGCGAGGCGGCGGTTTTCGCGCCCAGCCAGAAGGCGAACGCCATCCCCGCGCACGCGGCCAGCGGCATGACCCAGGATGACCCGAAGAGACGGCGCCTGGCCACCACGGCGGCTGCCGGCGCTTGCTCGCGGATCGCCCGCGCCACGCGCAGGTTGAAAAAATCCGGATAGGGAGGCTCCTGCGAGGCCGGCAACGCGGTGCCGATCAGTTCGCGCCACCGCCGGTCTTCAGCGCGTGCGGCCAGTGCCTCCGGCGGGCTGCCAGCACCGGCATCATCTGCGGCGAGTTCCTCGCCATGCAAGGGATCGTCCAGCCACTTGGCCAGCGTGGTTTCATCGGGATTCATATTCATCTTTGAGCATCACTTGGAGTTTCTGGCGGGCGTAAAACAAGCGGCTCATCACGGTGCCCATGGAGCACTCCATCACCTCGGCGATTTCCTTGTAAGAAAGTCCCTGCACGTCCTTCCATATCACCACCTCGCGGTGCTCGGCGGACAACTTGCCCAGCGCCTTTGCGATTTTCACCCGCAACTCGTCGTGCTCCATCAGGTCATCCGGCGGGGCCCCGCCCGAGGGCGTGGTGCAGGAGGCGGCATCGATCCGCTCACGCTCGAACACCTCGTCATTCCACTCGCCAGCGCTGTCGAGTTTGCGTTTGCGCGTCCAATCATAGACCACGTTGTGGGCGATCCGGTACAGCCAAGTGGAGAACCGGGCCTTGGCTTCGAAGCGCGGCAGTGCGTTCCAAGCCTTGATGAAGACCTCTTGCGAGAGATCCCATGCGTCGGCTTCCTGATGGATCATGTTGCGGATCATGGCAAAGATTCTTCCCCTGTGACGGGTCACCAGCACATCGTAGGAACCCAAATCCCCCTGCTGCGCCTGCGCAACCAGCCGGAAATCGTCATCCGGATCCGCCATCGCGGGGTCCGCATCCGCAGCACCGACTGGTCCTCGCACGTGCTTGGACGGTTCTTCGCTGGATTTATTCATCATTCGGCTGGGAAATCACGCGCCGCGCGGACTTCCTGCGGCGACCGGGGCAGAGTGCCCGCCCGCAGACGCCGAGGCAACCCACAAATCGGCCGGCGGATCGTCGAATATGCTTGAGGAAAAGCGAATAAGGCGGAGCGTCTGCGCCAGCCGTCGCCTAGCGTTTCGCCACGGTCAGCAAGCCCGTCACCGCCAACCCTCTCCCAATCCAATGCCACCCATGAAGGAATCCGAAGCCCGCACACCCCACGTCAAATTTTTCAGCGGCCAGGAGATTCCGCTCGAGCTCCACAAGGTGCGCATCGTCCAGAAGCTCCACTTGCGGCCGATCGAGCGCCGCAAGGCCGCCATGGAAGAGGCCGGCTTCAACACCTTCCTGCTGGAAACCAAGGACGTGTTTCTCGACATGCTCACCGACAGCGGCACCAACGCCATGAGCGACCAGCAGCTCAGCTCGATGATGGTGGCCGATGACGCCTACGCCGGGTCCGCGAGTTTCACCCGCATGCAGGAAGCCGTGCGCGACGTGTTCGGCATGCACTACGTGCTGCCCGTCCACCAAGGACGCGCCGCGGAAAACATCATCTCCAAGGTCTTTATCAAACCCGGCGACGTGGTGCCGATGAACTATCATTTCACCACCACCAAGGCGCACATCGACATCAACGGCGGCCAAGTCCTCGAGATTTTCACCGACGAAGCGCTCAAGATCAAAAGCGACTGCCCGTTCAAGGGCAACCTCGACCTCAACCGGTTCGCCGCGGTCATCGAGAAATACGGCGCGGCCAAAATCCCCTACGTGCGGATGGAGGCCTCCACCAACCTGATTGGCGGCCAGCCGTTCTCGATGCAGAACCTGCGCGAAGTCAATGCCATGGCCAAAAAACACGGCATCATGGTGCTGCTCGACGTCAGCCTGGTGGGCGAAAACGCCTGGTTCATCAAGCAACGCGAAGCCGGCTACGAAACCACCTCGATCCGCGACATCCTGATCGAAATGTGCGGCCTGAGCGACCTGATCTATTTCTCCAGCCGCAAGGTGAGTTGTTCACGCGGCGGCGGCATCGCCACTAACAGCCTCACCCTCTACAACCAAATGAAGGATCTGGTGCCTCTCTACGAGGGGTTCCTCACCTATGGCGGCATGTCGGTGCGCGAAATCGAAGCCATGGCCGTCGGCCTGCGCGAAACCACCGACGAAGCGATGGTCGGCCAATCTCCCGCCTTCATCAAATACCTCGTCAACGATCTCGACGCCGCGGGCGTGCCAGTGGTCACCCCGGCCGGTGGCCTGGGCGCTCACATCGACGCCGGCGGGTTCCTGCCGCACATCCCGCAATCCGAATACCCCGCCGGCGCGCTGGCCGCCGCGTTCTTCATCATCTCGGGCGCGCGCGGCATGGAGCGCGGGACGATTTCCAGCGTGCGCGACGAACACGGCGATGACATCCTCGCCGATGTCGAACTGCTCCGCCTGGCCCTGCCGCGCCGCGTCTTCACCCTCTCCCAGGTCATGTATGTGGCCGACCGCATGAAGTGGCTGCACGCCAACCGCGAACTCGTCGGCGGCTTGAAATTCACTGACGAACCGGCCGTGCTGCGCTTCTTCCTCGGTCGCCTGGCACCGGTTTCCAACTGGCCCGACCAGCTGCTGGCGAAGTTCCGTCAGGATTTTGGTGATAGCCTTTGATTCCGGGGGGATTCATTGGCCGCCATTGGCCGCCATTGGCCGCCACTACTGGTTCGTCCGGTGGTGGAGTTCTGGTGGCGAGGCCCATGCCGCTATCCCTGTTGCCATTTTAGTAACAATCCGAGGCGGCGGCCAGCGCCTCGCGCGTGAGGCGGGTGATATCGGCCCACTTGCCGTCGTTGACAAGTTGTTTGTCGACCATCCACGAGCCACCGATGGCGGCGACCACTGGCAGTTTGAGGTAGGCGGAGAGGTTGCCCGACGAGACGCCGCCGGTGGGGATGAACTTCACGCCGGTGTGGGCGTAGGGGCCGGCGAGGGCTTTGAGCATGTTGACGCCGCCGGCAACTTCGGCGGGGAAGAACTTGAGCAGCTTGCAGCCCAGCGCGAGCGCGAGTTCAACCTCGCTGGGAGTCATCACGCCAGGGGCGAATTGCAGGCCGATTTGGCGGGCGGTGGCGAGGATGGCCGGGTTGAGGCCGGGGGCGAGGCCGAACACCGCGCCGGCGTCTCTAGCACGCTGGACCTGGTCCTTGTCGAGCAGGGTGCCCGCGCCCAGCAGGATTTCCGGAAAGCGGGCGGCGATGCGCTGGATGGAGGCCTCGGCGGCGGCGGTGCGGAAGGTGATTTCCATAATATCCAAGCCGCCAGCCAGCAGGGCCTCGGCCAGGGGTTCGGCGGATTCGACACGGTCGAGGACGACCACGGGGACAATGCGTTTGGCGAGGATGCGATCAATCATGGGAGTGGCAATGAGGATGATGAAGAATCGATGGATAGGAAAGCAAATGCCGAGTTGCCGTGGAAACTTTCCGGCACCCCGCGAGTCACTGGCCAGCTACAGCTTGACACCTGGGCTTTGACCTTCCAGCGTTTTTTCGCTCCCCCATGCCATTCCCAGAAGCCGTGCCGTCATGACCGGTGCTTGGGGTTCCGGCCGCCGGGCCCCACCCTTCATGAACATCCAACAGAAATCCGTCCGCGCCTGGCTGGCATTGCTCTGCATTTTTTCGCCCCTGCTGGCAGCCGCGGCGGATCCGCCAGCCGCCCGGGTGGCGGCCAAGCTCCTGACCATTGGCAACAGCTTTGCGGACAATTCCACCCACTTCCTGCCCCAGCTTGCCACCGCCGGCGGCAAGACGTTGGTCCTGTTCCGGGCCAATCTGGGCGGCCACTCGCTCCAGCAGCACGCCGGCTATCTGCAGGCGTTCGAGGCCGACCCCAAGGACCCTAAAGGTTCCCCCTACCAGGTGAAGGTCGATCCGGCCACGGGGCAAAAGAAAGGGCAAAGCCTGCGCGAGGCCCTCGCCAGCGCACCCTGGGATTTCGTCACCATCCAGCAAGTCAGCCAGCTCAGCCCGCTGCCAGAAACCTATCAGCCATACGCCGGGATTTTGGTGGCATATATCCACCGCTACGCGCCGCAGGCAAAAATCCTGATTCACGAAACCTGGGCCTACCCCGACGATTGCCCGCGCTATAAGGACGCCAAGTTGCCCTATCTGAAAAACCCGCAGGTGATGTATCAAGGCGTGAAGGCGGCCTACGCCAAACTCTCGGCCGACACCGGCCTCGGCGTCCTCCCGGTGGGCGACGCGTTCCACGCGGTGCTGACCGGCCCCGATCCGCTGCGCCTGCACCGCAAGGCCGACATTCACGCCAATTCCAACGGCGAATATCTCGGGGCCGCCGTGTTTTATGAAATGATTTACGGCGAGCCCGTTGCAGCCACCTCCTACCTACCGCCCGGAGTGAGCGCTGAAGACGCCGCCAGGCTGCGCGAAACCGCGCACGCGACCGTGACGCAGGCCGCCAAGAACTGAGCGACGGCCCCCCCTGCCGATGGCGTCCCGTCAATCCTTCCCCCCCGGCGTCTGACCCGGATCGCGGTCACTTAACCGCCTGAAGAGGCGGCACTACATCCATCCCCAAGCCCGCCGCTGCCAGCGTAGCTAGTCCCGCCCTCAGGCGGACTCTGGTTCCACCCAGTCCGCCACCAATCCCGACGTGTTGCCGCGCGGCACCGCCCCGGGGTCACCTGCATTTCCAAAAAATGCCGCTTCCCCACGCTAGCCACAACTGGTTTCATGCCGTGCCAATCCGTATGCCGTCCGCGCACCACTCCTTCGCCCGCCTGACTCTGGTCCTTGCCTGTGGTTTGTTAGCGTCTTGCGCTCCGACCGCGCCCCCCCCCGGCCCGGCCTCGCCGGGCGGACGCTTGGCCGCGGCGGACGCCCTGCTCAAGCAGGCCGAGCACGCCACGGCCACGCCTGCCGCCGTGGAGTCGCTGCGCGCGGCGGAGATCGCCTGGGGCGAACTGGACACCCGCGGCGGCTCGATCCGTCACACCACGGCCCTGCCCGAGGATCAGCGACACGCCCTGCGCATTCTGGCATCGGCCACCGAAAACCTTGCTCCCTGGTTCATCGGATCCAACTCTCAGCCAGAAAAAACCTTCAGCGACCAGGGCTGCTCCTACCGTGTGAGCGCCACCCGCGCCGCCAAGCCCGGCGTCTATCCGCTAGCCCGCCTGAACTCCGCCCGGCCGGCCCGCAAGGTGCCCCACACACTCTGCCGCAACTGGCACACCGAGGACGGCGTCGGCGTGCCGTTCGCGCCCTCCTGGAGCACGCCCGGCGATTCGGGCCTGCGGCGCTTCATCTCCAGCAAGCGCGGCTACATGGAACCCCTCACCGGCGTGCTCGCCTTCGACGGTCCGGCCAAGCCGGGTGGCGCGCGATGCGCCTCGCTCATCGGCTACGATCCGACCACGATTTCCAGCGTCCGCCTCGGTCGCACCGACTACCCGCTGGCCGCCGATTTCACCGCCCCCATCGTCGAGCAGACCCACGACATCAACGAGCTGCGCTTGGGCCTGCTGGGACTCATCCACCCGGGTGCCCTCGACGCCAAGCTCATCCTGCTAGAGCCCTACGACCCGAAGCGCATCCCGTTGCTGCTGGTTCACGGCCTCAACTCGCATCCCCGGATGTGGAAGGACGTGATCAACGACCTGCGCGCCGACCCGCAGCTGCGCGGACGCTATCAGTTCATGCTTTTCTATTACCCGACCGGCTGGCCGATCTCATACTCGGCGATGCGCCTGCGCGAGGAACTCGCCGCCTTGGAGCAACAAACCGGCCGCCCGAAAAAGATGGTGCTCATCGGCCACAGCATGGGCGGCCTGCTGGCCCGCATGCAGGTCATCAACCCCGGCCAGACGATCTGGAATTCCCAACTCAGCCAACAAGCGCGCTCCGTGGACCGACAACTCCCCGCCTCCCACCTCGCCCGGCGCATCTTCCTCTATCAAGCCGACCCCGGCATCGGCCGCGAAATCTACATCTGCACCCCGCACCGCGGCAGCGGGCTGGCGGACCTGTCGCTCACCAACCTGTTCGTCAAACTGCTGAGCCTGCCCACCACCATCACCGGCGTGCTCATTGACCTGCCAACGACGCTCGCCACCCCCTCGCGCATGTCCAGCGTCAAAGGGCTCTCGCCCACCAATCCGCTGTTCACAGCCCTCGACCAACTCCCGATCCAGGTCCCCCACCACTCGATCATTGGCGACCGCGGCAAGGGCGACACACCTCACAGCAGCGACGGGGTCGTCCCGTACTGGAGCTCCCACCTCGCCAGCGCCCGATCCGAAGTGATTGTCCCGGGCGGCCACGGTTCCTATGACGACCCGCAGGCCATCCGCGAAGTGCGCCGCATCCTGCTGCTCCATCTCAAGGCCAACCCCCGCTGAGTCCCATCCACCACCATGCCATCACCCGCCGTCACCCCAGCAGATCTCAACATCACCAGCCTCGGCCCGCGCCGGTTTCCCTCGCCCGGTTGCGTGGGTGCCTTCGCCGCGGAGGGTGCCAGCTGGCATTCCGATGGCGACCGCATCCTGCTCGACAACCACATGGACGCGGTGCGCGGTGCGATGCAAAGCGACATCGAGGCGCCCTCGATCGAACTGGCCGGCCCGCGGCGCGAGATCTATTTCAAGCCGGCGGACACCTGTTGCGCCATCGTCACCTGCGGCGGCCTCTGCCCGGGCATCAACGACGTCATCCGCGCCATCGTGATGCAGGCCCACTACACCTATGGCGTGGGGGAAATCCTCGGCATCCAATACGGCTACGAGGGCCTCGATCCCGCGTTCGGCCACAAACCCATCGAACTCACCCCCGACCTGGTGCGCACCATCCCCACCTTCGGCGGCTCGTTCCTCGGCTCGTCGCGCGGCCAGCGCGACACCAAGGTCATGGTCAACCGGCTCGAGGCGTTAGGCGTCAACATCCTCTTTGTCATCGGTGGTGACGGGTCGCAGCGCGGCGCCCAGGAAATCTACCAGGAAGCGCAGCGCCGCGGCAGCCAGCTCGCCGTGGTCGGCGTGCCCAAGACCATCGACAACGACCTGATGTTCATGGACCGCAGCTTCGGCTATCAGACGGCATTCACCATGGCCTTCCACGCCGTGGCCGCCGCCCACACCGAGGCACGCGGCGCCCGCAACGGCGTGGGCCTGGTCAAACTCATGGGCCGCGACTCCGGCTTCATCGCCTGCTCGGCCGCCCTGGCCACCGGCGAGGCCAACGCCGTGCTCATCCCCGAGGTCCCCTTCAAACTCAAGGGCCCCCATGGACTGTTCGCCATGCTCGAGGAGCGGCTCGCCACCCGCGGCCACGCCGTGATCATCGCCGCCGAGGGCGCCGGCCAGGACCTCATGGCTGGCGCCGCCCACGCCACCGACGCCTCCGGCAACCTGATCCACGCCGACATCGGCCTGTTTCTCAAGGACCAGATCTGCAGCCACTTCAAGGCGAGGCAGTTAGAGATCAACCTCAAATACATCGACCCGAGCTATCTGATCCGCAGCGTGCCCGCCGCGCCCGACGACCGGGTCTTCTGCCTCAACCTCGGCCGCCACGCGGTCCACGCCGGCATGGCCGGCAAAACCGGCATGGTCGTCGCGCTGCTGCACCAGAGCTTCGTCCACCTTCCAATGAGCCTGGTCACCCGCGGCCGGCGCAAGGTCGATCCCACCGGCGACCTCTGGCGCTCGGTGGTCGAATCCACCGGCCAACCCGCCAGGATGGGCGCCTGAGCCCGCCGCGGCTAACCCTGGATATGACGATGACCACTGATTTCACTGACTATACTGATGACTAAGAAGTTTCGGCGTCATGCGCTCTCGCCGTCCGAGGAACTTGAGGTTCATTGGCCGAATTCCAAGGAGCGGCGCAATCCGTCCGCCGATGCCCGGGGCAAGTCCAGGAAGGGTGCGGAGCCGCTTGGCCTGGCCTCCACATGGGCATGGGCGATCGGATATCGCCCCTCCTTGAGCACACTGCACCTGCCCAAGTGAATCATCGTTCCACACCCCCAGCACCGGGTTCTGGTGCTCAAAGGCTAACCTCACATCTGTTAACTCAAATCCGACTCTTGCAGTAAAATCAGTGCAATCAGTGGTGAAAAAAAGCCGCTCTGTCTGATTCCATTTTCCCGCTTAGGCTACTCAAACACCCATGAAATCACTCTACACCTTCATTGCCGTGATGCTGCCGCTGGCGGCCGCCGCCGCGCCGCTGGATGCGGGCGCGACCCGCCCGAACTCCGCCGCCCTGGTCGGCGAGTTGCCAAGCTCGGCAGTCCATCCCGAGGGCTGGCTCAAGGAATTCCTGGCGCGCCAGATCAGCGGACTCACCGGCCATCCCGCGGCGATGGGCTTCCCCTTCAACCAGCAGATGTGGGCCGCCCCGCTCGACGTCAAGGACCGCCAGTTCAGCCAATTCGGCACCGACTGGTGGCCCTACGAACAAACCGCCTACTATGTGGACGGCGCGCTGCGCTGCGCCTATCTGATGCGCGACGAGGCGCTGCTGGCGGCGGCGCGCCGGAGCCTGGACGCGGTGGTCGGGCACCCGAAAGCCAATGGCCGCCTGGGGCCGGCCAACGTGGACAACGACTCGTGGCCGATGGTGGTGTTCATGCGCGCGCTGCTCGAGGAATACGAGAACACCGGCGAGCGCAAGCTGCTCGACGCCATCGAGCACCACTACGCCGCCATCTATCCGGACAAGGACCGCCTGCCCGCCTTGAAACTCACCGGCTTCAACCAGCGCAGCGTCCTGCACGCCGAGAACCTCTGCCGGCTGGCCAAGCTCACCGGCAACCCGGACTACGCCACCCTGGCGGCGCGCATCTACCAGAAGTTCTGCGAGGACAACCCGACCGACGGCAAGACCCCCGCCAACATGCTCAAGGGCGCGGTGGAGCACGAGCACGCCGTCACCTATCAGGAGTTCCTCAAGCTGCCCGCCCTGCTCCACTCCGCCACCGGCGACGCGTCCTACCTGCGGGCCGCCGAGCGCGGGTTTGCCATGCTCGAGGCAAGCCACGAGCTGGCCGACGGGCTGAGCAGCGGCCACGAGGGGCTCGCCGGGCAACGCAGCGACAAGGTGCACGAGACCTGCACCGCCACGGACTTCATCTGGACCTGCGGCTACATGCTGGAGGCCACCGGCCAGGCGAAGTGGGCCGACAAGATCGAGAAGGTGCTGTTCAACGCGGGCTTCGGCGCCTTGACCAAGGATTTCAAGGCGCACCAGTATTATTCCGGGCCGAACCAGGTGGTTCTAACCGGCAAATCCAGCCACTGGAACCTCGACCAGGACTGGGGGTGGATGGCCACCGGTCGGATGTGCTACCGCCCGGGGCACGACACCGAATGCTGCAGCGGCAACATCCACCGCCTGCTGCCCGCGTTCATCAAGCGGATGTGGCTCGTCGACAACGCCGCCCCGGGCGTCACCGCCGCGCTCTACTCGCCCTGCCAGGCGAGCTTCCAACTCGCGCAGGGGCCGCCCCTGACGATTGCCGAGCGCACCAACTATCCGTTCGAGCAGCGCATCGAGTTCGTTTTCGCCACCGCCACCCCGCAACTCCTGACGTTCCGGATGCGAATCCCCGGTTGGAGCAAGGGCTTCAAGGTCCTGTGCAATGGCCGCGCCGTCGATCTAACCGCTACGCCGGAGGGGTTTGTCAGCCTGCACCGCGAGTTCCGCGACGGCGACAGGGTGGAACTGGGCCTGGAGGCGCAACCGGTGATCCGCCGTTCGGGTCCGGGCGCGTCGATCAGTTATGGCGCGCTGGTGTTCTCGCTGCCGGTCACGGCCAAGGTGACCACCCTCACCGACCTCCCCAAATCCTCGCCGCAGTTCCCCGCCTACGAGATGCTCCCCATTTCCCAATGGAACTATGCCCTGCCCGCGACGTTGTCAGCCAGCCAGGTGCAGGTGGTGACCCGCCCGCCCGCCGGCTATCCGTGGGACGCGGGCGCATCGCCCGTCGTGCTGCGCGTCAGCGGCCGCACCGCGACCAATTGGACTCTCGGCGACAAGCCCTACACGCCGGACATCCCGGAGCATGTCACCACCACCGGCGAAAAACACCTGCTGGAACTCGTCCCCTTGGGCAGCACCCTGCTGCGGGTGACGGAATTCCCGCGGGAATGAGCGAATCCAGTCGGACCGCGAGTCTCCAGACTCGCCGGCACCGCGAAGTGCCCAGCCGCGTCATGGCTTTCGCTTGTGCGAAGCGGAACGAATTCTGCGAGTCTGGAGACTCGCGGTCCTTGGAATCACAGCCCTATTGCCGCGCCGCGCGGAACGCGACGCCCGGGTCATAGAGCTTGCCCGCGGTGGTCAGCGGCCAGTCGTCGGTGCGAAACGGCGCGCAGGGCAGGCCCGCGCCGTTGAAGAAGTCCGCCTCGATGTTAGGCGCCCAGCCGTAACGCGCGGCCACCGGCTCGGTGACCGCCTCACAGGTCAGCACCACCGTCTCGCCCGCGATCCGGGCATCCGCCCAATGCCAGGCCTGGTCCTTGCCGGCCACGGCGAAGAACCGCAGCTTGCCAGGCGCGGTGGCGGAGCGCGACACCAACCCGCCCGCCAGGTGGTCGAACTGAAGCACGATTTTCGCGCCGTCGATTTGCATGCTTTTGAAAACCGGCCCGCTGGCCTCGATTTTCTCCCGATAGGTTTTCGCCCGCGCGACGAGTCCCAGCCGGCGACCGACCTCCTGCTTGTTGAGCGGGTGGATGAAGTCGGCCATGCCGATGTCCAGGGTGACCGCCATGCCGGTGTTAGGAACCGCCAGCGCCAGCGCCTGGGCCTCGCGCAGCTCGGCCCAGGTGTTTCCGCCGGGGTTTTGCGGGATCCCCCCGTAGCCGGCCAGCTGGACGAAATAGAACGGGAAATCGCCCTGCCCCCAGCGCTGCCGCCAATCGGCGATCATCGCGGGAAAGAGGCTGCGGTATTCCACCGACCGGTCGGCGTTGGATTCGCCCTGATACCAGATCGCCCCGCGGATGGCGTAGGGGATGAGCGGCGCCAGCCCCCCGTTGTAGAGGCATGACGGCTTGCCCTTGGGGGCGATTTTCTCGTAATCGGGCATGTGGGCGAAGTCGCCATGCTGATAGAATGCCGCCACCTCCTTGAACTGCGGGATCCTGGCCAGCGCCTCGATGCTGGTCCATTGTTCTGCTTGGCTGCTGCTGCACGCGCTGGCGATGATCCCGACGGGCACTTGCAGCGATTCGGCGAGATCCCGCCCGTAAAAATAGCCGACCGCGGAGAACCCTTTCACCGATTCCGGCGAGCACGTTTGCCAACCCGCGCCCGGCACGGTGGTTAGAGGACGCGGCGTGAACTGCCGCTCGACCTTGCACAGCCGCAGCAGCGGGTGATTCGCGTTCTTCAATTCCTCCTCAAAATTCTGAACCCCGGGATAGCGGCGCGGGATGCCGGGCGGGTCGACGTTGCCCACCGGCATCTCCATGTTGGATTGGCCGGAGGCCAGCCACACCTCGCCGACCAGCACATCGGTGAGCGTGATCTCGTTGCTCGCCGAAACCTTCAAAGTCAGCGGCCGGGCGCTCGCCGCCAGCGGCTTGAGCCGCACCCGCCAGCTGCCGTCCGCCCCGGCCGTGGTGGTTAGGGATTGTCCCGCGATGGCCACCGTCACTTTTTCAGCGGGCGCAGCCGTCCCCCACACCGGCACCGCCATCCCGCGCTGCAGCACCATGTGGTCGGAGAAAATCACCGGCACTTTGACGTCCGCCCGGGAGTGGGCGCATACCAGGGCTGCGATGGCGGCGAAAATCCAACGGGTTGTTTGCATAGGGTTTGATAGTTGGAGTGAATCAGGGAATACACGAGGAGGAAAATTCGTAATGGCCGCTCTGGACCGCGTAAACCCCCGCTCCGGATTCCCGGCGCAGGAATTTCACCCCCTCAGCCATCCCGGCGGGCCGGCCGCCTTCGGTCACTACAGAATTTTCCACAGCGGGAACAAAGACATCGGCCGTGGTGTTAGGCGGAATCGTGACGGAGAGTGACAATTGCTGGTCTTCCTTGCTCCAGCGCGTCTCGATGCGCCCCCGGATGCTGTCGTAACGGGTTTCCGCGTGGGTCAGATTCGGGTCGATTTGCGGCGCGATGAGGATTTTTTTATAGGCGGGGCCGTCGCTGCGGATGCCGCCGATGTTTTCCACCATCCATTGATAGACCGCGCAGAACGCGTAGTGGTTGAAGGAGTTCATGCTGGGATCGGCCTCCGGCAGCGACCCGTTCCACCGCTCCCACAGGGTGGTTCCGCCGCTCTTCAGGAAGAATCCCCACGACGGATAGGTGTCGTTGTGAAGAAGCCGGAAGGCCACATCGTTGCGGCCTATCTTGGTGAGCGCGTTCATGAGCTCCTTGGTGCCATGGATTCCAGTGGATAGATGCCAGTCCCGTTCCTCGATCGCTTTGACCAGGTGTTCACCCGCAAGTTTTTGCTTGTCCGCATCGAGCAAGCCAAAGGCAATCGCCAGCACATAGCGGGTCTGCAGGCCTCCTTTGAGGCGGGCGTCCTCGACCACTCCATCCCCGGCACGGGTGGGGGCTTTGGCGCCGGGTTTCAACTCGCCGCCCTGGATCCGTCCATCGTCGGTGACATATTCATGATTGAACGCCGCTTTGATTCGCTCAAACAACGCGTGGAACTTCACCGCGTCTTCCCGCTTGCCTAGAGCCTCGGCGGCCGTTTCTAGCAATTTCGTGCTGTGGGCGAAGTACGCCATGCAAAACACATCCTTGGGCGTGCCGGCGGACACATTCAACCAATCGTCCATGATTTGCAGATCCGCAGGCGGGACGAGGCCCGGCCCGAAACGCTTCTCGCAATAATCGATGAAGCGGACCATGCCCGGATAAGCGGATTCGAGCGCCCGCCGGTCGCCATAGGTGGCGTAAATCGTCCACGGGCAGATCACGCCGGCATCCTCCCAACCGGGGCTGTTGAAGATGCCAACGCGTGAGGGTGCCGTTGGAGCAAATTGACCGTTCTTGCCTTGTGCGTCTGCAATATCGACGAGCCACTTGGTGAAAAACGCCTGTACGTCGGTATTGAAGGTGGCTGCGCGCATGGAAATCATCGCGTCGGCCGTCCACCCGAGGCGCTCGCTGCGCTGCGGGCAGTCGGTGGGAACATCCATGTAGTTGCTGCGCAGCGTCCAATAGATCGCGTTGCTGAGTTGGTTGAGCATCGGGTCGGAGCAAGAAAAGCTCCCCGCCCTGGCCATGTCGGTGCCCAACGCCACACCCACGACGGTGTCAGCATCAGGCTTGTGCGTCAGTCCGGTGAGCTCGATGAATCGGAAGCCGTGGTAGGTAAAGCGCGGCTGCCAGGTTTCGATCAGTCCCCCGCCCCGGCAAATATAAGTATCGGTGACCCGCGCGTCGCGCAGATTGCCAGTATACAGGGTTCCGTCAGGCTTCAACCGTTCCCCATAACGCATGGCCACCTTTTGGCCGGGCGTGCCTTTGAGAGTGAGCCGGCCCACGCCCGCGAAATTCTGACCCAGGTCGAGGATATAGACACCCGGTGACGGTTGGGTGATCGTCTTGGCCTTGAACTCGGCGATCGCCCGCACCGGCTCGCCCGGATGCGCGTGAACCGTCGGATTCAAGGGAGAGCCGACGCTCACCCCGGCCCACGTGTGATCGTCAAAGCCCGGTTCTCTCCACTTGCCGGTTTCGGCCCGGGCATCGTAGGTTTCGCCCATCAGCAAATCCGCTTCCTGCAACGCCCCCACAGCGGACTTCCAGGCTGGACCTGTTGCCACCACGGTGCTCGAACCATCCGCGTATTCCACGTGAAGCTGCACCTGCACCCGGGGGTTTTTGCCATAGCCATCGCGGGCGTTGAGCACGTGGCCGCTAAACCAGCCGTCGGCAATCACCGCGCCGAGCGCGTTGTCGCCTTGCCGCAGCATTCCGGTCACATCGTAGCTCCGCGCATAGACGCGCTGGTGGTAATCGGTCCAACCCGAGGTGAACGAGTCGTCGCTCACGCGTTTTCCGTTGAGATAAATGTCTGTTAGTCCGAGGGCGGCGGCATGCAGCGTCGCGCGCTGGACTTGCTTGTCCACTTGGAACCCGGTGCGCACCTGCACCGGCGGCGGCAAGAACAACGAATCCTTGTTGACCGCCTTGGCATCAGGCGAACGAGCGGCTTCCGCTGCGGCGCGAGGGGCATCCCAGCCGATCCATTGCCCCTGCCACTCCGAGGGTTTTAGCAGGCCCATGAACCATGAGGCCGGGGCGCTCCATGCCGAGGGCTTGCCGGTCCCATCCCAGGTCCGCACCTTCCAATAACAACGATTCTCGGAAACTAGCGGGCTCCCGGCATAGGCAATGTTAAAAGTGTCGGCGGACTCGACCTTGCCGCTGTCCCACAGATCGCCCTGGTCCTTGGCCAGCTTGGCGGACGATGAGGCGACCAGGACTTGGTAGGCGCTTTGCCTGGCCCCGCGCTCAGCGGACTGGAGGATCCAGCTCAGGCGGGGAGTCGTGACATCAATCCCAGCCGGGTTGGCGCGGGCTTCACAGCGGAGCTTGCCCGGGGTGGAGGCCTGCAAAAAGGCAGTGTTGAGCGATAAAATAGTCAGGCAACGCAAAATGCGTTTTGAAACATTAGTTAGATGCATGGGCAGATTGCGACGTGGTTGGTCATCTACTACTTGCTAGGGCGCGATCTTTCACTGTCATAGCTAGCGATACCATTCAGCCCCCCAAGGAGGGGCGGAATCCGTCCGCCCAACCCATGCCCGGCCAACGTCGAGCGTCTGTCGCTAGCCATTGGCGTCCTGTGGGCGGGCGATCGGATGTCGCCCCTCCATGAGTCCGCATAGTCCCCCGCCGCAGGATCGAATCTCAGTATTCCACGCGCCAGGCAACATCGCCGTTGTCCGCGCGCTCCAGCACCAGCACGCTCAAGCTTGGATCGGCGGGATGGGCCTCAATGCGCCCTTGGGCACCTTGGGCGCTGACCTTGCCCGGCTTGTGGCCATTGCCCGCCAGCACGATGCGGAACGGTTCGCCACCGACCACCTTGGCCACGCCCGCCAGATGCTTGGCGCGGGCATCCCACTTGACGTTGGCAAGGTCCACATACCCCTGCATCAGGTGGCGGTTGGTGGAGAGCACTTGCGGGTGGTCGAGCACTTCGCGCACCGAATACATCCGGGCCTCCCCGGCCGCCAGCGGCACCTCGAGCTTGGCCGACCCGGCGAGCTTGCCCAGAAACCTATCACTCCAGAACTCGTAGACATAGTAATTTTTGGATGCGTCCAGCCCGAGCGATCCGGTGGCGGCCTGTTCTCCGCTCAGCGGGGCGGTGACGGTGTTAGGCGCGGCCTCGTCGTTGCAGAAGGCCACCTGCTGCCACTGGTCGTCCACCCGGAATGCGTACACCCGCGGGGTTTTGAGGCCGGTGAAGGCGTCCACCGGACGCGCGCTCTGGGGCGTGCCGTGCATTGGGAACGCGCGGCCCAGGTCGTAAATCGTCGGCCCGTCGAGTTTCGTCAGCGAGGTGGCCGACTCGATGCGGCCGCTGGTGGCATAAAGCATGGTGATGATCGAGCGGCGTTGGATGATGTCCATCGGCGCGTGATCGATGCGCCCCTTGTCGTTAAACCCGACCAGCGCCTTGCTGTCGGGATAATAACTCATGACCACGCGGTTCTTATACCAGCGCAGGCCGCATTTGGCCGCCATCCCGGGATACCAGCGGTCCGCGTCGCCCCACACCCGCTGCAAATCGACGATACCCGCGGTGACATCCAGGCAGTTGTTGCCCAGGGCGCGCTCGTGAATGAGTGCCGCGGGACCGAGCCCGTCGCGGCACAACTGGAACCACGCCCGATAGGCCGAGGCGGTCGTGGCATGCTTGTCTTCAAATCCGCCCTCCGGCCGCCAGGCGATGTCCGGATAATCGAATTTGATGCCCGCCAGACCGCATTCCTTGAGGTAGCCCCAAACCTTGCGCATGTGCTCCTGGAAGCCGGGGTCGGTGGCATCGTAAGTCACCGGCGGGGTGATGTGCGTGTGGCGGCGGTGCAGGTTGCTGATGTCGTTGTTGAGCATGTGGCCGGGGAATGCCTCGGCGTAATCATCGGAGGGCATGCCGCATTGGAAATAGGTTTCGGCGTTGCCGCCGCGCTCCTTCACCGCCGCGATCCACTTTTTGAAAGTATCATAGGGCGGTGCCAGATGGTGGAATTTGAGCCAGTGGGCGTCATCCCACCACCCTTGCTCGGTGTTGCCGTTGTCCTCCCCGCAATACGTGTCGGGTTCGAGACGCACGGTGACGGGGATGGTCTTGAGCATGTCGACCTTGCGGGCGTAATCCATCTCCTCGACCAGCGCCTTGGCGCTGTTGCGGCCGCTGAACCAGCCGCAAATCGAGAAATTGTTATACGTGTTGGGACGCGAATGGGTCGCGGTGCGCAACGCCTTGCCGTAGCGCTCCAACGCCACGAACGGGTCGGCGGTGGTCACATCCACATAAAACAGGTCGTTAGGCTGATAGGTCGCCCCCGGATCCACCAGCCGCCCGACCGGATCGACGGCGGCCAGCTGGCCGTTGACCGCCGGGAATCCAGCCGGAAGGCGGTTGGCGTCGATTTTGTTCCAGACGGTGCGCCAGGTCTGGCCGATCTCGGGCTGATGCCAATACCCGGGATAGGTGTCCCAGCACTGGTAGGGGCCGAGCGCCGCGTATTTGGCGAAGTCCTGATAGGTCAGCCCGCCCAGCACCAGGCTGCGGCGCGCGCCGTTGGCGGTGAACGTCAACAGCAGGCTGTTTTCACACGCCAGATCGGTGCCTTGATTCACCAGGTTCGGGGTCGAGCCCGCGCCACCGTTGAGGTTTTTCGGGTCCTTCATCTCCAACGCCGGGAACAGCGCCCCGCCGGCCAGCGGCTGGAAGCTTTTCATCCGGATGCCATAGGACCGGTGGTTGACGATACCGCTGCCCAGCACGACAAACCCCTGGCCGTCGCGCACGGTGAAGGTGGTGATGAATTCGCGGGCGTCGCTGCGCAGGTTGTGCACGGTGAGCGTTTTGCCGCGCCCGAGCTCGTCGGAGATGTCCGTGGCGGCCCAGGTGATCTTGGCGGCCGGATCCAGCTTGCGGGTGGCAAATCCCTGCGGATCTCCCCCCAGCCCGTCCACTTCCGCATGGGCGTTGGCGATGGCCACCGTGCCGTCGCGGGCATCCACCAGGTTGTAGCTGCCGGTCTTGAGGTTGAACTCCACGCGCACCAGCGTGTTGGCCAGGGTCACCACCCCGGCCGTTGGCACCAACTCCACCGCCCGCGCCGCGAACCCTAGTCCTAACCAACAGACACAAAGCGCCAACACCCGCAAAGCAATCAGAATGGGTTTCATAGATGAGGAGGAGGGACTCCCGCGAGATGCGGGCGCGCGCCACGGGGCTTGGATCTATCCAGAGCGCGCCCATGCGTCAAGCCCCGACAGCCCATTGGGACACGCAATACTCCAGCCAAGATGCGGGGGCACAAAAAACCCGCCGTCCGGACGAACCGGGCGGCGGGGTGAGGATTCAAGTTTCGCAGGTTAGGCGGCGGCCGAAGCACGTTTGGCTTCGAGCGCCTTCTTGACCTGGGCAACGATGGCGGAGAACGCGGCGGCATCGGTGATCGCCAGATCCGAGAGGATCTTGCGGTCAGCTTCGATGCCGGCGGCTTTCAAACCTTCGATGAAACGCGAGTAGGTGAGATCCTCGGCGCGGACGGCGGCGTTGATACGCTGCGTCCACAGACGACGGAACTGACCCTTGCGCTTTTTCCGATCTCGATACTCGTAGGTCATCGCCTTGCGGACAGCGTCCTTGGCGTAACGGAAGAGTTTCGAGCGGAACCCGCGGAAACCCTTGGCACGGAGCAGCACGCGCTTGCGACGCTTGCGGCTGGCCGGTGAGTTGGTGGCACGTGGCATTTGGTATTATTGGTTGGAACAGACCGTTGATTTCATTTCCTTCCACAGTCTCGACTGTTCTTGTCTCCCTCGCGGGATCAGGCTGTGTAAAGGCCGTCCGATTCGCGGACGGGGCGTATTATTCGTTGCGGCGCTTCAGTTACCGGGAGAAAGGAAGGTTTTCCCTGACGTTGCGAAGGTCAGCATCGGAGACCAATGCTGCTTGCCCAAGCCTGCGCTTGCGCTTGCTGTTCTTGCCTTGCAGCAAGTGACGAGCTCCTTGTTTACGACGTAGGATCTTCCCTGTCCCAGTGACTTTGAAACGCTTGGCAACGGCTTTCCGTGTCTTTGCTTTTCCAGAGACTCTTGGCATGGGACGGGCAAACTAGGCATCCCCCACCCCTTGGCAAGTCAAAAATGACAGATTTCGGATTTTGAATTCTGGACGGTGAATGGCGGCTCATCGCTCGCCTTCCATCTGAAATTCAAAATCTGAAATTCAAAATCGTAAATTCCATCCCCGGATTGACAGCCGGGGCCATTCGCACCCACGGTTGGCCCATGTCACGCTTTGCCAATAAAATCGCCGTCGTCACCGGAGGTGGCCGTGGAATCGGTCAGGAAATCGCCCGCGCCCTGGCGGCCGAAGGAGCCAAGGTGGCGGTGGTCAGCCGCAGTGCCGCGAGCTGCGGCAAGGCCGCCGCGGAAATCAACGCCATCTATCCGGGCGCGGCCACGGCCTATGCAGTCGATGTGGCCGACCACGCAGCGGTTCAGGAGCTGGCGAAGAAGATCGGCGAGGAGTTAGGCGCGGTGAACATTCTGGTCAACAACGCCGGGGTCACGCGCGACGGCCTGCTGATGCGGATGAAGGAGGAGGACTGGGACACGGTGCTCGACACCAACCTCAAGGGGGCCTTCAACACCGTGAAATCCTTCATGCGCGTGCTGATGAAAGCCGAGGACCCGCGCATCATCAACATCGCCTCGGTCATCGGCCTGATCGGCAACGCCGGCCAGAGCAACTACGCCGCCAGCAAGGCCGGCCTGATCGGCTTCACCAAGTCCATCGCCCGCGAACTCGCCGGCCGCGGCGTCACCTGCAACGCCGTGGCACCCGGCTTCATCACCACCGACATGACCGACGAACTGCCCCAGGCAGTTAAAGATGCCGTGCTCGCCAAAATCCCCTTGGGTGCCTTTGGTGCCACCACCGACATCGCCACCACCGTCACCTTCCTCGCCAGCCCGGCCGCCCGTTATATCACCGGCCAAGTCATCGCCGTCGATGGTGGCATGACGATGTGAGAGAGAAGCACTAAATCTTAAGCACGAAATCCGAAACGGAAGAGAAAATATCAGATTGAAGACTGCGCATTGCGGGATAAGCTTTCCATCCTCCCTCTTCGTTTAGAATTTAAAATTTAGAATTTAGAATTTCCCCCCCATGGATCTAATTCTTCTGCGCCACGGCAAGGCCGAAAACCTCAACCCCGGGGGTGACGGCGCGCGTGCCCTTGTCGACAAGGGCCGCGAGCAGGCACGCCATGCCGGCAAGCTGCTGAAACGGGCTAAATGGCTGCCCGACATCGTACTCACCAGTCCGCTGGTGCGGGCCCGCCAGACCGCCGACGAATTCTGCGAAACCGCAGGCATCCCGGGTGCCGTCATCCAGGGCTGGCTGGCCTGCGGCATGCGCCCGTCGCAAGCCCTGCAAGAGCTCACTGCGTTTCGCGAATTCAAACGGGTCGCCATCGTCGGCCACGAAACCGATTTCTCCCAATTGATCGAGTGGGTCCTGGGAGCCTCGGGCGGCTATGTGGAAGTGAAAAAAGGCGCCCTTGCCTGCCTGCAAGTGTTCCCACCCGCGCGTCATGGCACCCTTGCCTTCCTAATCCCGCCTAAAATCGCCGAGCATTTGGAGGACTGAATCCACTGTCGTCCCACAGACTGCGCATGAAGCCGCCTGAGACTTGATTTTACGATTGGGGCGGGCGGGCTGTCCGATGCGGAATTGTTGCGACGCCTGGGCGCGATTTATAACGAGGCGCAGGTGCAGGAGGTGGCCACGGAATTGGCGGAGGCGCGCAAGAAGATCCGGGCGGGTGTGGCGGAAGAGTCGTTGGCGGCGGCGATCCACGCGCGGTTCACCTATCGGATGCACGACTTGAGCGAGTTCATGAAGAGTTTCACGCAGCGCTACACGCAATGGCATATTTCACCGACGGGGCGGTGATCGGCAGCAAGGCGTTTGTAAACGAGGCGTTTGCCAACGCGCGGGAACGATTCAGCAAGGCGCGCCAGGATGGTGCCAGGACGATGCGGGGCAGCGGCTCCGCCACCCAGGGGCTATTGTGGAGCGCGAGGGATTTGCGGGTGGGGGTGGACGGGTAAACCTAAAAGGGAAAGTGGAAACGGCTGGCCGGATTTTTCAAACCACTGATAGAGCTGATTTTTCACTGATTTCACCGAAAAAATCAAATCGAGATACCAGTTCATGGGGGCACCTTTTAGGGCGGAAGCCATGCCCCAAGACCTTGCCCATCACCCAGGCCGTTTAGTTCCGGACATCAAGGCACACCAAATGGCCGGTCGAGTTGCGCGCATAAATCCGGCCGCCGGCCAGGACCGGCATCGTCCAGCAGCGGCCGTCAACCACCTGGGTGGAGGCAAGCTCCTGATAGGCGGCGGGGGTGGCGGCCACGATGGCCAGGCACCCGGTCTCGCCGAGCACGATGAGCTTGTCGCCGGCGGCCATCAGGGAGCCTTTCAGCAGGGATTTCTCATTCCATTTTTTCTCGCCGGTCTTCCACTCCAGACAGACCAGGCGGTTGTCATCAAACCCGTAGAGGTAGCCATGGATCAGCACCGGGCCGCTCATGTGGGAGCGCATGTTCTTGTTCTCCCAAACAGGTTTGGGTTCAGAGCCGGCAAAGTCCACCACAGTCGCGCCGTGTCCGTAGCCGGAAGAAATGAACATCTGGCTGCCAGAGATGACCGGGTCCGCGGCATTGATGTCGTGTTCCGTCTGCCAAGGGTAGGACCAGAGCACCTTGCCGTCGCCCGGAGACACCGCCGTCAGGGTGTCCTTGGCGAACAGCGCGAGGCCGGGTTTGCCGTTGTGCTCGAAGGGCACCGGCGTGGCATAACCGCACACGTCATCCGCGCTGGCCCAGATCACCGCGCCAGTGTCCTTGTCATAAGCCACCCCGGCGCTGCCCGCATTGAAAATCACCGCTTTCCCGCAGGCCAAGGCAGAGCTGGAAAATCCCCAGGTGGGAACTTTAAGCCCAAATTCCTTGTTCCAGATCACCTTGCCGGTGTCGGCGTTGAGACAGAACACCTTGCCACTCTTGCTGGCAAAATAGACCTTGCCGTCGGCGACGGTCGGGGTAGCGCTGCAGCCGCCCGAGTAATACTTGGGAGCCAGCGGTTCGGGATACTCATGCCGCCAGAGCGGCTTGCCGCTGGCCGCATCCAGGCAGCAAACCGCATCGGCATCCTTGTTGAAATTACCGGCGGTGTAGACCTTGCCGTTGGCCACCGCCACCGCGGAATAGCCGGCCCCGACCTCCGCTTCCCATGCCACCTTGCGGGCGCTCACCGCGGCGGGATTCCAGGCGGTTTCCTGGCTGATGCCATCATGGTTTGGGCCCCGCCAATTCGGCCACTCGCCGGCCGTGGCGAGGCAGGCGGTCGCCAACACGGTTATCACTGCCATCACCGAGCCATTTTTGAATTTCATGCGTGTCTCCTTGTTCCATGGATTCCAGCTGCCAACGGTGCGACGCCGCCACGGGAACCGCAAGGCCGAATGCCTGCGCGCCGAATGTTTGGCACGGCGGCTGATTTTTCAGTGACGGCAAGAATTTTCCCGCTACTCATGGCGATGGCAGTGGCGGCCCGCGCAAGATCTCTCAAGCGCGCTCCGTAGCCTCACCTTACCGAAATCCAACCTCCTCACCCATGATTCTGAAATCCCACACCGCTCAACTCGCCGCCCTGGCGTTGGCCCTATCCGCCGCTCCCGCCGGGGCGGAAACCCCGCCGCCACCGCCCGCGGCCGCCCCACCGGCCCCGGCCCTGTTCGTGGATGCCTCCCAGTTCGGATTTGCGCCCGCCGCCAGCGGCCTGGACAACACCCGGGCGCTGCAGCGCGCGGTCGATCAGACCGGCACCATCGTGGTCAGCCAGCCCGGCACCTATCAGATGGCTGGCACCGTGTTTATCGGCAGCAACACGTCCCTGGTCTTCGGCGCCAACACCTTCCTTAAGAAAGTCAACGAGCACGGCACCTTCTCACACGTCCTGGTCAACAAGGGTGCCCGCACCAAAACCTACGACCAAAACATTTCCATCGAAGGCCTGTCGATCCTCGTCAACGGCATGGACGCCTGCAACTACGAGGTTGCCTACGGCCTGCGCGGCCAGCTCGCCTTTTTCTACATCAAGGACCTGCGGATCGACCGCTTCCGCTGCCTGGATCTGGGAAAGTCGCAGTTTTGCATCCAGGTCTGCACCTTCGAGGACATCAGTATCAACGATGTCGTGATCAAGGGTGACAAGGACGGGGTGCATCTCGGCCGCGGCAAACGCTTTGCCATCCGCAACGGGATTTTCCAAACCTACGACGACGCCGTGGCCCTGAACGGCCATGACTATTCCTCCGGCAACCCCGAACTGGGCTGGATCGAGGACGGGGTGATTGAAAACTGCCATGACCTCGCCGATGACAAAAAACCCATCGGGTTTTTCTGCCGGATCCTGGCCGGTGCCTGGCTCGACTGGACGCCCGGCATGGAGGTCCAACAATCCGACTCGGTGGTGTCTAACGGCATAATCTATCGGGTCCAGGCCAAGCCGGACGGCGCGGTGTACCACTCCGTGACGCGGCCGACCCACCGCACCGGCAGCCAGGTCATTGACGGCATCAACTGGGGCGTGGTGCAGACCGACGTGACCTACACCGCGGGCGTGCGCAACCTCAGCGTGCGCAACATCTTCCTGGAAAAGCCCCGTATCGGGTTTTCCGTCCACTTCGACAACGACCATTACAGCCGCTCCTATTATCCGGGAGCCGCCGTGCCGATGCAGCAGCAGCTCACCTTTGACAACATCCGCGTCCTCCATGAGCAAGCGACCGATGTGTTCGCGATCGGCACCCCGGTCGATGTGCTGACCATCTCCAATTCAAGCTTCCGCAACAACCACATCAATTTCCGTGGCAACAAGGCCATGACCGATTATCTGAAAACCCAAATCAACCTTTACGGCTGCGTGTTCAACTCGAAGGGCCGCTTGGAGTTGGTGACCAACAGCGTGCCCAACAAGGAAATCGTGCTGAAAACCTCTTCTAACATCGCAATCGCCGATGATTTCTCCGCCAGCGTGACCCCCGGTCCCGGCAAAATCACCGTCGACTCGGACCTCAGCGGCCTCAACGAGGCCCCCGGAGATTGATCCGCCGGCGACCTCTGGCCCAGGCGGGCTTGCTTCGGTTGGCGATCGGCGGGAATTCCATCGCATCTCTGGCCATCCAACTTTGGCAGCACTGGCGATGCGCCTTTGTATCGCGACGGCAAACTTCGGGCTTGCATCAAATCCGCTCCAAACTAAAAAACGTCCGGCAAGAGTTTCCAAAAGCGATCGTGCGCTATTACCGCACCCGACCCGAGGAAAAGTCATAAGCCGCTGTAGCTCAGGGGTAGAGCAGCTCATTCGTAATGAGCAGGTCGTCGGTTCGAATCCGACCAGCGGCTCCATGAGGATCAATGTGCGATGAAGATCGCCGGTCCGGAAAATAATCTGCGCGGGCAATTTAGGGGGGGCCGCATTTTTGTGCCCTTTGGTTTCGACCAATTTGAAACGCCGCAAGATCAAGGCTTGGCGCGGGTCCAACCAAACGCCCTGGCGTAGTGCCGATCGGCCGATACGGCAGATTAGGGAACAATAGTCATCGACGGATTAGGGAAAATAGTCATTGTTTAAATAGTTCACGGCCATGCGCACTAGCGATGGAATTGTATGCTCGCGCCTAAATCCCATCAAACCTCGCCGATCTGAAATCCAAAATCCTCCAATCAACCACCCCATGAAAGCCAAATCCAATCCGCTCCTCCGTCTCTCCGCCCTTGCCCTGTTCGGGTTCGGCGCCACCTTTTCGCAGACCGTGCAAGCCGCGACCATCACCTGGGACGGCGGTGTTGGCGGAACGGGCACGACGCTGGACACCGCCGCCAACTGGGTGGGTGATACGTTGCCCATCACCTCCAGCGAGGCCCTGCTCGACAACTCGGTGGTCACTCTGCCCTCGGCACTGACGCTGAGTTCGGCGGTGACCTATGGGGATTTGCTAATCAATTCGCCCACTCTGACCTCGATCAGCCTGACCGGTGCCACCAGCCAGACGATCACCCTCAGCCGGGGCACCGGCGGCACAGCCGCGGTTGGCTTGGGCGGGGCCGCCAGCGACATCCTGGTGCTGGGCACGAATGTGACCGGCACGGTGTCGATCGGCGGCGGCAGCGGCGCGGGCAGCCTGAATCTTGCGCTGGGTGCGAGCGGTAACTTCGATGTGCTCGGCAGCAGCGCCACGCTCAATGTGAGTTCGGTTATCTCCAACACAACCGCCGGCTACAATCTCGCCAAGACCGGCCCGGGTGCCCTCACGCTCAGCGGCACCAACACCTTCACCGGCGGGGTGACCCTCACTGCCGGCACGCTCAATCTCAATGCCGCGGCGGCACTGGGCACCGGCACGTTTGTGATCAACGGTGGCACGCTTGACAACACCAGCGGCGTGGCCGTCACCACCGGTAACAACGTCCAAACCTGGAACATCGACTACGCCTTCACCGGCACCAACAACCTGAACCTCGGCACCGGCGCGGTGAGCCTCGGATCGACGGCGGGCACCCGCACCGTCACGGTCAACGCGGGCAATCTCACCGTCGGCGGGGTGATCTCCAGCGGCACGGCCACCAGCCTCACCAAGGCGGGGGCAGGTGCCCTGACGCTCAGTGCCAACAGCTCTGGCGGCTTCGCCGGCGGGGTGACGCTCAACGCCGGCACGCTCAACATCAACAACAACAACGCCCTAGGCACGACCGCCGGGACCTTTGTCATCAACGGCGGATCCATCGACAACACCAGCGGCGCGGCCATCAGTGCCAGTGCCTACAAGATGACCTGGAACAGCGACATCAACTTTATCGGCGCATCCGATGGCACGCATAACCTGAGTCTCGGCACGGGAGCCGTGACCCTCGGCACCACGGCGGGCACGTCCCGCACCCTCACGGTCACTTCCGGCACCCTCGCCGTCGGCGGCGTCATCTCCATTGGCTCGACGGCAAACAGTCTGGTCAAAGCGGGGAGTGGCGCGCTCAGCCTCTCCGGTGTGAACACGTTCACCGGTGGGGTCACCTTGAGCGCCGGCACGCTGAACATCAATAACGCGGCGGCCTTGGGCGCAGTGGCCACCAGCACCTTTACCATCAACGGCGGCACCATTGCCAACACCAGCGGCACGGCCATCACCACCGGCAACTACCTGCAGACCTGGGGGGGGGGCTTCAGTTTCGGGTCTGAGGGCATGTTCTACGAAGGCAACCTGAATCTGGGCACCGGAGCGGTGACGCTGGCCGGCAGCAGCGCCACGCTGGCAGTCACGACCAATGGCCGCTTGGGTACGCTCACCGTGGGTGGCGTCATTTCCGACGGCACCACGGCCAAGGGCATCACCAAGAATGGCACGGGAACCTTGTTCCTCACCGCCGCCAACGCCATGACCGGCGGGATCACGCTCAACGCCGGCATCCTGAACATCAGTAACGCCGCCTCGCTCGGCACCGGCCAGCTCACCATCAATGGCGGCTACCTCACCGCCTACGACCTGACCCTGACCACCAACAACACGCAGGCCTGGAATGAAAGTTTCACCATCATCGGCTCCGTAAAGAACAATCAGTCCTCGAACATCATTTTTGGCAACGGCGCGATCACGCTGGGTAAAACCGTGACCGTGACCAACGGTGCCAACAACCTCACCGAATCCGGCGCGATTGGCCAGAGCGTCGCAGGTTCCGGCATCTCCTGGGTTACCGGACTCTACCAAGGTTTAAGCGCGTCCACCACCTTGACCGGTGCCAGCACCTACTCCGGCGCGACGGTGATCCAGAGTCGCAACGGCCTCGGCACCACCACGATGTCCACCGGCACGATCACCTCCACCTCCAGCGTCACGGTCAATAACGGCGGAATCTTCGTTGTCGGCGCGAGCGGGGTTGGCGTTGTCAATCGCATCAATGCCAACGCGTCGCTCACCCTGGGCGGCGACGGCGGCGCTATTTTCAAGTTGATGGGCAGCCAAAACGCCACCGTCAACCAGCAGAGTTTCACGGGCCTCACCGTGGGAACGGGTGCCAATACGCTCTACACGGACCAGACGAGCAACACGTCCATCGTCACTATTACCGGGGCCACCCCCTACACCCGCAGCGTGGGCGGCGTGCTGCGCATTGCCGGGTTGTCCGGCGCCTTCACCAACGCACCCAGCGGCGCGGGCAATGTGTTCGGTTCGACTGCGGCCACGGCCATGCTCCTCGGCGCGACCTGGCAAAACGGCACGACCTATTCCGATGCGAACAATTTCGTGAAAGTGGCCGCCGGCACCCTGACCGCCCTCACCAGCACCAGCAACTCCTGGGGCACAGGAGTCAATACCGATGTGACGGCCAATTCCGTCGCCACTGGTGCCGTGAGCCAGAGCCTGCGGTTTGGTTCTGCTGGCAGCCTCACACTTCCTGGAGCGTTCACCGTGGAGTCGGGCGGCGTGCTGGCGATCGGATCTCTGGTCGCGCCCGTGACGATCACTGGAGGCACCCTCAAAACCGGGATTGCAGGCAGCGACTTGTGGATCGTGCAGGGTGGGTCTTCCAACGTGAGCGCCGGGATGGTCATCGGTTCCCAAATCATCGACAACAGCGGCTCGAGCCTGACCAAGGTCGGCCCGCGCGCGCTCTACCTGACGAACACCAACAACACCTACGCGGGCGGCACCTACCTGGGCGAGGGGATCCTCAACATCGCCTCGGGAGCAAGCCTGGGAACCGGCGCGCTCAATTTCACCGGCCTCGCCACTCTCCAGACCGCGGGAGCCACCGCGCTGGGCAACCGCAGCATCACGATCAGCACCGGCGGGATCGCGACTTTCGACACCAACGGCTACAACGTCAGCGCGGACGGAGTGATCAGCGGCGCGGTCGGCAACCTGACCAAGACCGGCGTCGGGACGCTCACGCTCACGGGTGCCAACACCTATGCCGGTGCCACCAGCGTGCAAAACGGCACCCTCCTGCTCGACTTCAGCGGGGCCAACGCGCCGGTCTCGGACCTCATCAACGCCAACAGCCTGCTGATTCTCGGTGCCCCCGTGCAACTTGCCTGGCAAGGCCAAAACGCAGGCTGCGTCACCCTCGCCATTCAAGGCAAGGCGGGCACCGCCAACAGCCAGAGCTTCAACGGTGTCTCGCCGAACCTTGTCTTCGCGGCGACGACCTTCGGACAAGGCGTGACCCACCTGAATCTGGCCGCTGGCACGGGAGGCACGCTGGCCGTGAATCTCGGCAGCATGACAGAAGGAACGACCAGCACTGGCCAACCCAACACCCTCCTGGACATTGCCATGGGGACGGGCGTCACCGTGACCACATCCAACGTCCTTGCAGCAAACGGTGCGATCTGCGCGGTATTGAACAGCACCAGTGCCCAGTCCAACATCCCTTGGATCACGGTCAACGGCAACACCTTCGCCACTCTGTCGGGCAATGCCATCGTCGGAAAAATCGATAGCGCCTACAGCACCGACCTTACCATAAACAGCAATTACCTGGATGTCCGGGCCAGCGGTGCCCTCACCTTTGCAGGGGGCAGCAACACCGCGATACGGTTCAACGATACCAACAATACGGGCACCGCTATCACGCTGACCAAGTCGAACGGTATCTCTGGAACCATCGGCGGCATCCTGGTGACCGCGAACGTGGGGGCGCACACCTCGACCCTCACCGGTGGGTATCTGAACGGCACTTGGAGCAGGGATCTGGCCCTCATTCAAAACAACACCCTGGGTGACCTGGTGGTCGCCACGCAGATATTGGACACCAACACAGCCCTCGCCCTCGACAAGTTCGGGGCCGGCCGGGCGGTTCTCACCGGAACCAATATCTATTCCGGTAATACCTACGTGAACGAAGGGACGCTCGTCGCCACCGGCGATTACATGGCGGCGAGCAACAAGGCGATGACCACCACCAACGCCAGCACCACGGTGACCATGACGGACACCAGCGGGCTCTTCGTCGGCCAGCGGGTTACGGGCACCGGCATCTACGCGCCGGGGAATGGATCGCCTACCATCATCACGGCGATCACACCGAATTCCAGCATTACAGTGAGCGTCGCAAGCACAGCCAGCGGCACCGTCACGGGCACGTTCAAAAGCGGCGGCGCCCTCGGTGGATTCAATACGGCTGCTGCCAACACCTATATCACCACCAGCGGCACCCTCCAGATCGGCGACGGTGGCACGACTGGATCGCTCGATCCCAACAACCTCATCAGCAACCTCGGGGCGCTCGTCCTGAGCCGCAGCAATGCCAATACCTTCGGCAACACCATCAGCGGCACCGTGGTCACCACCAGCCTCGCGGGCACCGCCAACATCAACACCCTTGAAATCAAGGGCGGCGGCACCACCACCCTCGGCGCAGCCGGCACGATCAATGGATCGGGAGCAGGCGGGTCGGGGCTGAAAGTTTACACCCTCGCCACTGCGGGGAATGTCTATGCCGGGCAGGTTGTCACCGGCATCAATATTTCAGCGGGGACAGTCGTCTCCTCCGTCGATGGGGTGAGCGTGACCCTATCCAAGGACATTCTGACCGGCGGAGCGACGAACGTCAGCTTTAGCACCACCAACACCTTCGCGGGCAACACGACGATCACCGGCGGCAGCACGCTCACCCTCGGCTCCGCCTTGGCCCTGCAGAACAGCACGCTCCTCTACAATACCGGGGGCACGTTCTCGTTCGCGGGCTTCACCGCCGCCACCCTGGGCGGGCTCGGCGGCGCTAAGGATCTAGCCCTGACCAACGCCTCCTCCGTCGCCGTCGCGCTCACCTTGGGCGGAAACAACTTCGACACCACCTACTCGGGCAACCTCACCGGCAGCGGCGGCTCCCTCATCAAGAACGGCATCGGCACGCTCACGCTCAGCGGCACGAACGCCTACACCGGCGGCACCACTGTCAACGCGGGCGGCACCCTGCAGCTCGGCAGCGGCGGGGCCTCGGGCAGCCTCGCAAGTGCCGGTGCCATCGCTAACAACGGCAACTTCGCCATCAACCGCAACAACGCGGTCGTCCAGGGCACCGACTTCAGCAGCACGGCCATCACTGGCACCGGCACCTTCACCCAGGCCGGCACCGGGACCACGACCCTCAACGTCTCCAACAGCTACAGCGGTGCCACGACGATCAGCGCCGGCACGCTGGCCTTGAGCGGATCGGGGGCATTGTCGAGCAGCACGGCAGTGTCAAATTCAGCGACATTCGATATCTCGGCCATCACCGGGGCCTCCACCACGGTCGGGTCCATCACCGGCAACGGCACATTCACCCTCGGAGCCAAGGGGCTTTCTGTCGGGGGAGATAACTCCAGCACCAGCGTGGGAGGAGGCATTCAGGGTTCCGGAGGTAGCCTCACGAAGACCGGCTCGGGCACCCTGTCCCTCGCCGGCACCAACACCTACAGCGGCGCGACGACGATCAGCGCAGGCACGCTGCAATTTGCCCAAGTGGCCTCGCTTTATAACAGCACCACCACCAGTTGGACGGCAGCCAACCTCAGCGTGGCCAGCGGCGCGACTCTGGCCCTCAATGTCGGCGGCAGCAGCGAGTTCACCACCGGCTACGTGACCACCCTGCTCACCTACCTGGGCGGCTTGGGCGCGGCGGTGACCAACAACGGGTTGCGGTCGGGATCGATGATCGCCTTCAACACGACCAATGCCTCCGGCGGCACCTTCACCGTCAGCAACATCATTGCCAACTCCACTGGCACCGGCGGCGGGGCCATCGGCGTCACCAAACTCGGCATCAACACTCTGGTGCTCTCCAGCACCAACAGCTATTCGGGCAAGACGGCGGTCCAGAACGGCACGCTTTCATTCAGCACCGGCAATGCGTCGGCCACAGCCAGCCAACAGTTGGGTGCCAATGCCACCCTCGATCTCGGCGTGGCGGCCACTTCGTCCGGGACACTGCTCTACACCGGCGCGGCGGGCACGCTGGCCAAGGCGGTCAACGCGCTGGGCAACGGGAGCGACACGATCCAGAACAGCGGCAGCGGCCTGCTGACGCTCTCGGGCACGCTCACCAAGAACGGCACGATCCTCAACCTTAAAGGTGGAACCAACGGCATCAACGTGACGGGCACCATCGCCGGCACCTCCGCCAACTCCGACCTCTATGTCAATGGCGGCACCGTGACGCTCAGCGCGGCTAACAGCTATACCGGGCCGACGTTTGTCAACACCGGCGCCACGCTGGCCCTCGGCATCAACAACGCGATTCCCAGTAACTCGGCCGTGACCCTCGGCGATGCCACCACCGCCGGCACGCTCAGCATGGGCGCCTACACCAACAGCCTCGGCAGCCTCGCGTTCGGCGCGGGCGGCGGCACGCTCAAGCTCGCGGCCAACCAGACGTCGGCGGCCCAACTCGCCGCGACCGGCACGGTGGCCGTGGGATCCGGCAATACCCTCGACCTGACCGGCATGAGCACCTCCGCCGGCCTCTACAAGCTGGTCAGCGGCAGCAGCCTCAGCGGCACGTTTGGCACCGTGACCGGCTTGAATAGCAATTACAGCCTGCTCTACAGCGGCAGCGAGCTCGACGCACAGCACAAGGCGACCGTCGCGCTGGCGC
>JBAXBG010000011.1:0-36960 GCA_037142115.1 Verrucomicrobiota bacterium | reverse complement strand
GAATGCTCCCAAAGACCGGGTCATGTTCCTCGGGCGGCTGAATGGATCACGGCAGGACGGTCGGCACCGCGCGCGGTTGGCGCGACTTGGCCCGCACATAGGCGGCATGCGCCAGCGAGGTCGCGGCGACGATGGTGGTGGCTTTCGCCCAGCCATACCAGGCGGGGCCGGCCGCCAGCCCGGGATCCAGCACGCCGAGCTTGAGTGCCAGCCGGTCGAGATGAGGGAACACGAGCTGGTGGGTGGGGAAAATCACAATCGTCGCGGCGGCCACGGCTTGCGCGATTTTCGAGGCGGGCAGCTGCATGGCGAAAATCGTGACTGCCAGAAGCAACAGCGCGCAGGCGGGGATCGCCAGCAGCGGGTTGCCGATGCGCGCGTTGCCGATATCCAAACTATGGGGGTTCAGAAGCGCCAGACAGCTGCCTAACAGAAGGGCCGCTGCGGCCACGGCCAACGCCCGCCGGCGGGGGATCCGCCGCAGGCCGCCGTCCCAATCCGCGACGCGGGCGCAATAACCCAGGGCGATGAATCCGGCCGCCACGCAGCCGCTTTCCAATTCCCAGGGCAACGCACGGTCCTCCATCAGGAACCCGGCCGTGACCACCGCGGTCATGGCGAACGCCCTGGCCCGCGGCGTCGGGATTTTCCACACCGCGAAGGTGATCAGCAAGCCGGTGATGAGTCCGGGAAAGAACCACAGCGCGATCGGATAGAGATCGGCCGGCGAGTGATGGGAAGCGCTGGCATAAACCAGCGACCACCCGCGGCCGGCCAGCGCCGCCGACAACGGCTGGTCATGGCGGAACATATAACAGTAAGCCGCCGTCCCCAGCAGACCGAACAGCGCGTAATATTTTACCAGTTTCCAGATCCTGCGCATGAAGAACGCGCGTGTGGAAACGGCCAGGGCGCCGGGAGCAATCAGGAATCCACTGATGAGGAAGAACAGCGGCATGTGAAACGCATAGATCCACTGATGCTGTTCATCCGGAAGCGCGCAGTGGCCCGCCACCACTAGCAATATCCCCAAGGCTTTCAGGTGGTCAACCCACGGAAAACGGCTGGAATTCATCGCGCGCGGCATGTTTCGCTCAGTTGGGTTGCATCGCCATTGGCCAGCGCGCGGACGGTGGCGGAGAAGGATTGACGGAAGGATCGCAGCGACATCGAGTCGCGGACTCTGGCGACGAGCGTCGGATCGGGCCGGGGGCGTCCTTGTTGGATCCAGTCGGCGAGCGTGGTGGCGAGCGCGGCCGGGTCGCCGGGCTGAAACCGCCAGGCGGCGGGCAGCAAATCCTTCATGCCATCGCGGTCACTGCCGAGCACGGCGGTGCCCGATGCCAGCGCTTCCAACATCACCAGCGGCAGGCCTTCGTAGCGGGAGGGGATGATCAGGGCGTCGATCGCCTGATAGAGAATGGCGGGGTCGCACCAGGGGAGGACGGTGGCGGAGAGGTGGTGGCGCGCGATGAGCCCGTGCAAGGGTTCGTGATCGGGTCCGTCGCCGGCAAACACCAGGTGGCAGGAGGCTGCGAGCGCAGGATCCGCGGCGACGGCCTGGACTAGCAGGTGCTGTTGTTTTTGGCGGAACTCGATGCGCCCGATCATGCCGAGGCGGATTTTGTCCGGCGGCAGCGCCAGTTGGCGGCAGGCCTCAAGGGCGTCGCCGGGCTGGAAGCGCGAGGTGTCGACGCCGTTGTAAACGAGGTGGATGGGTGCGGTGGCCCCCCGCAACCGGAGCAGATTTGCCATTTCATCGGTGATGGTGATGAACGAGTCCGGGAGGAGGAACAGGCGGCGGGCAACCAGGTCGCGCACGGCTCCCAGGCGGGCACCCATGGCGGCGTTGGAATGGGGGACCGGAATGTAACTGGTGGAAGGGATGTGGGCGCGGCGCGCGGCGTGGAGCGCCAGCGACGAGTGCTCGATGTTGCCTTGGATGGCCACGACGAGCGAGGGGCCGATCTGGCGGAACCGCCCGGCGAGCACGCGGCTGCGCGACGGTTGGAGCAGGTTGCGCAGCGCCTCCAGCTTGGACGAGTGGTGGGGGAGCGTCTCGAGAGTCAGCTGCGGATGGTCGGCGGCCAGGGCGGCGACCTGGCCGCAGAGCTTGGTGTTGGCGCGGGAGGCGAAAAAATGCACCGGCCCCGGGAAATCCTCGAGCACGGCCCGCACGCCTAACAACGCCATCACCTCGTGGCCGCCGAAGACCGGGCTGTCATCGTAAAAGAGGATGCTCATGGAGTCAGCGATGCGAGGAGGAAGGCTTCAATCTGCCGGGTGATGGGCTCGATGTCGAAGCGGGTTCTGACTTCCGCGAGTCCGGTGGCGGCGATGGCCGCGCGGAGATCCGGGGCGGCGGCGAGCTCGGCAATGCGGGTGGCGTAGAGTTCGGGGTTGGCGGCGGCGGCGACCAGGCAATTGCTGCCGTGGCGGGCCAATTCCGCCTGGCCGCCGTCGAGCGAGGTGATCACGGGCAGGCCGGAGGCCATCGCCTCCAGCGGCGTGAGCGCGAACGGCTCCCCCCAGTTAGACGTGAAGAGCAACGCGTCGTATTGGGCATAGAGCCGGCGCATTTCCTCAACCGGGGCGAGTTTGCGCCTGACGTGCCCGCCCAGTCCCAGGGCGCTGATCTCCGCGTCGAGCTCGGCGATGTAGGCCGGGTCGCCGTGACCGTAGAGATCGAGGGTGAGCTCGCTCAAGCCGGCGCGGTGGGCGGCGGCCAGGGCCCGGATCGCGGTGAGCGGGTCCTTGTCGGCGGCCAGGCGGCCGACCCACAGCAGTTTGGCAAAGCGCGCATGATCGGTTTTGAGAGAGAAGGCCGCGGTGTCGATGCCGCAATGGATCACGCCAGCGTGAGCCACAGGCGCACCCTGCGCGGCGGTGATATCGCGCATGAAGGCGCTGCAGAAATAAATGCGTTGGAAGCGCAGGGATGTCCAGGGTGCCGTTGGCGTGGATGGCTCGAGGAGTCGCCGGATGCCCAGCAGGGTCAGGGCGGCGCGCGCCAGCGTGCGCGAGATCGAACCGCGGTCGTTCCACCACGACAGCCAGACGTCGGCGCGCACGGAGCCGGCGAGCCAATGGTCCGAGACATCATAGACCACGGGGATGCCCGTGGCTTCGATCCGCAGCAGCAGGGATTTGGAGATGCCACCCATGTTCCAGACGTGGACCAGGTCGGGCCGCACGGCAGCGAGCGTCTGGCGCAGGATATCGTGGTTGTGCTTTTCCAGAGTGTGGACGCGTTGAATCGGCAGCCAGGGATGGCCATACATGCCGTGGATGCGCAACTGGCGGGTCACCGCGGAATCGGGCGCGGCGCTGCGGCCGCGCGCCTGATAGTCGGAGGTCAGGATGTGAATCTCATGGCCGGCCGCCCGCAGCCGCTCGCTGACATCCCGGCAGCGGATCTCATAGCCGCCGATTTCGTGGGGCGGATAGAGGTTGGTGAGGACGAGGATTTTCATGGGCGGTGGTCAGTTCCTGCGCAGCAGGTTGCCGACGGTGGAGCGGGATTTGGCGTAGAGTGCCTCGGCCTGGGCGATGGCCCAGGCGGCCGGGGTGGCGGAGCGCTGGAAGGACCATGGCACCGGCGGGGTGGGCTTGCCGTTAGCGCGCAGCCAGTCGAGGAGGTCGAGCACGTGGGGCTGGCAATACCAGAATTGTTTGCGCCAGCGTTTCCAGGGTTTCGGGTTGGCGCCGAAGTGGGCGACGTGGGCGTGAGGGTCGCGGTTGAGCCGCAGCTCGCCGATGGGTGGGGCCAGCCGGGAAAACGCCAGCAGCGAGCTGAAGACCGATTCGTCGGTCATGAAATAGGCGGGGCTGCGCGAGTCGACCACGCCGGCGTGCTCCGGGGCGATGACCTTGGCAATTTGGCGCTGCCACTCGCGAATGAAGTCGAGGTGGCGCTGGTGCAGGACGAACACATTGGTGACGCAGGTGGTGTCAAGGCGCGGGGCTGGCAATTGGCCGACATCGGCGCACCAGCGGGCCAGGACGCTGGCCGGCAGGCCGCCGCGGGTTTCGCCCGGCGCGTAGTGATTGCGCCAGACCCAGGCATTTTCGGCGGGTTCGCGCAGCCGGATTTGGAATTCGCCGTTGGCCGGGATGAGCCGCGCTCGGATGTCGCCGATGATCATGCAGTCGGCATCCAGCCAGGCCACGTAATCGGTGGTCGCCGTGACCACCGCCTCGGCTTTGCGGTTGGCCACGTTGCGCGGGTCGCTGTCATCTAGCGGCAGCAGCCGCACATCGGGAAAACCGTCAAACAGCGCGGCATCGGCGGCGGTGAAACCGGTCTGCAAAATATGCACCGGGATTCCGGGCACGAAACGGGCGGCGCTGGCGGCTAGCAGGAATGCCCCCCACAGGAAGTTGCGATCGCAGGCGGAGACGATGGTGATTTCTGGTTGCATGGGATGAGGGTGAGGCGGGATCAGCCGTGGGTGGCGGGGGTGGCGGGGTCGCGCTGATAGAGCCGCCAGCCAGCGTGATAGCCGGCACGGCGGCCGAGGCGTTGGGCCAGCCGCACTGCGCTGGCATAAGGCAGCCCGCCGGGCCGGCAGTGGCGCAGGCACCAGGTGGCGTCGTGGAGGGTGTCCTTGAGCCAGCCGAGCAGGACGAAACGATGGTAGTTGAATGCCTGCGGGGGCTTGGTGCCCACGGCGGCCATGGCCCGGGCGTCGCCGAAGGACCGCTGATAGGACTGGCGCAAGCTGTAGTTATGGGAATGCATGACCACCGAAGCGGGCGCGTAGAGGACCTCGAAACCCGCGGCGGTTAGCCGGCGCGTCCATTCGTCATCCTCGGCGTATTGCAGGTCCTCGCGGATCGGGACCTGCGCCAGGACAGAGCGGTGGGTGACCGAGCTGACCATGCTGAAGAAATGCTCCCAGTGGATGGATTCGCGCGCCGGACCGAAGCAGCGGTCGTAGTCGTGGGCGAAGACCGCCAGGCAGTCGGGGCGCGGAATCTGGCGCGAAAAGGCCGCCCCGAACCTCGGGCTGGCCAGGCATGGCGCGAGCAGTTCGGACAGCCAGTTGCGGCCGACCGGGGTGGCGTCGCCATTCAGATAGACGAGCCACGGGTGGCTGGCCTCGCGCGCTCCCTGGTTGAGGACCACGCCCGGGACGTAGCTGCCAAGGGGGATCTGGATCAGCTTGGCTGGCTTGGCGTTGCGGATGATCTCCAGCGAGCCGTCGCTGGATCCGGAATCGATGACGATGAGTTCGACCTCGCCGGCGTAGTCCTGGGCGGCGAGCTGGCGGAGGGTTTCGCCGATGGCCCAGGCCTCGTTGAAGCTGCGCATGATCACGGACACGGCTGGCGGCTGCGGGTTCATCGGTGGCGGGCTTCGGCAAGTTGATAAATCGCCTCCAGCCGGGCGCTGACGGCTTGCCAGGTGTAGTGGTGCAGCGTTTTTTCGCGGCCGGCCGCGGCCAGCGCCTGGCGCAGGCCGGGGTCGGCCGCGAGGCGGGCAAGGGCGGCGGTGAGGGCGGCGGCGTCGCCGCCGGGGAAATGCAGCCCGTCGTGCTGGTGGCTGACGAGTTGGCGGAGGCCGCCGATGTTGGAGGCGATGACCGGCAGGCCGGCGGCCCAAGCCTCGAGGATGACGATGCCGAACGGTTCGTGGCGCGAGGGCAGGACGAAGGCGTCCAGGGCGCTGAGCAGGTCGCGGTGGAGGGTGGATTCCGCGACCACGGCAGGGTGGAGGGTGACGAGAGGTTCGAGTTGGTGGCGGCGGATGAGCTCGAGGAGTTCCTGCTGATAGGCGGGTGCGGTGACCGGCCCGCCGATCAGCAGCCGCAATGGCAGCTCGGGCCGGGCGGCCACCAGCGCGGCGAACGCCTCGACCAGCAGCAACTGGTTTTTCTGGGGGTCGATGCGGCTGAGGCAGCCGAAGGCGATGGCATCGTCCGGCCAGCCAAGCGCCTGGCGGCCGGCGGCGCGGTTGCCGTGGGCGAAGCACTCCGGGCTGACGCCGTTGGGCAGGTGATAGACGCGGTCGTGGCCGAGTTCGGCCTTGGCCCGCTCGTATTCGGAGAACCCGACGCAGAGCACGGCGTCGGCCTCGGCGAGCAGGTGGCGCGAGCGCAACAGGGCACCGAACGGCTTGCCCCACTCGAAGTGGCCGCTCTGGGCCTCGACGACCGAGGCGGCCTCGGCGGCCGGGACATCGAAGATGTTGCCGTGGAGGGTGACGACGCAGGGTTTGCGGCGGAGGCGCGCGGCGGTGAGCACGGCACCGCCCATGCGCTTGAGGACATGGGCATGATAGATGCGGACGTCGCGCGCCGCCAGCAGGTGGCCGAAGAGATCGAGTGAGAGCAGGTTGCCGCCCTTTTTATCCAGGGCGAGGCGGTCCGCCCGGGACAGTCCGAGAAACGGATAGCAGTAGCGGTAGCGGCGGATCGGAATGTCGCGCCAGACCTCGGCCGGGGTGGCGGCCAGCGCGCGCGAGGTGTGGATTTCCGGGTGCTGGCCGCAGGCCAGCTGCTGCTTGCACAGGTTGTAGATCACGCTCTCGGTGCCGCCCCATTCGTCGAGCGCGAAGCGGCGCGGGATGTGCAGGATGCGTGACATGGGCAACGGGGAGCTGGGCTTGGCGGGCAGGTCGGATCACTGTGGATTTTTAACCGCAGATGAACAGGATTTACACAGATGGGAAGAGAGGGCCGGCGGGTTGCCTGGTAGTGAAATTAGCATTGCATATCTTATCCTTTCTTTCATCTGCGTTGATCCTGTTCATCTGTGGTTTGATTTTTAAAATTTTCATCGCGTGACACCCGATCGGCAACTGATATCCCTAAACCAAGGGGTTGTCATCGTAGGCGGCGGCGCGCATCACCGGGAAGATGTCGGGCAGCGCGGCCACCGGCAGGGTGTCGGTGTTGGAGAGCCAGCAGGCGGCGCTGTCCGGATGCTCGGGCGCGTAGCCGTGCATGGCGGTCACCTTGCGCTGGTTGAGAAACGAGGGCACGAACAACGAGCCGGACGGCAGCAGATAGAACAGCTCGCCGTATTTGCGGTCCGCAAACAGGCAGCCGTAGCCGGCCAGCCGTTCGTCTGATAGAATCTCGCCGTCCGGCTGCTCGCGCAGCCAGGCGGTGGCGGTGGCGCGCGCCGCCTCGTCGTTGAACCAGAACCGCGCCATGGTCGAGTCCCACACCGCGATGTAGTCGCGGCCGAATTTGAGCCCGAGTTTTTCCCAGCGTGGCAGCAGGTCCGAGCAGACGTTGACGTCGGCCATGCCGTGGTCGCTGAAGAGGTGGATGCGCACGTCGCGGTAATGGCGGGCCGCGAGATCGGCCAGCGCCTGGAGGTGGGTGGCGAAGAGGTCGAAGGCGGCATCCACCTGCGGGTGATCGACGCCGTATTGGTGCATGACCGCGTCGAGGCGGGCGCTGAACAGATAGAGCAGTTCCACCTCGCCTTGTTCGATTTGGTGGCGGGCGTGGGCGATGTTGTCGGGGTCGGGGAGCCGCCAGTCGGAGCGGACCCAGGGCTTGCCGGACTGCTGCCAGTGCTGGAAAATCGTGGCTTGTCCGCCGGCGATTCCGCCGGGCTCGTAGATGTCCTTTTTTTCCGAGTAATCGAGGTAGGGCAGTTTCGAGAACGGCACGCTGTAGAGCTGGAAGTAGCCGGTGTAGCCGTGGCGGCGGGCGATGAACTTGGAGACTTGGTTGCGGATCCGGTGATGGCCGGCGAGGATTTCGGGCAGGAATCCCAGATGCCCGAGATGGGCGAAGGGCGAGCGGCCCGCCGCCTTGATGAAAAACGAGAAGTGGCGGTGCTCGCTGGGAATGGCACCGGTGAGAATCGTCGGATCGCAGGTCGAGGAATAGCCCAGCAGCGTCTCGCTGCGGTTGCGCACCGGCAACAGCTGCTCGGCGAAGCGCCGCCGCGACGCGATCGCCCAGCCCAGGGCGTCGGCAAAAATGAACAGGTCGATGCGCGGCTTCATGCGCCCGTGGGGGTGGTCAGTTGGCTGATGAGTTGGATGAGGTGGATGGGTGAAAACGGTTTTCCGAAGACCTCGCGGGCGCCGGCCTGGCGGAGGTTGTCGACCACGGCGGGTGTTGCCCGCCCGGTGATGAAAATCACCGGCAGATCCTCACAGCCGGGGATTTGGTGGAGTTCGGCCATGACTTCCGGGCCGCTCAGGTCGGGCAGCTCAAAGTCGAGGATCACCAGATCCGGGCGTTGGTTTTTGGCGCTGGCAATCACCCCGGCTCCGGTGGTGAAGAAGCTGCCGCGGATGCGGTTGCGCTGGAAGTGAATCTGATAGAGCTTGGAGATGACCAGATCATCTTCGGCGACGAGGACGTTTTTCATAGCGGGATGTCTAGGGTGATGAGGGTGCAGTCGTCTTCAAGGTGGGGTCCAAACTGGTTGCGGATCCGGTCGCGCAGTTGGGTCCAGAGTTCATCGGCCGGCGCGGCGCGGTTGTGATCCATGTTGTCCACGAAGCGGTCCCAGCCGAAATCCGTGTCGCGGCGGTCCCATTCATAGCAGCCGTCGGTGACGAAGACGAGCCGCTCGCCGCCGTGCAAGGTGCGGCATTCGCTGGTGTAGGTGACGCTCGGAATGATGCCCAGCGGCGGGCCCGAGGGCTCCAGAAATGAGCGCTCGCCGTTCGCATGATAGAAGAGCGTCGGGCAATGGCCGGCGCTGGCATGGTCGAGCGCGCGGCCATCCTTGGTCACCCGCGCGATCGCGCAGGTGATGAACATGGTTAGATCGCCGAGCTGGGTGCAGAGCGTTTTGTTGATAGTTTCCAAGATGCCGCTCGAGGAGGGGATGTGCAGCGACATTTCGAAGGCAGTGCGGAAAATGCTGGCGAGCAGGGCGGCGGAAACGCCCTTGCCCATGACATCGATCATGGCGATGACCAGGTTGCCGGCCGGATCGGCCCGGGCGATGGCGTAGTCGCCGGCGATGGTGAGCGAGCTTTCCTGATAGATCGAGACCAGCCAGCGGTCCGAGGAGGGAGCGGGGAGGATCGGCAGCAGCGCCTTCTGGATATCGACGGCGATTTCCAACTCGCGCAAATCCTTGCGCGACTCATCGCGGATGTGAGCCAGGTGGGCGTTGGCGCAGGCGATGCCGCACAGGTCGGCGAGGGTGCGCAGGGTGCCCAGCGAGCGACTCTTGGCCTCGATGACGCTGGGCTTGCGCAGCGCGATGAGCGCCCCGAAGTGGATGCCGCCCGCGACGATCGGGAAGACGCAACCCGCGCCCACCGAGCGGAGCGGTTGGATGTCGATGTTTTGGCGGACCAGATCGCCGCAATTTTCCCAGACCGTTTCGCGGGTCAGGGCCCCGAGGCTTTTGAGCGAGGAATCGGTGTCGTTGGGGTCGAGGAACCAGGCGGCGCTGCCCAGGATGCTGCGGATGGTTTCGGGGATGGTGACGGCACCCTGGAAGAAGATCCGGTCAAGCGGGTGGAGCGAGAGGAATTCATTGAGCGAGTTGTCGACAAACTCGCGCAGGTTGCTGCTGACAATGAGCTTGCCGGTCAGGCGGTGGAAGACGGTAAGACTCTCGTAGCACGACGAGAGTTCATCGAGCACGCTGTCGAGTTCCGGATTGCTGGGCAGCGGCAGCCCTTCGTGGGGGTGTTTGCGCGACACCTCGAGGCGGAAGCCCTCGCGACTGCGCCACCAGTTGCATTCATCGGTGCGGTTGACGATGATGAACAGTCCGCGCCCGGATTCGGCCAACGGGTCCGCCGGCAGGGTGGGCGCAAGCAACGCCTCATCCGACGGGCCTTGCCCGGGGTCCTGGGCGGAGAGGATGATGGCGTCCTGGGTGATGCTCCACTCGACGTGGACCGATTTGGACGGGTCATTGCGCGCGCCGTGTTTGATCGCGTTGACCACCAGCTCCTGGAACACGATCTGCCAGTCGGTTAGGTAGTCGTCGATGACCTCGCCGTTGGCGATGGTGTCCATGAAGTGCCGGAGCAGCGGCGCGATCAGAACCTGATTGGCCGGGATGGTGTAGCGGACCACCCCGATGGGAGGGGGCAGGAGTTCGTGGTTGCTCATGGCAGCGGGTGGGAACGGGTGAGATCGGCGGCTTGCAGCTTGCGGGTGAACCCCGCCATCGCGGCACTGAGAGTGGATGGCGGCAGGGATGCTTGATAGACGGCGTGGATGGCCTCCTCGGGATCCTCCGGCGAGTGGCAGCCCTGGCTGTCGGCATAGGAAAAAACTCCGATCGGGGCGTGGCGCAAGGCGTTTTGCCAATCCGGTGCCAGCGCCTCGAACTGGACCGCGGAGCGCGGCAGCACGCCGTAGAGCGGGAGTTGGCCCTGCCAGACGAGCGGCAGCCAGGCGCTGCGGTTGCTCAGGCCGGCGGCAGGGTCGCCGGGCAGGGTGCGACCGTCGAAGGTCACGAACGAGGCCGAGGCGGGGCGGGCGCGCCCGAGGCGCAGAAACAACCACAAGGCGTGAATCCGATCCCGCAGTGAAACGCCCGAGGAGGATTTTTTCAGGGTGGAAAGGAGGTGGGTTTCGATCTGGTCGAGTTTCACCTGGTGTTTGATATTAAACAGGACGCCGCCATCGACCAGGCAGTTTTCGAGAGCCGTGACCGGCCCGACAAACGAATGGGCGGTGAGATGTGAGTGGGCGATCAGGTTGGTGCCTGAAATCACCGACCCGGGACCGATGACGGCGTAGGGGCCGATTTCACAGCCCGGACCGATGAACACCTGATCGCCGATGAAATAGGGCGGGTTGAGTTCGGCTTCGGGATGGATTTCGCAGGAGAATCCGATGCTCACCAGGTTGAAATCCGGTTCGCCGGCCATTCGGTCCAGCCAGGCCCGGTCCATGGCCGCGGCCCGTTCGATGAGCGCCCAGCCGTTGGTGGGTGCGGGCGGCGAGGGTTCCCCCGGCAGCCAGTCGGCGTGGATCGACCCGTCGGGCGCGGCGGTGGTGGCGGAGATTGCGGTGAATTCGATCTGCAGCGGCCACAGTGACGACTCGGCGAGAATGCGGCGGACCGCCGCCGGGCGGTCGGCACCATAGACATGCACGGCGCTGAGTCCCTGGTTGACGGCATAGTCCAGCCAATGGTGGAGCAGGCATTGGTCGCCGATGGTCCACAGGGCGAAGGGCAGGGGCGACGCGCGCACCGTGTCCAAACCGCCCCAGTCGGGCAGCACCAACTCAAGAACGTCGGCAGGCATGGGATGGGTTGGAGGCGGGAATGAGTTAGTAGGCCCCCTTGCCGAAGAGGACGGCGGGCAAGGTCTTGAGCAGGATGATGATGTCGTAGAACACGCTTGACGAGCGAATGTATTGGAGATCGAGCCGGACCTGGCCGTCGAAGTCAATGTCGGCGCGGCCGCCGATCTGCCACAGGCCGGTGATGCCGGGTTTGACCCGCAAGCGCCGGAGGTGCGAGGCCTTGTAGGTGGCGACTTCGCGCGGCAGCGGCGGGCGCGGTCCGACAAGCGACATTTCGCCGCGCAGGACGTTGTAGAACTGGGGGAATTCATCGATCGAGAGTTTGCGGATCCACTTGCCGATGCGGGTGATGCGCGGGTCGTCTTTCATTTTGAAGGTCACCCCGTTCTGGCCGTGCTGGTTGTCTTGCAGCAGTTGATCCTTGATGTGCTCGGCGTTGATCACCATCGAGCGGAATTTCCACATTCCAAACAGAATGCCGCCCGCCCCGACGCGCTTTTGACAGAAAAACACCGGCCCGCCGTCCTCGAGCTTGATCAGCAGCGCCGTGATCAGGAAGATCGGCGCGAACAGGCACAGCGCACCCAGCGACCCGACAAGATCCAAGCCGCGCTTCAAGGCGCGTGCCAACAGCAGAGTGCCACGCCAGATCGCCATCTTCCGGCGCGCGTTGCGACTCCACCGCTCGATGGTGCCATTCTGGTCGGTTTGGCTCCAGTATTCTGCTGGGTCAATTTTCATTTTTTGGGTTTGTAAACTATTTGGATTGCCTTTGGAAAGCGAACAATGCACTTTTTGCAGGAATCCATGTGATGGGGCGTGTGGAGTTCCTCGAACCAAGAATCCTCCAATCAAATGATCGTTCGCTCACGTATCGAAAGCAATGGCACGATGGTCCTGACCGTCGTGGGAGACAGTCTGACGAGCCCGCACGCCGCGGAATTCCGCGACCGGGCGGATCAGGCAATTTTGGCCTCGGCCGGGTTGGTGGAGGTGGATTGCTCGCAGTTGGAGTTCATCGACAGTTCTGGAGTGGGAGCGTTTCTGCATCTGATCCGCTTGTTGCCTGAGCATCGGCGACCGGTGCGTCTCACCGGGGTTGGCAAGAAGGTGTTGGCCAACCTGGAGTTGATGTGCGTGCACCGGATTTTCGAGGTGGAACCCAGAAAATAACCCCGGCCCGTGGTGATGACCGGACGCTATTTTGAAGGCGATCATCCTGAATTGGAGGCTAGGCTGGACCGTCACCTGACGCGCATCCGCCACGCATTCGAGGCCACCGGCAGGGCGGGGGCGTTGGTGTTAGGCGGCGGCTACGGGCGTGGCGAGGGCGGGGTGATGATCGGGCGGCTGGGCCCCGGCTTCTCCAACGATCTCGATTATTTTTTGTTTGATGACGCGCCGGATGATCCGCGCCTGCAGGCGTGGTGCCGGGCGACCGAGCGTGCCGAGAGCGCGGAGTTGGGCATCGACGTGGAGATCAAGTGCCTGCGGGCGGACTCGCTGGGCGACCCGAGTCGCTCGATGATGTTCGCGGATTTGGTGGCCGGGCACGTGGTGGCGGCGGGGGATGGCGGGTTTCTCACGCAGCTGCGTGCGGGCCTGGATTTTTCCCGGATCGACCCCGCGGAGGCGACGCGTTTGTTATGGAACCGGGGCAGCGGGATGTATTTCGCGCGCTGCCGGATGGGCCAGGATGAGGCCATGACCTATGTGATCCGCAACCACGCGAAACTGAAGCTGGCCATGGGAGACGCCTGGTTGTGCTGGAACGGGCAATACACCTCGCTCTGCCGTGAACGCGCCGCGCGCCTGGCCGGGTTGGAGCTGCCGGCTGAGCTCGCGGGCCTGCCGGCCTGGCATGCCGAGGGGGTGGCGTTCAAGTTTCTGCCATTCGCCGGGGGCTTGAGCTGGCCGGATCTCGAGGCGGAATCCCGCCGCCTGGTTGAGGCGTGGGGGGTGCTGTATTTATTGGGCGAGCAGCGGCGCTTGCGGCGGCAGTTGCCGGGGTTTGGGGCCTACCTGGCCCTGCCGCGCGTGCTGCCCGACACGCCGCTGGTCAAAAACGTGGCGCTGGCGGTGCGCGACCGGCTCCGGCGCGGCAGTTTCATCCGCCCCCTCGGCGATTATCCGCGTGCTGGCCTGATGCGCGCCCTGCCCTGCCTGTTGGGGCTGAGCCCCGGTGGCGTCGCCGAAGCCGGCAGGTTTTTGCCGCGCCCGGCCGCGGATCCGGCGCGGATCGAGTCGTGGGAGGAGATTTACTCGAAATGGTGGACCTGTTACGCATGACCCGATGAAACGCCTGCTGATCATCCTGCCCTACGTCCCTTATCCCCTGATGCGGGGCACCTACCAGCGCGTCTATCACCTCGCGCAAGCCCTCAGCGGCCATTTTGAGCTGGACCTGTTCTGCCTGTCCTCGGAACCGGAGGACGTCACCCACCTCGAGCGCTTCCAAGGGTTTTGCCGGCGGGTGCGCTTCGAGCCGTTTCAGCACGCGCCATGGCCACCGTTTTTGACCGATCGCCTTTGGCAGCCGTTGCCGGTGACGGTGCGGCATTGGTGGTCGGAGCGGGTGTTGGCGTCGCTGCGGGATTTCACCGCCGGTCAAACTTATGAGGTGGTGGACTTTTGCGATCTGGTGTTGTGGCCGTATGTGACGGCGGTGTTTCCGCAGCATCGCGCCCGGGTGATGGACCGGAGTCGCGTCGATTGGTTGTTTCAGTCCGAGGTGTTGAACACTCTCAAACAGGGCTGGTTTGCCAAGCTCAAGGCGCGCGAAAATCTGTGGAAAATCGCCCGCCTGGAGCGCGAGGTGCGCCAGCAACTCGCGTTGACCGTGGTCTGCGGGCCTGATGATCAAACATTTCTGGAGCAGCACCTTGGTCCGAGCGAGCGGGTGTTCGTGCTGCCCAACGGCGCCAACGTGGAGTTTTTTAATGCCGACAACTGGCCGCCCGCGCCGACCGCCGCGCCGACGGCGCTGTTTTGCGGGGCTCTGGATTACATCCCCAACACGGACGGGCTGGCATGGTATTTCCAAACCATTCACCCGCTGGTCATCGCCCGCCGCCCGGACTTCAAGGTGATCCTGGTCGGCAAAAATCCCACTCCCGAGGTGCGGCGCTATGCCGGACTGCCGGGCGTCGAGTTCGCCGGCGAGGTCCCCGACGTGCGCCCGTTCTATCAGAAAGCGTGGGTCCAGATCGTGCCCCTGCGGATCGGCGGGGGAACCCGCCTGAAGATCGCCGAAGGACTCGCGATGGCCAATCCCGTGGTCTCGACCACCCTGGGCGCGCAGGGCTTGGAGCTGCAGCACGATGAGCACTTGCTGCTCGCGGACACACCGCAGGCGTTTGCCGAGGCGATGCTCCGCTATGCCGGCGACGCCGAACTGCGCCACCGCCAGGCGGCCGTGGGACGGGCGAGGATCCTGGAAATGTATACTTGGGATGCGCTCGGTAAACGCTTGGCGGATCGGCTCAACTGCCTTACTTACTCCGTGCCATGAATCCGATGACACCAGAGCCGCCGCTGACGGTATTGCTAGGTCTGCCGTTTCATGACCTGACCCTGGCCGAAACCCTCGATTTCTGCGCGCTGACCATGCTCGGCCACCAGAGCCGCTACCTGGTGACGGCCAACGTCGATTTCACCACCCAGGCGTATGATGATGCGGACCTGAAAAAAATCGTGTTTTTTGCCGACCGGGTGGTGTGTGACGGGATGCCGCTGGTATGGTTGTCGCGGGTGTTGGGTTACCCGCTGCGAGAGCGGGTGGCCGGGTCGGATTTGGTTCCCAAGCTGTTGGAGAGATGCGGTCGGCAGCGCCACGGGGTGTATTTTTTCGGCAGTGATCGGGCCACCTTGGAGGCGGCCAAAGTCATTGTCGAAGCGCGCTATCCGGGACTCCGGGTTGTGGGCATCGATGCCCCGCCGGTGGGCGCGGTCATCGAGTGGGACAATGACGCGCTGGGCGCGCGGATGCGGGCCAGCGGCGCGCAATTGTTGCTGGTGTGCCTGGGTTGCCCCAAGCAGGAGCGCTGGATCTTCGCGCATCACCGCGAGACGGGCATTCCGCTGAGCATCGGGGTAGGGGCCAGTTTGGATTTCATTACCGGCAAACAACAACGGGCACCACGGTGGATGCAGAAATCCGGAACCGAGTGGTTTTGGCGGATGGCGAACAGTCCCAAGCGACTGGCGCATCGTTACCGCAAGGATCTGGTGTTTTTGCTGCGGGCCGCGTGGCAGCAAGCGCGGGCGCAACGCCGACGCAAGGGCATTGCCGCTCCACCCCAGCCGCGACCGCACCTCACAATCCAGGATCCCACCCTGATCCGGCTGGAGTGGTTTGGTGCCTTGCGCCAGCGCGGACTCGACGGGGCTCCGGTCCCGGACCAGATCACCGCACCGGTTTTGTTGGACGCATCGCAGGTGGCCTACATGGACAGCAGCGGATTGGGCCGCCTGGCCGTGTTGATCCGCAGGTGCCGCACGGCGCAGCAGTTATTGGTCGTGGTCCAGCCGTCGGAGGCCTTCAAGGCCTTGGTCCGCGATGTGCGGATGGACTCTCTGTTCCTGATGGTGGATTCCGATGCGGACGCCGTCCGCCGGGTGGCGGCCCATCTGGCCAGCGGAGGCTTGAGCAAGGAGGCCGAGGACGGGGTAGTATGGGTCGCCTTCAACCGCTCGTTGGATGCCCTCTACTATGACGAAATGATGTCGATCCTGGACGACGCCATCGCCGACTCGACCGGGCTGCGGGTCTTGGTGGTGGATTTGCAGGATGTTGCCTTCCTCGACAGCCGGGCCGTGGGCGGCTTGATCCGGACTTGGAAAACCATGTCGTCCACGGGTGGCTCCATGTATCTGGCGCGGGCCAATCCGGCAGTGCGCGAAATCATCGCCCTGCTGCGCCTGGACAAGGTCTTGGCCGAATGGAAGGGAGTCCTGCCGCCGTGAAAGTCCTGCTGTCGGCTGGCATGATCCAAGGCGGCCGCTCCGGCGTCGGGCGCTATGTGATTGCCTTGAGCGAGGCCCTGACGCGCGAGCAGCCCGGGGTCGACTGCTATATCGCAGGCCTCGACGCCGACCGCGGCTTGTTTCCCTGGCTCAGGCCGGACCGCTGGGTTTCGATTCCCGCCAGAATGAGCGGCGGGGCGGCCAACTTGTGCTGGCATCAACTCGCCCTCAACGGGGTTGTTAGAAAGCGGCGCGTCGAGCTGGTCCACATTCCCAGCTACCGGCGCCTGGTGTGGCGCTGTGCGGTCCCGCAGGTGGCCACCATTCATGATTGCGCGCCGTTCATCCTGCGGGAAAAATACGACCAGGCTCGCGGGTTTTTCGGGCGGGTGGTGGTGCCGGTGTTGGCCCGGCGGGTCCAGCGCGTGATCGCGGTGAGCGAGACCACCGGCCACGACGTGGTGCGGTGGATGAAGGTGCCCGCGGCCAAGGTCACGGTGGTGCCCAATGGCATCGATCACCAGATGTTCGCGCCTCCGGCGGCGGATGCGCTGGCGCGGTTCCGCGAGCGCAAGCAGTTGACGCAACCGTTTTTCCTCTACGTGGCGCGGCTGGAACACCCGGCCAAAAACCACTTGCGCTTGATCCGGGCCTTCGAAGCACTGGCCGCGTCCGGGGCGTTTGCCGGCCAGTTGGTTTTGCCGGGCGCTCCCTGGCACGGTTCCGAGGTGATCGCGCAGGCGGTTGCGGCCAGCCCGTGGCGCGACCGCATCCGGTTGGAGGGCTTCGTCGACAACGTCGATTTGCCGTTGTGGTATGCCGCGGCGGAAGCCCTGGTGTTCCCCTCGTTGATGGAGGGCTTCGGTCTGCCGGTGCTGGAGGCCCAAGCCTGCGGCACCCGGATCGCCTGCGCCGACTCCACCAGCCTGCCGGAAGTCGCCGGGCCCGCAGGAATTCTTTTCAATGGCCGCGATGAGGCGTCGATGGCCGACGCCATGCGCCGCCTCGCCACCATGGACCACGACCAGCGCCGCCGCCGCCAGGCGGAGGGGATCGACTGGGCCGCCCGCTTCACCTGGTCGGCCCACGCCGCCGCCGCCGCGTGGATCTACCGCGAGACGCTTCAACAACCCTCACACAAGTTAGAAAATCACTAGTTATGGCTGAATGGCAACGCAGATTCTGGCGCACCACGGCCAGCGGATATATCGGCGTGGTGGTCCGCATGCTGTGCGGGTTGATCTTGTTCCGGACGATGTTCCATCAGTTTTCCCACGCCCAGTTCGGGTTCTGGTCGTTGCTGTGGTCGTTGTTCGGATATGGGATCCTGCTGGATTTCGGCTTCGGCTATACCGCCCAAAAGGCCGTCGCCGAAAAAACCGCAACCGGCGACATTGCCGGATTGAGCAAACTCTTGGCGACCGTGTTGTGGACCTTTATCGGCATGGGATTGCTGTTGCTGGTGGTTTTCCTGTCGATCCGCGAGCCATTCCTGGCCCGCATGGGGGTGGCTCTGGCCGACCGCGCGGAGTTTGGCCGGGCCTACATGGTGTTCTTTATCGGTTTGGCCATCCTGTTTCCGCTCGGGTTGTTTCCCGAAATCCTTCGGGGCTTGCAACGCATCGATATCGCCAACTGGATGGGCATGCTCTCGACGGTGCTCAACTTCACCTTCATTTTCTGGGGACTCATGGCCCACTGGAGCCTGGCCGTGTTGATGGGCATCAGCGTGGTGACCAGCGCCTTGCCCAACGTGATCGCGGTGATCTTCGCCATCCGGCACATCCCGGGGATTTCCTTCTCCCCGAAGTGGTTCGAGTGGCGATCGGTGAAGGCCCAGATGGGGTTCTCGATCGCCGCGTATTTGATCACCTTCAGCAACATGCTGATGGGCAAAAGCGATCAATTGGTGATTTCCCTCACCCTCGGCGTGGCCTTGGTTGCGATCTATCAGGCGGGGTTCAAGCTGGCCGACATGCTCGACATGTTCATTTCGCAGATCCAGCAGATGCTCTCGCCCGCGGCGGCGGCGATGCATGCGCTGGGGGACGATGCCGGGCTGAAGCATTTGCTGCTGCGGAGTTCGCGGCTCACGTTTTTATTGATCACTCCGTGTTATCTTCTGTCGGCGGTGTATTTGGAGCCGCTGATCCGCCTGCTCACGGGCCTGAAAAACGTCGATGGGAACACATGGTGGATCGGCCAGGTGCTGTTGGTGGCAATTTACAGTTCGCAACTGACCAGCGGGTGCTCGAAGCGGGTGCTGATGATGTGCGGGGAGGAGCGGCGCCTGCTGGTCATATCAGTCTCGGAGGCCATGACCAACGTGGTGTTGAGCGTGATCCTGGCCTATCAGATGGGCGTCCTCGGGGTGGCCATCGGGACGATGATCCCCACGGTTCTGGTGGGCTGGGTGTGGGTGCTTCCGCTGACGCTCCGTAAATTGAAGCTGCCGCTGGTGAGGTTCCTGATCTACCACCTCAAGGGCACGGCGGTTCCCTTGGCGGTGTTTTCGCTGATCCTGGCGGGACTGGCGATCTGGGTGCCGGCATCACCCACCTGCGGGATTGTCGCGTTGGGATGGCGCGGCGCGCTGTGCATGCTGCCGTTCCTGTTTCTGGCGCGCTCGGTCATTCGTGGAATGTCGCACCCCGGCGACGGGTCCGAGGACTTCGGGCTCTCCGAGGGTGGCTGATGCCCATCCAGTTCATCACCCGTGAGATTACAGCGTGAAGTCGGGCACGGATTGTTCCCACCGCTTGATGGCGGCGAGGCTTTGCTGCCAGATCGAGAGCAGATCCGCATGGATCGTGGCCGCCTCCCCGGGCGGGATCGCGGGTTGGTTTTCTAACGGGTCGAGCCGGCGGGTCATCGCATCACAGCCAAAATACAACAGCATGCCGCGCAGCTCGTGCGCGGTGGCTGACACCCGCTTGGCGCGGCCGTCGCCAATGGCGGCACGGATCCGTTCGAGTTGGACCGGGACACTTTGGATCACATCGTTGAGCAGATCGAGGTAATCGACCCTGCCCAGGACGACGAGCGACTCGAGTTGTTCGAGGTTGAGAAGCGTGGGGGCTTGGGCGGGCTCTGAGGGAACAGGTGAATGAGCGCTCATGGAGGGTTTGGAGGTCAAGGGGTTGCGGTGCGCGGGCAGGGGTGAATCGGCGGGCGAGCCCCTGTGCGCGTTGGACAATGGCAAGCCGAGCCCGTTCTGGCGAGCTTTTCCTTGTCGTGAAAGACAGAATGGAACCGCTGATACGCCCGGATTATCAAAGATAGCCTGGGCTGACGGCGCAAACACGTTGGACAGGTCCGCCCGGATTTGTTAATCGAACAGATGTTCCTGCCCGAATCCTCCTCCTCATCCGGCCTGATGACGATGCCCGGCTTGCGCCCCGGGATGCCGGGTTGCGCCGCGCTGGCACTGTGGTTGGCACTGGCCGCCTGCGCGGCGGGCCTGCACGTGGAGCAGCTGCGCTGCGAGTATCTGGCCGGGCCGCTGGGCATCGATACCCCGCAGCCGCGGCTGAGCTGGATTTCCACCGCGCCCGCCACCGCCCGCGGGGCCAGGCAGGCGGCCTATCAGATCAGCGTCGCCAGCAGCGAGGCCGCCTTGAGGCAGGGCCAGGCCGACCTGTGGGACAGCGGTAAGGTTGACTCCGATGAGACCGCGCAGCTGCGTTACGCCGGCAAGCCGCTGGCTTCGGGCCAGCAGGCGTTTTGGAAAGTGCGGGTCTGGGACCAGGCGGGCGTGGTCAGCGACAGCGAGCCCGCCGGTTGGGAGATGGGCCTGCTGCAAGCCAGTGACTGGAAGGCCAAATGGATTGCCCGCACCACCGACACCCGCTCCAACCCCGCGCCGCTGCTGCGCCGCGCCTTCCAGCTCGACGGCCGGATCCAGCGGGCCCGCGTCTCCATTTGCGGGCTCGGCTACTACGAGCTTTATCTCAACGGCGGCAAGGTCGGCAATCATCTGCTGGACCCCGGCTACACGCGCTATGACCGGCGCGTCCTCTACGTGACCTATGATGTCACCGACCAGCTCAAGAGCGGTGCCAACGCGCTGGGCGTGATGCTCGGCAACGGCTGGTTCAACTGCCACACCCGGGCGGCCTGGAAATTTCACGAGGCCCCGTGGCGGGCCGCTCCCAAGCTGTTATTGCAGCTGCGCGTGGATTATGCCGATGGCCGCAGCGAGACGATTGTTACCGACGAATCGTGGAAGTGTTCCACCGGGGCGATTGTGTTCGACAGCATCTATGGCGGTGAAACCTACGACGCCCGGCTGGAAAAGCCCGGCTGGGCCACCGCCACCTATGACGATGCCGGCTGGGATCCGGTCCAGCGCGTCGATGCTCCCGCGGGCAAGCTCGCGGCCCAAATGATGCCGCCCATCACCCTCGATCAAACCCTCAAGCCCGCGACAATCACCGAGCCCAAGCCTGGCGTGTTTGTCGTGGACGTGGGCCAGAACCTCGCCGGCATGGCCGAGCTCCACGTCACCGGACCCGCCGGCGCGCGCGTCCAAATGCGTTATGGCGAACGCCTGCTGCCGGACGGATCGCTGGACACCCGCGACATCGAGCAGCACGTCAAGAAGCTTGGCAAGGAGCAGCAGCACCAGACTGACACCTACATTCTCAAAGGCGGCGGCACCGAGGAGATCTATGCCTCGCGTTTCACCTATCACGGATTTCAGTATGTCGAGGTCACCGGGTTCCCCGGCAAACCCACGCTGGACAACTTCCGCGCCCGCTTCATCCACTCCGCCGTGCCCAAGGCCGGCGCGTTCACCTGCTCTAACCCCATGCTCAACCGCATCCAGCAAGCCGCCGACTGGTCGTTCCTGAGCAATTTGCAGGGCATTCCCACCGACTGCCCGCACCGCGAGAAAAACGGCTGGACCGGCGACGCCCACCTGGCATGCGAGCAGGCCCAGTTCAATTTCTTCCCGGCGCCGGTCCATCAGAAATGGCTCAACGACATCGGCGACGAACAGAAGCCCACCGGCCAGTTGCCCGGCACCGTGCCGACGGCCGGTTTCGGCTACACCTGGGGCAATGGCCCGGCTTGGGACAGCGCCTTCCTGCTCATCCCTTGGTATGAATATCTCTACTACGGCGACACCGAAAACTTCCGCCGCCACTACGACGGCATGAAGCGCTATGTCGATTACCTCAGCACGCGCGCCAAGGATGGCATCGTCAACATCGGCCTCAATGACTGGGCCCCATGGAAAACCCAGACCGATGCCGCCATCACCGACACCGCCTACTATTTCGTCGATGCCTGGATCGTCGCCCGCGCCGCCGGGGTGCTCGGCAACAAGCAGGACGCCCTCAAATACACCGAGCTCGCCGCCAACATCCGGGCCGCATTCAACCGCACGTTCTATCAGCCCGACACCGCCCTCTACGACAACGGCAGCCAGACCGCCCTGAGCTGCGCGCTCTATCAGGGGCTGGTGGCCCCGGCGAACCAGGCCCGCGTGCTGGCCAACCTGGTCGCCGCGGTGGAAAAGGCCGACAACCACGTCGACACCGGCATCCTCGGCACCAAATACCTCCTCAATGCGCTGCTAGAAAACGGCCGGGCCGACGTGGCCTACCGGATGGTCGCCCAAAACGACCAGCCGGGCTGGGGTTGGTGGCTGGCGCAGGGTGCCACCACGCTCTGGGAACAATGGAGCGGTGCCGAATCGCGCAACCACATCATGTTCGGCGACGTCAGCGCGTGGTTCTACAAGGCCCTGGCCGGCATCCAGCCCGATCCACTCGCGCCGGGCTTCAAGCATTTCCTGATCAGTCCGCAGGTGGTCGGCGACCTCACCGCCGCCAGCGGCAGCTACGACTCGATCCGCGGCCGGATCGTGAGCTCCTGGCAGGTGGCACAGGGAGAATTCCGCCTCGATCTAACCATCCCGGCCAACACCACCGCCACCGTCTCGCTGCCGATTGCAGGCCGCGTGCTCGAGGGCGGCCAACCCGCCGGCCAGGCGGACGGGGTGAGGTTTCTGCGCACGGAAGGCGGTCGCAGTGTGTTCGAGGTGGCGTCCGGCATCTATCGGTTCCACGGCCCGCTGGCACCCTGAGCCTCAGAACAGCGACCCTTGCGCGCTGTCATCGACGCGGGCATGGGACGGTCGGGCCAACAGGGCGTCAATGCGGGTGAGCAGATCGAGCGAGGGCACCTCTTCGCCTTCCAGCAGCGTGCGCAGCCGCGTCCGCCACTCCGCCACACGGGCCCCATCCTCCGCCGCGAGCGCCATCGCGGTCTGGGTGAGGCGTCCGCTGACGGCAAACTGGCGCCGTGTCCGGCGCAACCAGGCATCAAAGTAGGGGCGGTCGGTGGTCGGGGTGAACACGCTGCAAGACTCAGGGCAGGCGGTGGGCGGGGTCAAGCACTGCCGCGCGGAGAGTTCGGGCCGGACCGCGAGTCTCCCGACTCGCCCGAGTTCAGCGCTACCAATCAAATTTAAGACCATGGGTTTTAAAAAACGGCATGGCGCGCTCCCTGCTCAGGAGCGTGTATTTTCGCTGAATCGCCTGCCAGATCAGCAGGCGATCGAAGGGATCTCGGTGATCAGGCGCATAGGGAAGCCGGTGAAAGGTTGCGAGTATGGCAGGATCCAAAGTTGCTTCGCTCAAGCCGATCTGACTGGCGGCGGCAGGGATTTCCGACGGGTCCGTGCCCGGAAGTTCCAGTTTGCCGAGGCCGAATTTCAGGCTGATTTCCCAGTAGCTGACCGGACTGACATGCACTGGGTTGGCCGGGTCAGTGAGGATGGCGCGGGTCTTGCGTCCAAGTTTGCCGGGTTCGAACAAAACCCAGAGCAGGGCGTGGGTGTCAAGCATCCAGACCATGGCTCAGCGGGCTGCAAGGAAGTCATCTTCGTTCATGCTCCAGTTTTTGAAAACCGGCTTGCCGCGCTTGGATAATAGCCCGAGTTGGCGGGGGCTTCTCTGAGCCGTGGAAAAGGGTGCCAGAATCGCGACGTTTTCACGGCTTCGGCCTTTCTGAACGATGATGCTTGAGCCCTTGGCCACCTCGCCAAGCAGCACCGGCAGGTTGCGTTTGAATTCGGCTATGGTCACGGATTGCATGTCGAAACGTTGCCATAACTGGACAAGTTGTCAACTTGAATGAGGCGGTTGGTGCCCGTTTAAGACGCTCCGCGCGCCTTGCGCGGGGTTTTTCCGCGCGGGTATTTCACCGGCCGGGCGGGCAAGGCCGCCGCCGGGTTTTTCAAGGCCGCGATCTGGTCGCGCAGGTGGGCGGCGCGCTCGAACTCGAGGCGCGAGGACGCCTCGCGCATTTCCTCCTCCAACTCGCCGAGGACTCGCAGCTTGTCATAGGATTCCACATTGTCGGCCACCAGCGAGCGGTTGAGCAGATCGGCCTGTTCGCGTTCCTTTTCCTGGGTGTGCAGGCTGTGCTGCAGCGCGCGCTTCACGCTCTGCGGGGTGATCCCGTGCTCCTCGTTGTAGGCCTGCTGGCGGGCGCGGCGGTGGGCGGTGGTGTCTAACAACGCCTGGATCGAGTCGGTCACCTGGTCGCAAAACAACACGCACTCGCCGCCGAGGTGGCGGGCCGCGCGGCCGGCGGTCTGGATCAGCGAGGTCTCGTTGCGCAGGAAGCCCTCCTTGTCGGCGTCGAGGATGCACACCAGCGACACTTCCGGCAGGTCGAGGCCCTCGCGCAGCAGGTTGATCCCCACTAACACATCCACGGTGGCCGCGCGCAGCTGGCGCAGGATCTCGACCCGCTCGACCGCGTCGATGTCGGCATGGATGTAGCGCACCTTGAGGCCGGTGCCCTGCAGGTATTCGCTCAAATCCTCGGCGGTTTTCTTGGTCAGGGTGGTCACTAACACGCGCTCGTGGCGTTCCACCCGCTGGCGGCACAGCTCGATGGTCGCGTCGATCTGGCCCGTGAGCGGGCGCAGCGTGATCACCGGATCGAGCAGGCCGGTGGGGCGGATGATCTGCTCGACGACCAACGGCGTGCCGCGGCGGGCGGGATCGAAGGACTCTATCGGCTCCGCGTTGCCGCTGGGGGTGACGCGGATTTTGCGCAGCCGGGCGGGCAGCGTGCGGCCGGCGGCGTCCTTGGTGCTCACCGGGATGAACGTGCGGTTTTCCGGGCGCGAGTTGACCAGCTCGAAGGCCGCCGGCGTGGCCGAAACATAAAGCCGCTGGCCGGTCATGTGCATGAACTCCTCGAAGCGCAGCGGCCGGTTGTCCAGCGCGCTGGGCAGCCGGAACCCGTGATCCACGAGGACCGTCTTGCGGCTCTTGTCGCCCTCATACATCCCTCCGATCTGCGGGATGGTGGCGTGGCTCTCATCGACCATCAGCAAAAAATCGCGCGGGAAAAAGTCTAACAGCGTATACGGTTGTGCGCCCGGTTCGCGGCCGGTGATGTGGCGCGAGTAGTTTTCGATGCCCTGGCAGAAGCCCATTTCGGCCATCATCTCCAGGTCGTAATCGGTGCGCATCCGCAGCCGCTGCGCCTCGATAAGTTTGCCTTCGCGCTCAAACCTGGCGACCTGCTCGTCGGCCTCCTGGCGGATCGCCACCATCGCGCGCTTCATCTTGTCGCCCGGGGTGACGAACTGCTTGGCCGGAAAAAACGTGTGCTTTTCCAGGCAGTCGATCCGTTTGCCGGTGAGGGTGTGGATGCTGGTGATGCGCTCGACCTCGTCGTCGCCGAACTCGATGCGGATCGCGGTCTCGTCGAGGTAGGCGGGGTGGACTTCCACCACGTCGCCGCGGACCCGGAATTTTCCCCGGCCGAAGGCGATGTCGTTGCGCTCGAACATCATGCCCACCAGCGCGTTGAGCAACTCCTCGCGGCTGAGTTTTTGGCCGGTCCATACCGGCACCATCATGTTTTCATAGTCCTCCGGCGAGCCCAGGCCATAGATGCACGACACCGAGGCCACCACGATCACGTCGGAGCGCGTCAGCAGTGAGCCCATCGTGCTGAGCCGCAGCCGCTCGATCTCGTCGTTGATCGACGAATCCTTTTCAATGTAGGTGTCGCTGCGCGGGATGTAGGCCTCCGGCTGATAGTAATCGAAATACGAGACGAAGTATTCGACCGCGTTGTGGGGGAAGAAGTTCTTGAACTCGGAGTAGAGCTGGGCGGCGAGCGTCTTGTTGTGGCTCATGACCAGGGTCGGCCGGCCGCAGCGCGCGATCAGGTTGGCCATGGTGAACGTCTTGCCCGAGCCGGTCACCCCCAGCAGCGTCTGGTGGCGGTTGCCCGCGGCCAGCGATTTGGCCAGCTTGGCGATCGCCTGCGCCTGGTCCCCCTCAGGCTGGTAGTCGCTGACCAATTGGAATGCCACGCACGCGAGTGATACGCGCGGAGCCCATGGGCGTCAACTGAAGCGATCCTTGAAGGGTAGGGGGCGTTTTTTTAAACCACGGAGGCACGGAGGAAGAAGGAGAACACGGAGTTCCGGTGAGAAGGACAATGGCTTCCAGATCTTCATCTTTTTGCAGCAAATCCAAATTCTTCTCCGTGACCTCGGTGATTCTCCGTGCCTCCGTGGTTTGAAAAGGCGGAATTGCGCGGATAAAACAAACAACCCGCCAGCCGACGGGCGGCATGGCGGGTTGAAGGAAACGGGTTTGGTGATTCGCTTACTTGATGGTGTTAGCCAGCTGCGCGGGCAGCGGCCGCACCAGCGCCGACTGCAGGCCCAGCTTGGCCAGGATGCCGTAGACCACGGCCCCGACGATGAAGGCGGCCACCGGCGCGGCCGGCACGTCAGGGAATTGGAGCGAGACCTTTTCGTGCAGAATCGGCAGGATGCCGACCACAAAACCCACCGCCCAGGAGATCCAGCCGGCCGGGTTGAAGCCGGCGCGCGGGCCGCTCCACTTGCCGCCGTTGAGCAGGTATTCCACTAACATCGCACCCAGAATCGGACCGAACGAGGCGCCGATGATCTGGAAGACGATGATCGCCTTGCCGGCCATGCCGGTGACGGCCAGCAGGATGCTGACCGCCGCGCCGATGCCGACCGAAATGAACGGAGGCACTCCCGAAAGGGTGGTCTTGAAGCTGTTAGCGGCGATGAACGACGAGAAACAGGCCGACGGAAATGCCGAGATGGCGAGCAGGAACATGATCAGGCCAGCTTGCTTGCCCATGATGGCGGACAGCAGACTCGTCGTGCGCAACCGTTCTTTTTGAGCGGTGTCGGCAGTAACCTTGTCGGTGAGTTTCTTGATATCCTCCGTGGTGAGGTTTTCCCCGCTTGTGGTTGCGGCTTCCTTCGCGCCCGCGATCTCCTTATCAACCGCTTTCACGATCGCGGCATTGGTATTATTGTTCACGGTTTCGCGCAAATCCTTCGAGCCGTGGGTACCCGCAACAATGAGAATCGAAATGCCCGCTGTGAAGATGGTCGCCAAGGCGATGCCAACCATGCCGCCCTTGCTCACGTCGCCCTTGTCGCGACCGCTGCTGGCGATGTCCACCCCGGCCGCACCGGCGGTGGCGAAGAACCCGACCACGTAGGTCAGCATGAAGGCTAACACGCTGAAACCACCCAGCGCCGCTGGAGCGGTGGGGGCGATTTCCTTACTGCTGGCGATGAACGCTTGAGGGTCAAAAGTGCCGATGCCTCCGATGGTTTTGCCTAGCAATAACAGCAGGATGACCAGCGGAATCAGCGGCAGATAGGTCGCAACCTTGGCGACATATTGGATGCCCTTGAGGCCGACGATGGCGGCTAATACTCCCCACACCACCATGATCAACTTGACTCCCAAGCTGGCAGCTTCCAAGCCAAAGAATTCGCCGAGCAAGATCGAGGAGAAATAGATGTTCACGCCCAGCCAGCCGAACTGCAGCACGCCCATCAGGAATCCGGGCAGGATGAAGCCGCCCGTGGCACCAAACAGCGAGGTTCCCACCAGATAGAGCGGCAGCCCGGTCTTCATGCCCAGCATGCCCGGCACGATGTAAAACAGGAAGTAGCAGACCAACGCCGCGATGATCAGGCTCAGCAGCGCCCAGCCGAGGCCGCACGAGAGCAGGCCGCCCTGGTTGGGCGCGTTCACGGCGTCCTGCCAGAACACGAACCACAGGAAGATGCCGGCGTAGGTGGGGGCGATGTTTTTATACCAGGGTGCCCGGTTGGCCTGCGGACTGGGCGTCGCGCCGGCGATGTAGGACGGTAGGGGACTTGGATTGCTCATGGGTGGTTGTTGGTTTTCGATAGGGTCTGTTGGAAACGCCTGGCGGAGCGGATAGAAACCCGCCGTTACAGCTTGCTGAAAATTGGCGGAGGGGCCGGCCGGCTGTCAACCCCAAAGCGCGGTGGAGAGCGTGGATCGCGGCGGGTCGCTTAACCTGTCAGAGGAGGATGGCCTGTTGGCTACGGAGCGCGGGCTTCAGCGCGCCCAGACTCGGCGGGCTTCAGCCCGCGCTCCGTGGTGCAGCCAAAGCTGCTCCTTAATGGAAGATTCCGCGCAGCTCCGCGGTGATCGCGTCCGCGGCTTCGGCCATGGATATTTCCCGGCCGGCTTCGGCGCTGAGGCTGGTCATCGCCACGCCATCCAGCCCGCAGGGGGTGATAGCGAAAAACGGCGGCAGGCTGGCGGCGGTGATGTTGATGGCGAAGCCGTGCATGCTGATCCACTTGCGCACGCCCACGCCGATGGACGCGAGTTTGCGGTTTGCCACCCACACGCCGGTCAGGCCGTCGCGTCGTCCGGCGCTCACGCCGAAGCCGGCGCACACCTGGATCAGCGCTGCCTCGAGCGCGCGGAGGTGCTGGTGGAGGTCGCGGCCGCGCGCGTTGAGGTCGAGAATCGGATAGCCGACCCACTGGCCGGGCCCATGATAGGTCGCCTGCCCGCCGCGATTCGTTTCAATGACGGGGAAGGGGAGCGCGGCGGAATTTCGCAGCGACGACTGGTCGCGCAGCCGCCCGATGGTGTAAACCGGCTGGTGCTCGAGTAACAGGATCGTCTCGGGCCCGGTTCCGGCCAGGATGGCTTCCACGCATTGTTCCTGCAGCCGCAGGGCGGCGTCGTAGGCGATGGGATCGGGGAGTTGGAGGATCTCGGGCATCAGGAAAGGGTCACACCAACCGCCGGGCGAGCAGTTTGGCTTTGAGCGGATCGGACGCCTGGAGGTGGGCCAGGGCGATGGCCAGCGCGTCGGCGGCGTCGGGCGGCGGGGTCGTCGACAGTCCGAGCAGGGCGCGCACCATGAAGGCGACCTGCGTCTTGTCGGCATTGCCATTGCCCACCACGGCCATCTTCACCTTGCGCGGCGCGTATTCATAGACCGGCAGCCCGTGGTCGGCGGCGGCGATGAGCGCGGCGGCGCGGGCCGCACCCATGGTGATGGCGGTAAGGTGCGACTGGACGTAGATGATGCCCTCGACGGCCACCTCGTCGGGCTGGAATTTTTGGATGACGTTGGCGAGGTGGGCGCGGATGGCGGCGAGCGCGGCGGACTGGGGGATTTTCGCCGGGATGGCGATCACATCGTAACCCAGCACGGTGGGTTGGCGCGGGTCGCCCTCGAGCACGGCGTAGCCGGTGTTTCTGACCGCAGGATCGATGGCTAGGACGCGCATGGTTGAATATTATGGGGAGCCTAGGATCGCCGTCTGGCGACGTCAACCCTAGGCCGAGCGATGCGCATGGCTGAACCACCCGTTCGGAATGCCTGACCTCCGGCAGTAATATCGGCATGAGTCGTTGCGCCAGCATGGCGGGACGCGGGCGGGCGGACACCCGGCGCGCCAGAGCGCATTCTTACGAATGCGGCTACGTGCGCCGACGCGCGGAGCGGGCGAGCCGTGCTGGCGTCGCCCTGTCGCCAGGGAGCCTACCTGCCTTCCGTGATGCGCTCGGCGAGCATCGGGGGCAGGTCGGCGGCGAGGATTTTCGCCTGGGTGGTGGCGATGTCATACTCGATGCGCCGGAACACGACGAGTTGGTGCTCGATGTCGTAGATGGCGTAACAGGCGCGCCAGTCGCCGTCGCGCGGTTGACCGACCGAGCCGACATTGATGAAATATTTGGAGCCGTCCTCGATGGCCACCGACTCGGCGGGGACTTCGCGGACGCGGTCGTTTTTGACATAAACGCGCGGCACGTGGGTGTGGCCGTGGAAGCAGATCTGGGTGAACTGATAGGAGAAGTTCGACATCGCGTCGAAGCGGTTGGTGACGTAATTCCAGTTGGCGGGCTGGTCGAGCGTGCTGTGGACCACGGTGAAGTCCGACACCTGGCGGACCATGCGCAGGCGGCTGAGCCACTGGCGCTGTTCGGCGGTGAGTTGTTGGCGGGTCCACTCGAGGGCGGAGGCGGCCACCGGGTTCATGCTGTCGAGCGAATGGGTTCCGGAGGCGTCCTCATCGTGGTTGCCCTTGACGGTGGGGCATTCCATGGCCCGGACGCGTTCCAGGCAGGCGGAGGGATCGGCATTGTAGCCGACGATGTCGCCCATGCAGACGTAGTCAGTGACCTCCTGCTTGGCGGCATCTTCGAGCACAGCCTCGAGGGCTTCCAGATTGGCGTGAATGTCACCGAAAAGAGCGATCCGCATGGAAAAAAAGGGAAATGGTTGAGATAGGTTGGCGTTTGCGACCGGGCTGTCGAGCGCAAACCGGGGAACTTTATTTATGGAACCAATCGTCCGGGGTGGGAGGTGGTGGCAGGGCGCGGCTGAGGATGCTGTTTTCCTTGGGAATGGACAGGGTTTTTTCGAGGGCATCCAAGCCCGCGGACACGCCGAACACCGGGAAGCGCTCGCGCGTCCGTTGCCAGTGGCTGCTGAGCGCGTCGTAGGCTTTTTGCGGCGTGTCAAACAACTCGACGGCCCGCCGGGCGACATCCAGCGCAGGGTTGTCGTGGGCCTCCAGAACCAGCAGCAGCATCAGTAGGGTGGGGGTGTGGTTCCTGCGGCTGGCGTCAAACAGCGAGCGGGCCAGCGCCAGCGACTCGCGTTCCCGACCGGCCACCCGTGCCAGCGAGTAGAGGCGGGCGCGTCCTACGTAGTCGAGCGCCTTTCCGGTGGCGGCGGCTTGCCGGTAGGCCTCGGCGGCGGCGGCGAACGAGGCGTTGTTGTCGCGGAAGGCGGGGAATTTGTTCGGGTCGGAGAGCAACGTCCCGAGGTTGGCGAGCAGGCTCCAGTCGTTTGGGTTATTGCGGATGCCGCGTTCGAGAAACGCGCGGCCCCGTAGAACATACAAGCGCCAGGCTTCGCGGCGGCGCAGAGGCGGCAGGCTGGCATCGTTGATGTAATAGGAGGCGGCGTTGTAGGCCAGATGCCAGGATCCGGTTTCCCAATAGTAGCGGGTGTGCGGCGCGAGATCGACGATGGTGTTGAAGGTCTCGGCGATGTCCTCCCAGCGCTGCTCGGAGAAGGCGGTGTAGGCACGCAAGTTGAGAAAGGTCGCCACCAGCGTGCGCAGCCCGCCCAGGGCGACCGTCGAGCTGGTTTGGCCGATCTTGTCGCGCGTGCCGATTTGCAAGCGGGGTGCGACCAGGCCGGCGGCTTGCAGGTCGCGGGTCAGGGTGGCCTCGTAGGCCAGGCGCGCGGCACCAAAGGCGAGCAGCGTGACGGCCAGGATTGCGGATTTGAGCCAAAGTTTCACGCGGTCAGAATTCCTTGTCGGCGAAGATGAACCACGAGGCGAGGGTGAAAAATAAGGCGTAATAAATTCCGATGAGGGTGAGCTTGGCCAGCATCAGCAGGGGAAACGCCTGGCCTTCGATCACCGCGTCGATCACGTTGAACAGCTGGAAATCCGGCAGCACCAGCGACACGCTCAGTGCCGCCCAGTGGGCGAGGCCGGTCTCGCCGGCCTGCCCGGCATGCAGGTAGAAGTCGCGGGCATCGGCTTGGAAGTGGCCGATGAAATAGATCAGAAAGCTCACGATGGTGGTGAACAGGGTGCTGGTGGAAAAGGTCGAGATCAGCAGCGCCAGCGAGGCCATGATCGAGGCCCGCAGGAAGACCGCGAAGACCGCGCTTTGGAGCGCCGCGTTCGGCCCGTTGGCCAGGGTTTCGGCGCGCAGCGAGGCGACGGCATCCGCAGTGTAGCCCATGCCCAAGGCCATGGCTTCCTGTTCATGGATCACCATCGCGGTGCGGATTTGCAGCACCACGGTCATGAGCACGTCCATGAAGGCCAGCGACACGAACACCAGCAGCAAAACCCCCAACAACTTGCCCGCCAGATAGTCGAACCGCGGCACCGGCTTGGCCAGGATGGTGTAGAGCGTCCGGTCCTCGACGTCCTTGGGCAGCAACAGCGCGGTGGCCACGATCGAGAGCACCACCGAAAACAAGGTCATCGCCCCGAGCGACCAGCTCTTGATCGAGTGCAGGACGTTGGCCCCCACCGACTCCGGGCCCTCGTGCTGGGGCAGATCGAAAAAATTGCTGGCGATGGCGAGCACGGCGAAGATCGCCAGGAAATAGAACACCTTCATCCGCGCGAGCTGGGTGAAGGCATGCGTGGCGATGACGAAGATGCGGCCGGCGTGCGAGCCTTTGAGTGGAGTGTGTGGGGCGATGCTCATCGTTTGTCGTCGCGGATTTCGCGCAGGAACAGGCGTTCCAGGGTGGTGCGGGGTTTGCCGGTGCGCACCAGCGCCGCGCCCGGGGTGCTGGCGATCAGCGCGGTGATCTGCGCCAGTAACTCCGGGCTGGCGTCACGGAGGATGATTTCGGTTTGGTCTTCGATGGCGATGAGATCCTCGAGGCGGCCTTCCTTGATCATTTTGCCCTGGAAGATGATGCCCACCTGGTCGCAAACCTCCTGCACTTGTTCGAGTAAGTGCGAGCACAGGAACACCGTGATCCCGCGCTCCCGGAGCTTGACGATCAAATCCCGGATCTGGCGTGAGCCCACCGGGTCCACACCGGCGGTGGGTTCGTCAAGAATGACCAAGCGCGGTTCCTGTACCAGCGCCTGGGCCAGGCCGATGCGTTGGAGCATGCCTTTCGAGTAGCCACCGAGCCGCCGGTCGCGCGCGCCCTCGAGATCCACCAAGGCCAGCAATTCATTCACCCGGTCCGTCAGTTGGCGGCCGCCGAGGCCGCACAGTTTGCCGTAAAAGCGCAGGGTTTCGGCACCGCTGAGGTGTTTGTAGAAATAGGGATTCTCGGGCAAAAAACCCACGTCGTTGCGCGAATCCACCTGCAGCGAATCCTTGCCGAAAATCGCACACTGGCCGGCGGTGGGCGCCACCAGGCCGAGCAGGGCCTTCATGGTGGTGGATTTGCCCGAGCCGTTCGGGCCGATCAGCCCGTAAACCTCGCCCGGTTGGATGCGAATTGAGACGTCATCCACCGCGCGCAACGGTAGCCGCCGGAAAGACGTTTTGAAGTCTTTCACCAGATTGCGGATTTCTACGGCGGGAGGAGTGTCGGCCATCGGGGCGCAGGCACCATGAACAAACCAGACGGGTGAGGCAATGCCAACTTTCCCTCAGCGAGGCTTATTCCTTGCCGTTGGGCGGCAGCGGCGCGTGCGCCGCCTTGGACGCCGGCGGCGCGGCAAACGGCCCGGTCGCAGCCGGGGCATCGGGGTCGATCACGGTGGGAATCGACCCCTCGGGTGGCATCGCCGCGGGCAACTCAGGCAGCGCGGGCGGCAGATTCAGCGGCGGATAGACCTGGAATTCTCCCGGGCCGGTGACCGGACTGCTGGCAGCGGCATTGGGATCCTCGAGCATCACGGCGGGCACGAACCCGACTTCACCGCTGTCGAGTTCCACTTTGACATAGTTGTCGCTGTGAGAAATGACCTTCATCGAGGTGCCGCGGGTGAGGAGTTTGTCGGCGTCGGTGCTGCCGGTGGGCCGGGTTTTGAAAAATGCGGTGTGGTCGATGGTCGCCCGCACGAATTGACCGGCGGCAAACACCACGCCCGGGTTGGTGGAGGGGCGAATGCTGTTGCTGCCTGGTTTGGCCAGTGGATCAAAGTCGCCGCTGGTGATGGGCCGGTTCATCGTGTCGCAGGCTGATACAGCCAGCGCAATGACGGCACAGAAGGCAGAGATGGTTTTCATGGGGCATCATGGCTAACACCAAAGCGGTGGGGCGTCAACGCCATTCCCAGAGGCCATTCCACAGGAGCCCTTGGCTTACGGGACGCGGCGCACGACCTGATTGCGCTCGTCCATCACCAGGATGGTCGGGGTCACCGGGGTTTCGGAGATGGCGAAGGCCATGATGGTGGCCCGTTCGCCGGCCTTGATCAAATGCGCGGCGCCGCCGTTGATGAGGATTTTGCCGGTGCCTGGCGCGCCTTGCAGCACGTAGGTTTCCAAGCGCGCACCGGTGGTGATCGAGGCCACCAAGACTTTTTCCCCCGGCCACAGGTCGGCGGCACTCATCAGATCCGCCGGAATCTCAATGCTGCCGACATAATCAACATCCGCGTCGGTAATCATCGCACGGTGGAGTTTGGACTTCAGGACCTCGCGTAACATGGCGCGGAAGGAAAAGCCCGCCAGCCGCCCGCGTCAAGCGGCAACCCAAGTTCGCCGCATTGCGCAAGCTTACCGCAATTCTTCTGATTCGCCCGCCGGGTCTCACATTGTGCTTGTGGCCGCCCGGGCAATGGCAGAATCTCCTGGCGACCAACCACGAAGGCGTTATGGAATCCGGTGAAAATCCGGAGCAGTCGCGCTGCGGTATCCGGTTGCCAATCCCATCAGTCCAATCGCTGTCAAGCAGCGGTGAAGGCGGGCAAGGCTATAACCGGGAGCCCGAATACTTGCGCTTTCGTTGCTCGTCACCCGCCACCCGGGGTTACCCGGCACCGCGGGTTCCGTGGCCCTCCGCGAAAGGGGGCCGACGAGAGATGGCGACACCCTTTGAACCGTGTGGCCTTCTCTTCGTGATTCATCGCACACTGAAGAGATTCATGAAACACACCACCTGTTGGATTGCCGCTTGCTCGGCAATGGCCGCCCTGACTTTGAACTCCGCCACCGCCGCGGTCGTCACCTTTGAAACCGTCCCGCTGGCCTCGAAAAGCTATTGGGACGGATCCGATGGCAGCGGCGGCATCACCGTGGACGGCGCTACCTTCAAGAACAGCTACACGCCGACGTACTCGTCCTGGACCGGCTTCGCCGTCTCCAACACCACCGACACCATCACGCCGGGATGGTACAACCAATACAGCGCCTATACCGGCGGCGGTGCCGGCGGCGGTGCCGGCGGCGGTGCCGGTGGCTCGGCCAACTATGCGGTCGGCTATTACACGACGTATGATTATGCGGCTTACGTGACCCTGGCCTCTCTAACGAACATGGCCGGCAAGGGTGCCTCGTTCACCAATACCACCTACGCCGCGCTCTCGATGCTCGACGGCGACGGGTTCGCCAAGAAATTCGGCGGGGCCACCGGCAACGACGCGGATTGGCTGATGCTTACCATCCAGGGTTATGCGGCTGGCTTGCCTGCCGGCGCGGTGGATTTCTATCTGGCCGACTACCGGTTCGCCGACCACGCGCAAGACTACATCGTCAACGACTGGCGGCAGGTCGATTTCACCCCGCTGGGCAGCGTCGATGAACTGCGCTTCACCATGAGTTCATCCGACAACAACATCTACGGGATGAAAACGCCGTCGTATTTCGCGATGGACAATTTCCCGGCCGTCCCCGAGCCGTCGGCAGCGCTGCTGCTCGCCCTCTCAGGCATGGGGTGCCTCGCGCGCCGCAAGCGCTGACCCGGATCCGATCCGTCTCCATGAATGCTCACCGCCATCTCTCCCATCGCGTGCAGGCCCTGCGGGTTGGCAGCGCGTTGGGCGCGTTGGTGGCGAGCCTCAGCGCGGGCACCTATTCCGCCGCGCTCAACGACCCGGCCAACGCCTACGACGCGCCGGTGCCGGGATTCATCGGGCCCGACGGCATCGGCATGGCCAGGTTGTGGAATGGCCTCGCTTACGAGAATCCGGCCAACTATGTGAACCCGGTGTTTTTTGGTTGGGCTGAGAGCGTGGCGGCCTACAGCCCGTCGGAGCTGACTTCCTTTGCTGATGCCTCGCTCGCGCTGGGCCCGGTGACCGGAGATGACTTCGACGTGGTCTCGCTGGGCGACCTGTCGTCGGACCAAATCACCGCCCATGCCCCGCCCGGGTCGATCACCGTGACGCTGGCCAAACCGATCCGCAATCTAACTGGCGCGGACTTTGTCATCTTTGAAAACGGCTACCTCGCGACGTACTATCAGGGTGGCGCCGGGATCGGCGGCATCTTCGGCGAGTTGGCCTATGTCGAGGTCTCGGATGACGGGGTGACTTTCAAGCGCTTCCCCTCCGCCTCTCTAACAGCTTCAGCGGTGGGATCCTACGGCACTCTGAATCCAACCAATATTCACAATCTGGCGGGCAAGCACCTCAACTCCGGCGGCGATTCATGGGGCACGCCCTTTGATCTGGCTGAAGTCGGGCTGGCGCAAATCACCCACATCCGCCTCGTTGATATTCCGGGCAGCGGCGCGTTCAAAGACACGGCGGGGCATTCCATCTACGACGCCTGGCTGACCTGGGGCTCGGCCGGCTTCGACCTCGAGGCCGTGGGCAGCATCTCCACCGCCATGACCTACGCGCAATGGCCGCAGCTGGCGTCACTTCCTCAAGACCAGCGCGGCGAGTCCGACGACCCGGATGGCGACGGCCTGCCGAACTTGTTGGAATATGCGTTCGCGCGCATGCCGGGGGTGGCGGACGCCGCGGGTGCCGCGCCTACCTGCGTCATGGTCACGGAGGGCGGCGCTCGTCACGCGGAATTGCGGTTTTTGCGCGACGAGCGCCTGACCGATCTGAGCTACGAGGTTCAGGTTTCCGACAGTCTTTCTAACGACGCGTGGACGACGATTGCGGCCAGTTCCGCCGGCGCTCCGGTGGTGGCGGCGTCAGGTTACAACCCGGCGATTGTGGAAACCTCGGCCAGCGGGATCGCCAGCATCGGCGTGGTCCGCCAGGTCACCGTCCGCGACACCTTGGCGGCACCCCGCGCCGGGAAGCGGTTTTTCCGAGTGAAAGTCAGCCAATTGTCAACCGGAGGGACGGCTCAATGATCCGCTCCGCGCAGTCCCGGTGCCGCCCGGCGGGCGGCTTCACTTTAGTCGAGGTGCTCGTCGTGAGCAGCGTCATCGCGGTGCTCGCGGGCATCGCCTCGGCCTCCGCCAAGGCCATGATCACCCGCGCCCGGATCATCGAAAGCACGGCCAATCTGCGCTCGCTGGCCCTCGCCAACACCGACTATCAGGCAGACAACGGGATGTTCTGCCCGGCCGACGATCAATCCAACAACCGCCGCTGGCACGGTTCGCGGACCTCCACCTCGGCCAAGTTCGATCCCACCACCGGCTTGCTCGCGCCCTATCTGGGCAAGAGCATGCGGGTCAACATCTGCCCGCTGTTCAAGGAGTTTGTCAGCTCGTCGGCCAGCTTTGAAAACGGCACCGGCGGCTACGGCTACAACTCTGCCTACATCGGCGGCCGCCCCGGCGGCCGGTTCGACAAGTCCACCAAGCTGCGCATTCCGGCCAGGCTGGCCAACGTGCCCGACCCCGGCCGGACCGTCATGTTCACCACCACCGCCTATGCGATCACCGGCGGCTTGCAGGAATACGCCTACTGCGAACCGCCGTTCTGGGATTTTGGCGCCGGACCCGGCGGTGCCCGCCCCAGCCCCAGCGTTCATTTCCGTGCCAATGGCAAGGCGCTGGTCGCGTGGTGCGATGGCAGCGTGACGACGGAAGCCCGCACCGCGGC
>JBAXBG010000010.1:0-37073 GCA_037142115.1 Verrucomicrobiota bacterium | reverse complement strand
CCGGCCGCCCTACCTGTGTATTGACCATGCGGACCTGGAGGTCCGCGTTCCCGGCGGCCCGGGCCGCCTTGGCCGCATTATTTTTTCTTTTTGGCTTCGAGGCCTTCCTTGACCTTGGCTTCGAGGTCCTGATAGAGGGCGGGATCGCCCTTGATGAGTTCCTTGGCGGCGTCGCGGCCCTGGGCGAGCTGGGTTCCGTTGTAGGAGAACCAGGAGCCGCGTTTCTGGACGATTTCCATTTCCAGGGCGAGGTCGAGCAGCGAGCCGGTGGAGGAAATCCCCTCGTTATACATGATGTCGAACTCGGCTTCGGTGAAGGGAGCGGCGACCTTGTTTTTGACGATTTTGACCTTGGTGCGGTTGCCGGTGACGGTGCCGTCGGTGGCCTTGATTTGGCCGATGCGGCGGATGTCGACGCGGATCGAGGAGTAGAATTTGAGGGCGCGGCCGCCGGGAGTGGTTTCGGGGTTGCCGAACATGACGCCGATTTTCTCGCGGATCTGGTTGGTGAAGATGCAGACGGTGCGGGCCTTGGAGATCAGGGCGGTGAGCTTGCGCATGGCGGCGCTCATCAGGCGGGCCTGGGCGCCGACGGTGGTGTCGCCGATTTCGCCGTCGAGTTCCTGTTTGGTGACCAAGGCGGCGACCGAGTCCAGGACGATGACGTCGATGGCGTTGGAACGGACCAAGGCCTCGCAGATTTGGAGGGCTTCCTCACCGGAGGACGGCTGGGAAACCAGCAGGTCGTCGAGGTTGACGCCGAGTTTGCGGGCGTATTGCGGGTCGAGCGCGTGTTCGACGTCGATGAAGGCGGCCAGCCCGCCGCGTTTTTGGGCCTGGGCGATGACGGTGAGGGTGAGGGTGGTCTTGCCGGAGGATTCCGGGCCGAAGACTTCAATGATGCGGCCGCGAGGAAAACCGCCGACGCCAAGGGCCCGGTCGATGAGCAGGTTGCCGGTCGGGATGACATCGACATCCACGCAGCGGTCATCGCCGAGGCGCAGGATGGCACCTTCGCCGAACTCCTTTTGGATATGGGCGATGGCGAGGTCCAGATTGCGTTTGCGGGCTTCCTGGAGTTTTTCAGAGGCGGATTCTTCGGGTGATGCTTTAGCGGCCATGGGAGTGTGGGGTGGTGTGGCGTAAGTATGGAGCGGCAGCCGATGACGCACAAGCAAAAAGATGTTCGACCGAACAAAAAAGTGACTTCTTTAAGAATCCATGCACCTCGTGAGACGTCATGGGCCGATGGGACCTATGGGAAGCCACCAGGCCCGCGCTCCCACAAAGAGGCCCCACCGCGAGCGCGCGGTGGGGCCGGATAGGAGATGAGTCCGCGGGGTCGGCGCGGCAGATCACTTCACTTCGAAGGCGAAGCGGGCCTTACCATCGGGATCCTTGGCCTTGTCGGCCTCCCAACGGATCGTGAAGCCTTCATGCAAAGGGCCGCCTTGCTCGTTCTTGAGAGTCAGCATGGAGTTGGGCCCGGCGACAAATTGAAATTTTTTGCTGGGGCCCTTGGTGACGTAGGCGGCGGTTTCAACGTCCGCAGAGATGAGGCCAGCGCCGGAGATTTCGGGGGAGGAGGCATCCACGCGCTTGTCGAAAGGTTCCTTGCGGTGTTTGCCGTCGATTCCCTTGAGCGTGACATGGTCGCCCGCGATTTTTTTCTGCAGGGCGGACTCGTCTTTCTTGTTCATGGTCTTGGCATTGGCGCTGCGCGTGTAGAGCGAGGGCATCTTGGCGTAGATGGCGAAGCGGAGGGTGTTTTTGAGGGTGCCGGGGTTGGTCACGCGGCCACCCATGAAGATTGTGCCGCGGGATTGCTCGATATCGACTTCAAACGTGGCGTCGCCGGCGACCTTGCCGGTGATCACGATTTTTTCCAGTTTCAGGGTCGGAGGTTGGACGGATTCCAAGCTGGCGGACTGGATCTGCTTGACGGCGATTTTGCCATCGGGCATGAGCTCCTCCACGGCGATTTGGATCGGAATAGAAAGGGCCAAGGCGACGGGTTCGCGTTTCTCGCCGATCGGCCAGAGAGCGATCTTGCCGTCGGACGCGACTTTGAATTGGTAGCGAGCGTTGGCAAACACGGCGAAATACCCCAGATATTCGGTTTGATCCAAGGTGGCGAGTTCCGCCGCCGCCGGCGCAATCCCGGCAGCCAAGAGAACCAAGGAAACCCAACAACCGGACAACATACGTGGCGTCTTCATGGCCCAAAGCATCCGCAAAATGCCTGTGGATGCCAGCAAAAACCGCGGGTTTTCCAAAATCAATTCACAGATAGGCGACCAGACTCCCGACCGTTTCCTGGTCGAGTCGGCGAACCAGCGCGATCACGAGCGCGACCAGGTTGAGGTAATCGTTGAGATCGATGATGGCATTATGCGAGTGGATGTAGCGGGCCGGGACGCCCAGCACGATGCTGGGGACGCCGTGGTTGGCCAGATGGAACGCGCCGGCGTCGGTGCCGCCACTGCGGCGCACGGTGACCTGATGAGGAATGCCCTCGGCGCGCGCGACCTCGATGGCCAGCCGCGCAAGGCGGGGATTGGCGATGGCGGTAGGGTCAAACAGGCGGATTTGCACCCCGCTGCCGAGCATTCCCTGGGATTCGGAGCGGGCAAAGCCCGGCGTGTCATCGGCGGGCGGACATTCCAGAATGATGGCGACATCCGGCCGGGCGCAAGCCGCGGCGGTTTTGGCACCGCGCAGGCCGACCTCCTCCTGGACGGTTCCGCAGAGGATGAGGTGGTTGGGATGGGGCGACCGGGCGAGGATTTGGCCGGCCTGGATCACCCCGGCCATGCCGACGCGGTTATCAAACGCCTTGGCCATGAAGTAGTCCTCGCGAGCCAGCGGGGTGAACGCCGCGTAGGGGGCGATCGGATCTCCCAGGGAAATGCCCAGCGTCTCGCTGGCTTGGCGGCGCGATTGTGCTCCGACATCAATGAACATCTGGTCAACGGTCATGACTTGGCGGCGCTGGTTTTCCGGCAGGAAATGCGGCGGGCGCGCAGCGACGACGCCGAGGATTTTGGCTCCGCCACGAGTGAGGATTTCGACCCGTTGGGATAACAGGCTGTGTTCCCACCAGCCACCGATCGCCACGAACTGGAGAAACCCATCCGCGGTGATGTTCTGCACCAGAAAGCCGACTTCATCCATATGGCCGGCGACCAACACCCGGGGCCCCTCGCCCGCCACCGCACAGAAGACCGAGCCGTTGCGATCCGTGGCCAACTCACCGCAGGCCTCCAATTCATCCACAAAAATCGCCCGAACTTCATCCTCGTGGCCGGAGACCGCATGGGCCTCGGTCAATTCCTCCAGCAAAGAAACCGCTTTTGTGCGCATGCCAGACAGCATGGCGGACTCTCCCGCCGCTTCCAAGCGCCAAGCGTGATATTTCCAACACTCCATCCTGAAATCCAACCCAAGCGGCCGCGGCGGCCTGCCAGAAGTTGCGGATGAATAGGCATGGTGTTTACATCTGACAAAAGATTGGCCAAGGATCGAGAAAATCGTCATTTCCTGCGATGTGGCTGGTTGACAACGGCGGAGGGGCTTGACCAATCTTCGCCAGATGCGGCAAGGCCATGTTTGGCGCTGCCCGTAAATCCCAAGAACTTTCCCCAGGACTTTTAGAGCTGTGTTTTCCAACGAAGATTATCTCGCCGAATTGCTCACCGAAGCCGGCATGGTGAGTGCTGATGATGTCGCCCACGCCCGCAATGCCCTGCACGGGACGGAAACCATCATCGAGCACCTGCTGTCGCACACCACCCTGACGCAGGAGGGCGTGGCCCAGACGCTGGCCGCCAACGCCGGCATCCCCTATGTGCGTCTCGGGGACGTTTCCTTCGATCCCAAGATCACCGAGGCCATCTCCGAAGAGACGGCCCGGCGCTACCGGGTGCTGCCGGTCCAGGACGAGGGGATCTCGCTCACCATCGCCATCGCCGACCCGCTTGACTTCGAGACCCTGGACACGCTGCCGCACATCATCGGCCGCGAGCTCAATCTGGTCTGCTCCACCCAGCAGGACATCCACGAGCATTTCCGCCAGTTCTATCATTCCGGAGCCGCGCAGGACGCGCTCAACCCGGCGAATTTCACCATCCAGACCGGCGACGCCGAAGCCAACGAAGTGGGTGACGATGCGCCGATCATCCGGCTGGTGCTGCAAATGCTCTCGGAAGCGTTCCGAGTCCGGGCGTCCGACATTCACATCGAGCCGATGGAGACCTCGGTGCGGGTGCGCTACCGCTTGGACGGCAAGCTCATCCACGTCGACACCCATCCCAAAAAGCTGTTGCCCGCGATCATCGCGCGCTTGAAGGTGATGAGCGGCACGATGTCGATCGCGGAAAAGCGCCTGCCGCAGGACGGCCGGATCCAGCTCAAGATGGGCGACAAGGAAGTCGACCTGCGGGTGTCCTCGGTGCCCTCGAATCACGGCGAGTCCATCGTGATGCGCATCCTGGACAAGACCGCGATGTTGCTCGGGCTGCCGGAACTGGGGTTCTTCTCCGACGACCAGACGACCTTCGAGCAGTTATTAGGGCTGCCGGACGGGATTCTTCTGGTCACCGGCCCCACCGGCTCGGGCAAGACCACCACGCTCTACGCGTGTCTCAACGTGATCAACAAGCCGGACAAGAAGATCATCACGGTGGAAGACCCGATCGAGTATGAGCTTTCCGGCATCAACCAGGTCATGGTCAAGACCGACATCGGGATGACCTTCGCCGCGGCGCTGCGCGCGATGCTGCGCCAGGCGCCTAACATCATCATGATCGGGGAAATCCGCGATGCGGAGACCGCCAACATCGCGATCAACGCCTCGCTCACCGGGCACTTGGTGTTTTCCACCCTCCACACCAACGACGCGCCCTCGGCGGTCGCCCGGCTCGCCGACATCGGGGTCAAGCCGTTCCTGATCGCCTCGGCGGTGCGGGCGATTCTGGCCCAGCGGCTGGTGCGCAAGCTCTGCCCGCTGTGCAAGACGCCCAGCGAGCTCAGCGACAAGGAAATCCGTGCCTTGTCGATGGATGCCTCGCGCCTGTCGGAAGCCTCGATTTTCGGGCCGGTGGGCTGCGACAAGTGCCGCAACAACGGCTACCGCGGCCGGATGGGGATCTTTGAAATCTTCGTCATCGATGACGAGGTGCGGCAAATGATCAACACCAGCCTCACCACCTCGCAACTGCGCCGGCGGGCCCGCGAGCTCGGCATGCGCACCCTGCGCGAGGACGGGATCCGCAAGGTGCTCTCCGGCCTCACCTCCGGCAGTGAAGTCGTGCATGCCACGATGTCGGACGCCGATTGACGCGCCACCCAACCCAACTTTCCAACCCCTTCGCTTTTCCCGTCCCATGGACAACCAACAGATCATCGAACTTTTCCAGGCGCGCGGCCACATCGATCACAGCCTCGCCCAGGACATCCTCGCCGAAATCGGCCACAGCGGCAAGGAAATCGCCGAGATCCTGGCCGACTTCCAGGTCATCAGCCACCGCGACGACATCTGGCCGGTGGTCGCCTCGGAGTTGGGCACCTCGCTGGTGGATCTGCGCAACTGGACGCCGCCTGAGGCGCTGCTGGCGCTGGTGCCTGCCGGCACCGCCCGCCTGCACGGCGCGCTGCCCGTCAATTTTGACGAGACCGGGCTCTACGTGGCGCTGGTGGATCCGCTCAACCCGCAGACCGTGGAGGACCTGCGCTTCGCCCTGGGGCGTGAAATCCACGTGGTGGTGGCGCCGGACTATCTGGTAGAGGCCAAGATCAATGACTGTTACGGCGGTGAGGGCAAGGCGATGGAGGACATCCTCAGCCAGTTCCAGATCGGCAAGGATTCCGCGTCCAGCCTGGACCTGGAGGCCGAGGCCAACTCGGCGCCGATCATCCGCTACGTGGACCTGGTGCTCTATCAGGCGATCAAGGAAAAAGCCTCGGACATCCACTTCGAGCCGTTCGAAAAGGACTTCAAGATCCGCTACCGGGTCGACGGCTCGCTCTACGAGATGGTGCCGCCGCCGATCCACCTGGCGCTGCCGATATTGTCGCGGGTCAAGGTGATGGCCAACATGAACATCGCCGAGAAGCGACTGCCGCAGGACGGCCGGATTGTCAAACAGGTGGGCGACAAACAGGTCGACATGCGGGTGTCGTCGCTGCCCACCCACCACGGCGAGTCGATCGTGCTGCGGGTGCTCGACCGCTCGTCGGTCAACCTGTCGCTGGAAAACCTCGGACTCACCGAGCACATCTACAACTACATCACCGAGACGATCGAGAAGCCCAACGGGATTTTCATTGTGACCGGGCCCACCGGTGCCGGCAAGACCACCACGCTGTATGCGGCGTTGCGCCGGATCAACACGATCGACTCCAAGCTGCTAACGGCCGAGGACCCGGTCGAGTATGACATTGACGGGATCATCCAGATTCCCATCAACGAGGCGATCGGGCTGGATTTCCCGCGGGTGCTGCGGGCGTTTTTGCGCCAGGATCCGGACCGGATCATGGTCGGGGAAATGCGCGACAAGGAAACCGCCACCATCGGCATCCAGGCCGCGCTGACCGGCCACTTGGTGCTCTCCACCCTCCACACCAACGACGCGTCGGGGGCCATCACCCGCCTGGTGGACATGGGCTGCGAGCCGTTCCTGCTGGCGGCCTCGCTGGAAGGGGTGCTGGCCCAGCGCCTGGTGCGCACCATCTGCAAGGCGTGCACGTCGCCCTACGAGCCCAACGAGGCGATATTGAGCCAGCTGGGGGTTTCCGCCCATGAGCTGGGGGACAAGCACTTTTTCACCGGTGCGGGCTGCGAGGTTTGCGGGCAGACCGGCTACCGCGGGCGCCGCGGGCTCTATGAGTTGCTCAACATCACCGACCCGCTGCGCGAACTCATCACCGCCCGCGCGCCGACGGTGGTGATCAAACAAAAAGCCGTCGAACTCGGCATGAACACCCTGCGCGAGGACGGTTTGCGCAACATCTATCTGGGCAACACCACCATTGAAGAGGTCCTCAAATACACCTGACGGCCTTGTTTTTCCCGTCGCTATCTCACAAATTATCCGATTGACTGTCAGCAAAACCATTCTCCAACCCCACCAATCATCCCATGGCCAACTTCCAATATTCCGCGCTTGATGCCAAAGGCGAGCAAACCACCGGCGTCGTGTCCGCCAATAGCGAGCCCGAGGCCATCCAACAACTGCGCAGCAAGGGACTCTATCCAACCCAGATTCAGGAAGAGGGCAAGGCCAAGAAAGGCAAGGGAATCGCCCCGGCCAAGGGCAAGTCCAAAGCGGCCAAGGCCGCCAAAGGCCAGCTTGGCGGCCGGGTCAAGCCCAAGGGGTTGATGATTTTCACCCGCCAGCTGGCCACCCTGATCGACTCGGGGCTGCCGCTGCTGCGCAGTCTGACGGTGCTCGAGAAGCAGGAGCCGCTTCCGGTGCTGCGCGCCACGATCAGCGCGCTGGCGGAAAACGTCCAGGGCGGGTCCACGTTCTCCGAGTCGCTGGCCCAGCATCCCAAGATCTTCAACAAGCTTTATGTGAACATGGTCAAGGCCGGCGAACTCGGCGGGGTGCTCGAAATCGTCCTCAACCGGCTCGCCGAGTATCAGGAAAAAGCCCAGAAGTTGAAGAACAAGATCGTCTCGGCGATGGTCTATCCGGTCATCGTGATGTTCATCGCGGTGGCGATCCTGGTGTTCCTGATGGTGTTCATCGTGCCCAAGTTCAAGGAGATGTTCGCCACCACCGATGCCGAGCTGCCGCTGATTTCCAAGATCGTGTTCGGGACCTCGCAATTCTTCCTGGATCGCCCGTTCATCCTGCCCAACATTGTCTTCATCTTCATCGTCTTCGGCTTTGGAGTGTTCTTTTTCAACATCTGGGGCCGCACCGCCCTGGGCCGCTTGGCCATCGACAACCTCAAGCTCAAGCTGCCGATCCTCGGTGACATCCAGCGCAAGAGCGCCGTGTCGCGCTTCTCGCGGACCCTCGGCACGCTGGTGACTTCCGGGGTGCCCATTCTCCAGGCCCTCAACATCACCCGCGACACCGCCGGCAACGTGGTGATTTCCCGTGCCATCGAAAAGGTCCACGAAGCCGTCAAGGAAGGCGAAACCATCGTCACCCCGCTGCAAGCCTCTGGCGTGTTCCCTAACATGGTCATTTCGATGGTCGACGTCGGTGAGGAAACCGGCCAGTTGCCCGAAATGCTGCTCAAAGTCGCCGACGTCTACGACGACGAGGTGGACAATTCGGTGACCGCTCTGACCTCGATCCTGGAACCGATCATGATCGTGTTCCTGGCCCTGGTCGTGGGTTCGGTTGTATTTGCATTGTTCCTACCGTTGATTAAGATGATCTCGACGATGGGCAACCAGTAAGACCTCCGGGTCCGCTGGCATCCGTTCGTCACCCGGCCGGCCGCCCAGGCCGGCTGCAACTCCCATACCTCAAGGATCATGCACTCATCCCCACGCCCCGGTCGCGCCGCCTTCTCGCTCATCGAGTTGATGGCGGTCATCGTCATCATCGTCATCCTGGCCAGCCTCGTCGTCGGCGGGCTGGGCTACGCCTCCGAGCGCCAGGCCAAGGAAAAGTGCAAGGTCCAGATGGCCCTGCTGTCCAAGGCCATCGAAGCCTACAAGCTGGAAAACGGGAGCTATCCGGCCACCGTCGACGGATCCAACGGCACCGGAGGAGACCAGATTCTGTTCAAGGCGCTGTATTACGACGGATCCAGCGACACCACCAAGAGAATCTATCTGCCAGAGCTTGACCCGCTCACCTCCAAGCAGGGCTGGACCACCGGCGCGGTCTTGGCGACGACGCCGATCACTGATCCCTGGGGCAACCCCTTCCGTTACCGCAGCGCGACGGGCAAAGCGACCGACTTGACCCAGAACCCCGACTACGACCTGTGGTCGATGGGCAAGGATGGAAAAACCGCCCCCAGTCTCACTGACACCACCAGCCTCGACGACATCCGGAACTTCTGAGTCGTTAGGTGGCGCTCACGCCACCGGCCACTCGCCGCGGTCTTCGAGCAGGCGGCGGAGGAAGGTGCGGTCAATTTGATCTTTCTCCCGGTAGGTCTGTTTGGTTTTCCAAAGCAACGTGGGTGAGGCAAAGGGAATGGTGACCCGGATGGCGCTAGATTGAGCCTCATTGGGGACGCATTGGGCAGATGAACCGTCCGCCTGAAGGCGGGACTACCTACGCTGGAATCCACGTTACCCACGGAGGTATGTAGTGCCGCCTTCAGGCGGTTTGCGTTCATTGGGATTGATTCGCCGTTTCCAGGTCGAGACGGATTGTGCTCGACGTGTGGCTTGGTTGCGGACTTGATTAGAGCCACCCCATGAGCGCCAAATCCTCACTCTCCCCCGAATCTTCTAACGATCCCGCCGCCGCCGGCGCGCCGCGCGCCCGCCGGATCTCCACCCCCCGGCCCAGAAAACCGGCCAAGGACACTCCGCCAGCGGCCGCCTTGCCGGACTTTTCCGTGGCCGCACCTCTGCCGCCACAGGTGGCGGAAAGCCAGCCGCAGCGCACCGATTGGCCGGAGCCCGACGCGGCCAGCCCCGGTGCCGCCGGACCGGCTGAACACGCCAAACGCAAGCGCCGCCGCAAAAAGGGCAAGGGCAACGCCCCGCAACCGCAACTGGCCGGCCAGGACGAGGAGCCGTTCCCGTTAGAGCCCGGTGAGCCGGCCCCGCCCGCCGCGGTGCCCGCGCCCCACGGCCAGCCGGCGCATCCCGGCCACGCCCCGCGCGTCAGGATCGACCCGGAGGTGCTGGCCACCCGCGCGTGGAAGATCTACCTCTCAGAAGTCAGCGAGGAAGGCGTTGCGCTCGTCGGTGACAACGACGCCAAGGACCTAGCGCGCCGGTGTTTCCGGCTGGCGGAAATCTTCATCGAAGAGCAGGCGCGCCACCGTTGATTGATCATGCCTCCCCGAGCCACGTCGCTTCCAGCGTAAGTAGTCCCGCCTTCCGCCGGACTCTGGATTCACCTAGCCCATCCCAAATGAGACTAAAGTAGCGCTATTCGGGTCAGGCAGGCATGGCGCCTCAGGCCTCAGACCTTCATCAGGTCGGCCTCCTTGGCGACGGCGTGTTCCTCGACCTTCTTGGTGAATTTCTTGGTGAGTTCCTGGACTTCCTCCTCAAAATCCTTCTGGCCGTCCTCGGTGAGGAGGTTGGCGGTTTTGAGTTTTTTGGCGGCGTCCATGCCGTCCTTGCGGGCGGCGCGCAGCCGGACTTTGGCTTCTTCGGCGAGGTGCTTGATGAGTTTGACCATGTCGCGGCGGCGTTCCTCGGAGAGTTCGGGGATGGGCACGCGGATCGAGCGGTCGGCGGCGGCGGGGTTGAGGCCGAGCTTGCTCTCGCGGATGGCGCGCTCGATGTCGCGGGTGGTGGCGGGGTCGAACGGCTGGACCATGAGCATGCGGGGCTCCGGCGAGCTGATCACGGCGATGCTCTTGAGTTTGCTAATGCCGCCATAGGCGTGGACATGCACGTCGAGGTTTTCAATCAGGGCGGGGCTGGCCTTGCCAGTGCGCACGCCGACGAACTCCTGGTTGAGATACTCAACGCATTTGATCATGGCTTCTTCGACTTCAAGGATGGCTTCGGTGGGGTCCATGGCGGTGGTGGGTTTGAATTTATTCGCCGTGGACGAGCGTGCCGATGGGCAGGCCGCGCAGGGCGTGGGAAAGGTTGCCGACCGGGGCGAGGTCAAACACGATGATCGGGATGTGATTGTCCATGCACAGGCTGAAAGCGGTGGTGTCCATCACATTGAGCCGGCTGGAAATGCACTCGTGGAAGGTGACGTGTTCGTAGCGCACCGCGCTCGGATTTTTGCGCGGGTCGGAATCATAGACGCCGTCCACTTGGGTGGCTTTGAGGATGACGTCGGCCCCCATTTCGCTGGCGCGCAGGGCGGCGGTGGTGTCGGTGGAGAAAAACGGATTGCCGGTGCCGGCGGCGAAAATGACCACCTTGCCTTCGTCGAGTTGGCGTTCGGCGCGGCGGCGGATGAACGGTTCCGCGACGTTTTTCATCTCGATGGCCGATTGCACCACGCAACTTACGCCGTGGTGTTCCAGGTAGCCTTCGAGGGCCAGGGCGTTCATGACCGTGGCGAGCATGCCCACGTAGTCGGCGGTGGCCCGGTCCATGCCGCGGGCCGAGGCACTCGCCCCGCGCCAGAAATTGCCGCCGCCCACCACGATCCCGAGTTGCAGGCCGGTATCGACGGCTTCGCGGATTTCCATGGCGATGCGGTTGACGATTTCAGGAGAAATATTGTCGCGGGCATCGGCACCCCGCAGGGCTTCGCCGCTGAGTTTGAGGATGGCGCGCTTGAACGGGCGGGGATCTCGTGGGCGTTGGGGCATGGAGGAAGGAGGTTGGCCGATGCAAGGGAATTTGTGCCGGGTTGCAAAGGCAAATCCGGCACAAGGTGGATCATTTTGGCGATGGCGGCTCGCCGAGCACGAAGTGAGTGGCGAGGTTGCGCAGACCGGAATTCGCCTCGCTGGTGCCCTCAATGAGCAGGGTGACTGAGAGCGGTTGGGTTTGCGGCCGCTGATAGTCCTCAAGAGTTTTGCGAAGCGCCACCACAGTGAGCTTGAGAATCTGCCGCGAGGTGAGATCGACCTTCGGGGGGATGGCGAGCTGGGAGACATCCAAGCGGACGGTGATGCCACCCGCGGCGATCGTGCCGCTGATACCGATGTTGCACAGCACCAGCAGGTTGGCTTCCTGGACCTTGTAGTTCGGCTGGTTGCTTGGGATCAAATGCGGGCTGCGGATCGCGTCAACCAGCACTTCCGGGAACGCCCCGCTGAGCGCCATCGGCCGCGACATGACGCAGGCCTGCAATGCGTCGCCCGTATCCGAGATCGCGTCGTCGCCGTCGGTGCCCTGCAGGCTCAGTGGCTCGAAGATGGGAATAACCATCAAGGTGGTGGCGCTGGCGGCGCTGCCCAGCAACCAAGCAGCCCAAATCACGGCGATGAGTTTTTTTATGGTGATCTTTTTCACAGGGGTATTTCCCTTTCCATGAAAGCGGCGGCAAAAACGAACAAACCGGAGAGCAATTTCATAACCTGGAGGGAATGGTTAGCGGCAGTCTTCAGCAAAATCTGCAGAGTGACAAGGTGCGATATGGGTTGGATTCCTCTAGATGAACCAGCCAGAACTCGGAGTAAATCCAATGAGCTCTGGTGGAGAGAGGCGGCGGGCAGCATGCCCGCGCCACAGTGGCCCGGGCATGCTGCCCGGAGCCAAAGCGGATCAACCGAGTTCCCGCATGGCGCTTCAACCCTGGCAGAGTTCAGCATGTCTGAGGCCAGTTCTCCTCAGGCGCATTGCTGAATCCTCGCAATTTTCTCCGCGATTTCCTCTGCGGCCTCATCGTGGCCGCTCCACCTCACCCAGATGAGACCCATGTCGGGTGCCTACTCCAAGGGGGTCCGCTCTCGATGAGAGCGGCTGACGATGAGCTACCGCCTTGGCTGGCCATGCTCATCGCTCACTCTGCACCCGGTTGAGGTGCAGGCCGACACCGGCGGGACGCCTATGCTCCTGCCCCGCGCAGGAAACCGGTCTTGCCAAGTGGGAGGATCCGGCCTTGTCATGGGCCATGGACTATTTGGTCAAGGCGCGATTTGTCATCGAAACCGAGATCGAGGGCTTGCAGCGCATGGCGGGCACGCTCGACGACCGCTTTCTCGCCGCGGTGACCCGGCTCCAGCACACCCTCGCCCAGCGCGGCAAGATCGTGGTCATCGGGGTGGGCAAATCCGGCAACATCGGCCACAAGATCGCCGCCACTCTCAACTCCACCGGCGCCACCGCCGTGGTGCTCGACTCGCAGAATGCGCGCCACGGCGATCTCGGACTGCTCTCCGACGGCGACGCCGTGCTGGCCTTGTCCTACTCGGGCGAAACCCGCGAATTGCTTGAGCTCATGCCCTTCATCAAACGCTTCGAGGTGCAGGTCATCACGCTGACCGGCAAGCCCGGCTCCACGCTCGCGCGCCTCAGCGATGTCACCCTCGACACCTCGGTGGAACGCGAGGCCTGCCCGCTCAATCTCGCCCCCACCTCCTCGTCCACTGCCATGTTGGTGATGGGCGACGCGCTGGCGATGGTTTTGTTAGAGGCGCGCGGCTTCACCGAGGAGGACTTCGCGCGCTACCACCCGGGCGGGTCGTTAGGAGGGGCGCTGCTGACCCGGGTCGCCGACATCATGCGCTCGGATGTGGATTTGCCGACGGTGGCGGACCACGCCGATATCTTCGCCGCGCTGGATGCGATGAACCGGGTGCGCGCCGGGGCCTGCCTGATTCTGGATGCGGCGGGAGATTTGGCCGGGATTTTCACCCACGGCGACTTCGCCCGCGGGTTCCGCCTCGACCCGCTGCTGGGCGGCAAGCCGGTGGCCTCGCTGATGACCCGCCGGCCGATCACCGTGCGCGCCGACGCGCTGGCCGTCGAGGTGCTGCGCACCCTCGGCCAGAACCGCATCGACGACATCATCGTGGTGGACGAACACGGCAAACCCGTCGGCTTGATCGACACCCAGGACCTGGCGCGGCTCAAGATCGTGTGAGGCGGCGGTCGCGGCCTAGCCCTTGATCTCGAGGAGCATCTGCGGGTTGTTCGGAAATTTCTTCAGGAAGAACAGCAGCCGCTCCATGGCCTCGACCGGGCGGTGGCCGGAGAGGCCGCGGCGGATCAGGTGGATCTTGTGCAGCATGTGGTCGGGGATGAGGATCTCCTCGCGGCGGGTGCCGGACTTGAAGATGTCCACTGCCGGATAGATATAGTTTTCGGCGATCTTGCGGTCCAGCACCAGTTCCATGTTGCCGGTGCCCTTGAACTCCATGAAAATCGCCTCGTCGGCGCGCGAGTTGGTCTGGATCAGGGCGGTGGCCATGATCGTCAGCGAGCCTCCGCCGCGGGTGTTGCGGGCGGCGGCGAACAGGCGGCGCGGGACTTCCAGCGCGCCGATGGTGATGCCGCCCGAGCCGGTGCCGCGGCCGTGGTTGCTCATGGTGTTGTTATAGGCGCGGGCCAGCCGGGTGATGGAATCCATCAGCAGGAAGACATCCTTGCCGGCCTCGACCAGGCGCTTGGCGCGCTCGATGGCCAACTCGGCGATGCGGCAATGGTTGCGCGCCTGCTCGTCGTTGGAGCTGGCATAGATCTCGGTGCCGGGCAGGGCGCGGCGGAACTCGGTGACTTCCTCCGGGCGCTCATCGACTAACAGCACCATCAGGTGGATGGTGTCCTCGTATTTCTCGCGGATCGCCTCGGCCATGTGCAGCAGCAGGGTGGTTTTGCCCGAGCGGGGCGGCGAGACGATGAGCCCGCGCTGGCCGCGGCCGACGGGTGCCATGATGTCCACCACGCGGGTGGTGAAGCGCTCCGGGGTGGTCTCGAAGCTGATGCGGCGGGTCGGGTTGATCGCCTTGAGTTCGTCGAAGTGCGGGAGCTTGGCGGCGTCCTCGGGCGGCATGCCGTTGACCGCGGTGATCTCCATGAGCTGCGGCCCGCGCGGCCCGTCCTGATAGACCCCGTGGATCCACTGGCCGACGCGCAGATTGTAGCGGCGGATCGATTCGGGAGTGACGAACACGTCGTCGCGGGCCATCTCGAAGTTTTTGCCCGGGATGCGCAGGAAGCCAAAGCCCTTGGGTGCGAGTTCCAGCATGCCATTGGCTTCGATCTTCGGACCGAGCACAACGGGTGCGGCCGGGGCGGCGGCGCGGCGCTCATTGGGATCACTGCCGGGTGGAAACGCCCCGCCCTCGGCGCGGGCGGAATCCGGGTGCTTGCCCTGCGGTTGGCGCTCGTTGCGGTTCTTGCGCTTGTCGCGCCGGCGCTTGCTGCGACTTGGCTGCGGCGAACCGTCCCGATTTTGAAAATTGCGCCCCGGGTTGCCCGGGTTGCCCGGGTTGCCCTGGTTGCCCGGGTTGCCCTGGTTGGCCTGGTTGGCCTGGTTGGCCTGGTTGGCCTGGCGCGGGCGATCCTCGGGATGTGGGATGCGGGGTGCGGGCGGTGAGTTTGGAGATGGGGGGGCGGCTTGCGGGACCGGCGCAGGCGGCGGAGTTTCGCGTGCCGCGACGGGTCCACCACCGGGAACCCGACCAAAACGTTTCGGTTCTGCCGGCGGGGAGGCGATGGGCGGCGACGCGGGTTCGTGGCGAACGGGTTCCGGCGGTGCGGCAGGAGTTTTCCTTGCCCGTGGGGTTTTGGTGGCTGGCACCGGATCCGCCGTCACCGACTGGAGCGCCAGTTCGGGTGGCGCGCTGGCTTTGGCCGCGACTTTTTTCACCGCCACTTTTTTGGCGGCAGTGGTTTTGACGGCGGCCTTTTTAGCCACGGCTTTCTTCGCGGCGGCTTTGGTGACCACCGGTTGATCCGTGGCGGCGGTCACGACGACTTTTTTCGCCGCGCGCTTGCGGGCGGGCGGGGTTGCGCCTTGGGTGTCCGCCGGAAAGCCTGGCAGGTTGTCCTCGTGGGTGGTGTTGCTCATCTGGAATCTAGAGATAAAAAGGGGGCGCGGCACGGTTCACCGCTCACGCATTGAGTTGGTCAAGAATGTCGTCAGAAACCTCGAAGTTCGTGAATATATTCATCGTGTCGGGGTAGTCATCGAGTTGGTCGTGAAGCTTGAGAATTTGGCGCGCGATCCCCAGATCGGTGACCACGCTCAGGTTGTGGGCGATGGCAACGAGTTTTTCCGAGGCGGGGGCCAAGCCGGCGGCGCGCAGCGCGTTGGCCACGGTCCCCAGTTCGTTAGGCGCGGTGTGGATCAGGTGCTCGTCGTCGTCGCTCTGCACGTCATTGGCTCCGGCCTCGATCGCCAACTCCATGAGCCGGTCCTCGTCGATGGCGGCGGCGGGGATGCGGATTTCACCCTTGCGTTCGAATTGATAGGAAACACTGCCCTGGGTGGCGATGCTGCCGGAGTTTTTGACGAAGATCGAGCGGATATCGGCCGCCGCGCGGTTGAGGTTGTCGGTGGCCATTTCCACGATGAAGGCGATGCCCGCAGGGCCGTAACCCTCGTAAGCAACCTCCTGGATGGCCTCGCCGCCGAGTTCGCCGGTGCCCTTTTTGATCGCGCGGTCGATATTGTCCTTGGGTGTGGACATGGCCTTGGCGTTGTCGATGGCACTGCGCAGACGGTTGTTGATCGCGGGATCGCCGCCACCAGCACGGGCAGCAAGTGCGATTTCATGCGCGCACTTGCTGAAGACCCTGCCTTTGATGGCATCGACTCTCGCTTTGATGTGTTTGACCTTGGACCACTTGTTGTGACCGGCCATAGGAAATGGGTGAAATGGGGGTTGAGGTGAGTCTGGCGGGGCAGGCATGGAAGCGCGATGCGCTCGCAGGTCTGCGGGACGGGATGGGAAGCTGCGATCCCGCGGGTCAACCGGTTTAAAGTGCCATCGGTGGCATGCTCAACCCGGTGGGGCAGGGAAACGTCAACCCGAGCGGCAGTTCCGAAATTCAACTCGTAACACCGCTCCGTCGTTCCAACGGCCGGAGAGTGGATCAGACCAACGCGCTTGGCAACCGAAAATTTTCCTTCCATCTTCCGGGTCGTGTTCATAAGCCCCTTGCCACAGCACATGTCCAGCGGGCCGCCCAGCCTTAAGATAGTGTTCTTCATCGAAAACGGCCCGCAGTTGGCTGATTTCAAGTGCCTCCGTCGCGCATCGAATGTGAAGGGTCGGCTCAGCTTGAAACGTTGGTGAACACGCGTTCGTGGCCGTCATGATGACCCTACCATGCAAAATCAGTGTGATTGTTTAGCCAAATCGCTGGTTACCTAGCTTCAAGAGAATCGCAGCGTTGCCGGCCAAACTCCCTGGCTTGAGCGCGACCCTTTTGCCGATCCGGTGGCTAGGGCGTGGTGGCGTTGACTTTCGGGTTTCCATTTCTGCGTTGCGGGTTATAAGCCGTGTTCTTATATGACCTCCCTGACACTGCGACTGCGACGATTGCTAGGGTGCGCACTGGTTGCGGTTCTGGAAATGGCCGCCCCAGCGATGGCGTCCGACCGGGTGACCGTCGAGAATGCGCAGCTGAGGATGGTTTTCGACACCACGCCCGTGCCCGGCTTGCGGGAGTTGGTGCACAAGCCGTCGGGCACGAACCTGCTAGCCGGGGCGGTTGCCGGCCCGATGTTTGCCCTGCAGATCGCGTCGCCGCAGGGCGCTGGGTCGTGGGTCGAGAGCCAACAGGCCAAGGGCGGCACGGTCACGCTCAGCCCGGGCGCCGGGGGCCAGCGCATCCACCTGACGTTTGACGGGCTTGGGCCATCCGGCGACCTGGGCGTCGCGCTTGATGGCCAGTTGGACGACGCCGAACCGTTTGCCCGCTGGTCGATCACGCTGGTGAATCCGAGCCGCCTGCGGCTCACGACCGTCAGGTTCCCGTGCGTGAGTGCCGTGCCGAAAATCGGTGCTCCGGACGACGATTTCCTGATCGGGCCGGCGTTGCCGGGCGTCATGATCGAGAACCCGGCCGCGAACTGGCCGGCCGACTACTCGATCGCCTGGGCCTATCCAGGCGACCAGTCGATGCAGTTCTGCTCCTATCAGGACCGCACGGCGGGCGTGTATTTGGCGAGCATGGACACGCACGGCCACGGGCGCTGCCTGAACATTGCCAAGCATGGCCAGCGGATGATCCTGTCCCAGGACTACCAACTCGCCGGGGCGCCGGTCGCGCGGTGGGAAAGTCCCTACGCCACGGCACTGGGCGTCACCTCGGGCCCCTGGCAGCAGACGGCGGACCTGTACAAGCGCTGGGCCGTGCGTCAGGCATGGTGCGCGCAAACGCTGGCCCAACGCGCTGACATCCCCGCCTATTGGCTGCAGGGGCCCTGCATCCACACGTGCGAGGTCCGCACCTACGGCGGAGCTAACAGTCTCTGCAGCGGCTCGTACTATCCGAAGCTGCTGGAGCACATGCAGTCATTGCGCGGGAAAATCGCCGGGCCGGTGGTGCCGATGCTGCCCGGCTGGGAGAACCACCGCCGCTGGACGGCGGGCGCGTATTTCCCCGTTTATGACGCGGCGCGGGCCGCGGGCGTGATCGGGCGGCTGCGGCAGGAGAACTTCCACCCCTTGGTCTACCTCTCGGGGCTGAACTGCACCTATCAGAACGAAGGCCGCGACGGCGGCGACGTGCCGGGGTGGGAGCGTCATGTCGATTCGTTTGTGATCGACGCCGCGTCCGGCAAGCCCAAAACCTATGTGCTCGACGAGACCGCGCCGGGCAAGGACAACGTCTGGAAGCGCCATTCCTATCAGTTCTGTCCCGCCGCGCCCGGCACCAGGGAGTTCTTCCGCGCGGTGATCGACCAGCTCCATGCCTTGGGAATCGACACCGTGCAGATGGACCAAACCACCACCGGCGGCGGCGACGCCTGCTACAGCGCGGCGCACGGCCACGCGCCGGGGCGCGGGGATTATCAGACGCAGGCCTTCCGCCAATTGCTGGCGGACCTGCGCCGGCACGGCAAGGAGCTGACCCCCGATTTCATGCTGGCGCACGAGGAGCCGCACGAGGAGCTGATTCAGGACCTCGACGCCTTCCACACCCGGGAGTTCCGCGAACGCTGGTGGTATCGCAGCGCGCCGGGCGCCCGTGGCATCCCGCTGTTTACCTATCTCTATCATGAGTTCGCCATCGCCTATGGCGGCGAGGGGCCGGCCGCGGGGGCGGCCAAAAACCCGCTGACCGTGCGCGACATGGCGGTCAACCTGGTCACAGGCAAGACGCCGGCGGTGTCCGTGTGGTCGAACCAGCAGGCGATGGCCGAGGCGCATGCGGATCAGCTCAAAATGCTGCGCAACCACATGAGCCTGCTCAAGACCGAGGCCCGGCGGTTCCTCATCCTCGGCCGGATGCTCCATCCGCTGGAGTTCGATGTCCCCACCGTCACGCTGCAGCTCGGGGTCGCGGGCCCCGCGGGCTGGCGGCTGGAGCCTTTCGACGAACGCGCGGTGCTGACCAGTTCCTGGCAATCGCCCGAGGGGCTGGTTGGCTATTGCTTCGTCAACATCACCGACCAGAAACAAGCGCTGCAAGTCTCGCTCGACGCGCGCGGCGCGGCCGGCTGGCACCAGGCCGACATCGACTGCTACCGCGGCGAATCCGCGGAACGCCAGTCCCTCTATCGAAATGTGGCCTTGCCTCAGCCTCACGCACTCGTGCTGGAGCCGCTGGAAGCCGTGTTGGTCGTGCTCCGCCCTGCGCCCTAGGGCCGGGATTCGATCCGATAGAGGTGGGTGCGGGAGCGCAGGATGAGCGAGTTGTGATAGACCGCGGGCGAGGCCATGAAGCCGCCGTCGAGGTGGTTGCTGGCGATTGGCTGATAGGTGTCGGCGGCGTCGATCACCGGGACCTCGCCGTCCTCGCCGAAGAAATAGAGATGCCCGTCGGCGCACAGGGGCGAGGCGGAGAACGCCCCTCCTATCCGTTTTTGCCACACGGCCTGGCCGGACTTGGTGTCGACGCACGAGATCACGCCGGCATCGCTGATCATGAACAGGCGCTCGCCGACCAGGATCTGCGAGGAGCGCGACGGGACGTTTTTGGCGAACTTCCAGGCCACGTGGGTGTCGGAGACATCGCCGCGGCCGTCGGGCCGCACCGCGAAGAGCTGATAGCCGCCGGAGGCGCTGGTGGCATACACCAGGCCGTTGCCGAAGAGCGGCAGGGCCGCGGCATTCATGCCGCCGCTGCGCACCCGCCAGATCTCCTGGCCGGTGGCGGGCACATAAGCGATGGTGGCCCCGGCGCTGGGGCTGACCAGCTGTGGCTGGCCGTTGACGGATAGAAGAGCGGGCGTCGAGTAGGCCTTGTGATAGTCGCCGTCGTCCTTTTCAAAGACGGTGTTGCGGTCGCGCTTCCAAACGGTCTTGCCGCTGGTTTTGTCGAGCGCCACGAGATACTGCGCGTCGACGCCGTCGAAGGTGAGCACGAGCAGCTGGTCCGCCACGACGGGCGACGACGCCGCGCCGCGGAAGTGGTCGCAGGCGAAATCCTGGCGGGTCCACAGCGGTTGGGCGCTGGCGGTGTCGAGGCAGGCGGTGCCATGGGTGCCGAAATGGAGATAGACCCGGCCGTTTTCCACCACCGGGGTGGGGGTGCCATAACTGTTCATCGGGTGGCAGAACTGCGGCTTGGCAATTTTGAACACCACCACGTCGTGGACGATGCGGCCCGAGCCGGCATCCACGCACACGGCGCCCAGTTCGGTGCCGTCCTTGGTGGCGGTGGTCATCCAGATCTGTTGGTCCCAGACCACGGGTGAGGACCAGGCCTTGCCGTGGACCGGAGTTTTCCACAGCACGTTCTGCGTCTCGCTGAAGGTGACGGGCAACCCGTGCGCCGGCGATTGGCCGTCGGCATGCGGGCCGCGGAATTGCGGCCAGTTCTCACCCGCGCGGGCCGGCGCGACGACCGATGCCGCCAGCAGAACTAACAGCAGCGCGCGCGGTGTGGTGGATTTGGGAGCGTGCATATGTGGGAGTGTCAACTCGGTGAGGAAAGAAGATCGGATTGCGGGTTGAGGATTCAAAGGCGTTGGCATGGCTGCCGGAGGTTGGCGCGGCGGGTTTATGAGTCCCTCTCAAAGCGCTCCATGATCCGGCGCACGGCGGTGGCGGCGGGCAGCGTTTGGGCGGCGACCTGTTGTTCGAGTTCTGGCAGGAGGGATTTGACGCGGGGGTTGCGGAAGAACCGGTTGCGCAGTTCCTCGCCGATCATGGCATGCATCCATTCGATCGACTGGTGTTGGCGGCGGGCGGTGAAAGCCCCGGACTCGCGGGTGGTGGCGACGAACTGTTCGACGCGGTCCCAGAGCGCGGCGAGGGTTTCGGGAAACAAGGCGGAGCAGGTGGTGCAGCGGGTTTGCCAGCCCGGGGTGGCGGGCTGCAGGATGTCCAAGACCCGGTTGTATTCGGCGCTGGCGAGGTGGGTGCGCTGGACGTTGTCGCCATCGGCCTTGTTGACGGCTAACAGGTCGGCGATTTCGATGACGCCCTTTTTCATCCCCTGGAGTTCGTCGCCGGCACCGGCGAGCATGATCAGCAGGAAGAAGTCCACCATCGAGCGCACCGCGATTTCGTTTTGGCCGACGCCGACGGTTTCCACCAGGATCACGTCGTAGCCGGCGGCCTCGCACAGCAACATGGTTTCACGGCTCTTGCGGCCGACGCCGCCGAGCGAGCCGCTCGAGGGCGACGGGCGGATGTAGGCGTTCGGCTCGCGGACCAGGTGCTGCATGCGGGTTTTGTCGCCCAGGATGCTGCCGCCGGTGACGCTGCTGCTGGGGTCCACGGCGAGGATGGCCACGCGGTGGCCCATGGCGCAGAGTTGGCAGCCGAGGGACTCGATCAAGGTGCTTTTGCCGACGCCCGGCACGCCGGTGATGCCGACGCGCACCGACTTGCCGGATTGCGGCAGGATGCGGGTGAGCAGTTGCTGGGCGAGCGCTTCGTGGGCGGGGTGGTTGCTTTCCACCAGGGTGATGGCGCGCGAGAGAATGCTGACGTTGGCGGTGAGCACGCCGTGCTCGTAGTCGTCGAGCGTGAGTTTGCGGCGTTTGGTGGGCTGGTGCTGCACGAGCGCGGATCCTGGCAGAACGCCGGACATCACGCGACATGCAAACCGCGGATCGTGCTCCGAGCCCGCCGGGATCCAGTCGGGCAGGTAGGTCGCCGTGGCACTGCCGTGGGAATCTTCCGGGGAGGGGTGATGGTGCGGCGGATGAATCATGACGCCGCGACATACCAAACATGTCGCGCAATGTCCACTTTTTGGCCAGGGAGCCTGTCAGCCGTGGGTTTGAGGGCGAAGCCAGCAGAGCGGACTTGAGCCCAAGGAGCTAGTGTGCGATGGTATCGCTGGTGGGACGTGGTGGCGCGCCGGCGTTGGGGACAGCATTGGAACAGGAGGACAAGATGAACATAGCGATGGATCCATATTCGGAACAGTGCGGAATCCGGCGGGTGGCGGTCGTGGTCGCCCATCCCGATGATGAGACCCTGTGGGCGGGTGGTCTGCTATTGAGCCACCCGGCGTGGTCCCCGTTCATCGTGACCCTCTGCCGCGGCAAGGATCCGGATCGTGCGCCCAAATTCCGCAGCGCGCTGGACTGCTTGAATGCGCAAGGCCGGATGGGCGATTTGGACGATGGTCCGGAGCAAGTCCCGCTCCCGGACAACTTGGTCCGGGACACCATCTTGGAGCTGCTGCCGGGCCGCGACTACGACTTGCTGCTGACCCACTCGCCAAGCGGCGAATACACGTCGCATCGGCGCCACGAAGAGGTCTCGCAGGCTGTCTTAGGATTGTGGCGGGACGGAATCCTCCGGGTCAAAAAGCTGTGGCAATTCGCCTATGAGGATGGCGGCGGGACTCATCGGCCGCGGCCGCGGATGAGTGCCAGCCTGCGGGTTCCCTTGTCGGACGCGCTGTGGATGCGGAAATACGACATCATCACCCGGGTTTATGGTTTCAGTCCAGTCAGTTGGGAGGCCCAGGTGATCCCGCGCACGGAGGCGTTCCATTGTTTTAGCCACCAGGCGGCCACCCCGCCATCGGTCGCCCACGTTTGAACTTTCCATCGCGTTCCCCCCCCCGCCATGAAAATCCTGATTCTCTATCAATATCCGCCGGTTCCAGGCGGTTTGGCCACCCAAGGGGACCTGCTGCTCAAGGGACTTTTGGAGATCGGGGTCGATGCCCACGCCGCCCACCTGGAGTCGGCCCTCGAAAAGGAATGGTATTACCGCTGGTTCCAACCCGATGTGGTGGTGGGAGTCGGATTCTGGGGCGACGTGCCCGATCTGGTGCTCCACCCCCGGCGTTTCGGCATCCGTGCCGTGCCGTGGTTGCTCGCCGACGGTTACGTCGCCAACTACCGGGACATCCTGAATGCAATGCCGCTCATTCTGGTGACCTCGAACTGGGTCAGGGAAACGTTTGTGCGCGACGGGATCCGCGGCGACCACATGGTGACCTTGCCGGTCGGATGCGACACCGGGCAATTCATCCCGCGGCTGGCGGAGGATCCCAAAGTGCTCGCGGTCCGGGACAGCCTGGGGGTGTCGCCCGGCGAGTTGCTGATCCTCACGGTGGGGGGCGATGCCGCATCCAAGGGCGGGCGCGAGGTCATGGAGGCCCTGGCCTCGCTCGGAAACAAAGTGCCCCCCTGGCGGTACGTCTGCAAGGTCTGGCCCCAGGAGCGCACGACCGTCCAGAACCAGCTCGATGTGCAGTTGGCCGATTCCCTAGGGATCCGGGATCGGGTGAGTTTCCAGACCCATCTGGTTTCCCGCAACCTGATGCCCTATCTGATTGCCGCCTGCGACATTTATGCCGCGCCGTCGCGCTTGGAGGGCTTCGGCATGCCCCAGGTGGAGGCGGGGGCCTGCGGCAAACCGGTCATCGGGATCCAGGCGATGGCCATGCTCGACACGCTGGTTCACGGCGAAACCGCGCTGCTCGCCCGCGTGGCCGAGGAAATCCGCATCACCGAGGCGGTGCTCGGCCCGGCGGCGGGTTTTGAACCGGGCCATCGGGTGGTGTTCGACTCACCCCGGGTGGCGGACTATCGTGCCAGTGCGCGGGATATCGCCGCCTATCTGAAACTGCTGCTCAATGACGCCGGCCTGCGCCAACGGCTGGGCGAGGCGGGACGGCGCAGGGTGGTGGAGCGCTTCGATTACCGGATCGTGGCGCGACAGCTGGTTGACATTCTAACTGAGGTGGCTGCCTAACATGAATGCGACGGTTCCACAAGCCAAGCAGGCCGCGCTGGACGTGCTTCTGCATAACGCCGCCGGGCCCTATGACGGCCTGCCGCGCACGGCGGGCTGGGGTTATCCGGAACCCTACACCCGGGATCTGCTGATTTCCGCCCTCGGCATCCTGGCCTCCGGCAACGAGGTGCTGCTGCTCTCGCTGCGCCGGGTGCTCGAGACGCTGGCCCGCAACCAGAGCCCGCGCGGGCAGATCCCGTCGTTGGTGCATGATCCGGAGGACCGCGGTGCCAGCGACACCACCCCGCTGTTCCTGCTGGTGCTGGGGATGTTCCGGCGCTTCACCGGCGACGCGGGGTTGTTGTCAGAGCCGGCTGCGCGGGCCCTGCAGTGGATGGACTATCAGAGCATCGAGGACCGGTTGTTGGTCGGTCAGCAACCCACCAGTGACTGGCGCGACGAACAATGGGTCCTGGGCCAGGGGCTGTATGTCAACGCCCTCGTCCATGGCTATCTCAAAGTCCTCGGCCTGGACCAGCGGGCGGATGCGTTTCGGCTCGAGGCGAACCGTGCCGACGGCCGCGGCTTTGTCACTGAGGGCCTGCCCACCTATGCGCTGTGGTTTTACAAGGTGCTGCGCGACCCGCGCTGCGATGTGCTCGGCCACAGCCTGGCGATCCTGACCGGGCTGGCCGATCCCGCGCGAGCCCGGGAGATCTTGGCGTGGATCGAAGCGCGCTGTGCCGGGATGCGCGCCACCGGCGAATTGGTCTTGGAGGTGCCGCCCTGTTTGTTCCCCTGCGTGTTGCCATCTGACCCCGACTGGCACCCGCGTTACGCGACTTACAACCAGCCGGGTCATTACCACAACGGCGGTGTCTGGCCGTTTGTCTGCGGATTTCACATCGCCGCGCTGGTTGCCGCCGGTCAACAATCGCTGGCGGAAGCCAAGCTCCGCGCCCTCACTGAATTGGTGCGGGTGGTGCGCAAATCCCCGCCGACGCCGCCCAACTCGTTCGGCTTCAACGAGTGGTTTCAGGCGCGGGATGGCCGCCCGGCGGGCGAGGATTGGCAGACGTGGTCCGCGGCCATGTATCTCTACGCCGCCAATTGCGTGGAAACAGGCACCGCGCGGTTTTTCTGAAACCGCAAAGGTGGCGCGGCCTCGATGAGGCCGAAGACGCGGAAAGGTGGCGCGGCAACGCGCCAGGGTGATGGCGCGAGCTTGATCTTGCGCAACCCTGAAATCAGGTTAATTTCCACCCATGATGATTGAAACGTTCCATCTCGCCCAGCTTGGCTACGCGCCCCGCGGGATCTCGCCGCTCTATTTGGTGATCATTGGCGTGACCTTCCTGGTCAGCCTGCTCATCAGCGGGATGCTCAAGCGCCGCTTTGCCGAGTATTCGCAGATTCCCCTGCGCCTGACCGGCGGCCAGATCGCCGAGGAAATGCTCCGCCAAAACGGCATCACTGACGTGCAGGTCATCAGCGTTCCCGGCCAGCTCACCGACCACTACGACCCGGTGAAGAAAACCGTCAACCTGAGCGAGCCGGTCTATCATGTGAACTCGGTGGCCGCCGCCGCCGTGGCCGCCCACGAGTGCGGCCACGCCCTGCAGCACCAGCAGGCGTACGTGTGGCTCGGCTTGCGCACGCAACTGGTGCCCGCCGTGCAGTTTTCCACCAAGATCCTCAATTATATCATGATCGCCGGCTTTCTGGGTGTCAGCCTGATCCAGAGCACCACGATGTTATGGGTATGGGTGGGACTGTTCGCCATCACCACGCTGTTTTCGATCGTCACGCTGCCGGTCGAGTTCGACGCCAGCCGCCGTGCGCTCGTGTGGCTGGAAAGCAGCGGCATCGCCGCCAGCATGGAGCATGAAAAGGCCAAGAGCGCGCTGTTCTGGGCCGCCATGACCTACGTCGCCGCCGCCGTCGGCTCGCTCGCCCAGCTGCTGTATTTCCTGAGCATGGTCCTCGGCCGCAGGGACTGAGGTCGCCATGAAGTGACCCGCGTGCTGTTACCAGCACGCCTACGGGGCCGGTTCCACCGGCGTAATTTGGCGCAGCGCTGCGGCCAGCGCGGCGACCGCCGCCGGCGGATGCGCGGCCGACACGCTGACGCGCAGGCGGGCGGTGCCGCGCGGAACGGTCGGGAAGCGGATCGCGGGCACCAGCAAGCCGGCGTCGGCCAGATCCGCGGCGGCGGCCAGGGCGGATTCGTTGGTGCCGCGGAGGATCGGGAGGATCGGGGTGGGGAAGTTGCCTAGCAGAGAGATATGTTCTCGCAGGGTCGCCCGTCGCGCGTGGCCGTCCGCCGATCCGATCAGGCGCAGCGCAGTCAGGGCGGCGTGGGCGATGGCCGGGGGCTGGGCGGTCGAGTAAATGAACGAACGGGCGCGGTTGACCAGCAGGTCGATCCATTGGCGCGACGCGGCGATATAACCGCCGGAAAGCCCGGCGGCCTTGCTCAACGTGCCCATTTGAAAGGTCACGCGCTGCTGCAGGTGTTCCTGGTCGGCCAGGCCCATGCCGGATTTGCCCAGCACCCCGAACCCATGGGCTTCGTCTAACAACAAAAGCGCGTCGTGCGCCTCGACGAGCTGCACGATGTCGCGCAGCGGGCAGAGGTCGCCGTCCATGCTGAAGACCGATTCGGTGGCCACCAGGATGCGGGCGCGGGGCGCTTTGGCGCGGATGCCGGCGAGCAGGCGCGCGAGCTTGTGCAGGTCGTTGTGCGGGAAGACGCGCAGGGTGGCGCCGGAGAGGCGGGCACCGTCGACGAGGCAGGCGTGGGATAGCTTGTCGAGGACGATGAAGTCGGCCTTGCCGACGACGGCGGGGATGACGCCCAGGGCGGTGGCGAAGCCCGATGCGAACACGAGCGCGGCCTCGGATTGCTTGGCCTGGGCGAGTGCTGCTTCGAGTGGTTGGTGCGGGGGAAGGGTGCCGCAGACCAGCCGGGAGGCGGCGGCCCCGGCCCCGAAACGTTGCACGCCCTCGATGAGCGCGGCCTCGATTTCCGGGTGGCGGGCCAGGCCGAGGTAATCGTTGGAGGCGAAGTTCCACAGCGGTTTGCCGCCGCGGCTGACCTGCGGTCCGGCCCCGGAATCTAAGGGAATCAAGCGGCGCAGCAAGCCATCCGCCTGGAGTTGCTGGAGTTCCTCTGAGGGGCTGGGCATGGGAGCGAGGCTGGCTTCAGACCCCGGCCACCGGCCGTTCGAGCGCCCAGCGCAGCAGCTTGGCGGAGTCTGTCCAGATATTGGGAGTGTTGGATTTCAGGACCACCACAATCACCGAGCGGCCGTTGAGTGAGCCGCTGGACACCAGGCAGCGGCCCGCGTCATTGGTGGTGCCGGTTTTCAAACCGTCGCAGTAGGGGACGGTTTTGAGCAGTTTGTTAGTGTTGACGATCTCGCGGGTGCGCCCGTCGTTGAAGCGAAAGGTAAACGCCTTGGTGGCGGTGTAGGAACGGATCAGCGGACTGTGGTAGGCGGCGCGGGCGGCGATCGCCATGTCGCGCGCCGTGGAATACTGGCCGTGAAGGGGCAGTCCGTTCGGGTTGAGGAAGTTTGAGTTGCGCATGCCGATGGCCGCGCATTTGCGGTTCATCAGCGCGGCGAAGGAGGCTTGATCGCCGCCCACATCGCGGGCCAAGGCGCGGGCCACATCGTTGGCGCTCTTGACCATGAGCACTTTGAGCAATTCGCGGCGGCTGTAAACGTCGCCGGGTTTGAGCTCGAGCTTGGTTGGCTCACAGGCCTCATCGTTGGCGTCGATGGTGACGGATTTGTCGATGTCGCCGGCATCAAGGATGCACAGGGCGGTGATGATTTTTTGGGTGCTGGCCACCGAGCGCTGGCTGTCGGCGTTTTTGGCGTAGAGCACGCGGCCGCTGACCACGTCGATGACGATGGCGCTTTCGCCGGCGATCTTGGGCGGCGGGGTGGACGGGATGGCCGCCACTTGGGTTGCCGGCGTGGCCGCTGGCCGGCCGGTCGCTTCGCTAGCAGATGGGTTGCGATTGTCCGAGGTTTTGCCTGACCCCTCCCACTGGGTGAGCCGTGGCGGGGGATTGCCGCCACAGGATGTGACCAGTGCCGCGGTGATGACGAAGGCGGCGGCGCGGACGCAGAACAGTCTGGACATGGGCTGGATGATTCCCATCCACAGGCGCGGATCAAGCCGGGAATGAGATGGTTAGACGCGCGGCGGGTTACGGAATCCTGGGCGGGAGCAGGCTGCCGTCCGGGTCGCCGCCCGCCTCGGGGAGAGTGGGCTCCTTGAAGTCCACCGGGCCGCCGAAGAACCAGAAGCCCTGCTTGCGTTCGTTTGCATAGGCAAGCGCGCGCTCGTGGCCGGTGGGCAGCGGCTTCAAATCCTTGGCACGCACTTTGACCACCGCCACGTGCGGACCGGGGAGCAGCCCGGCCACCGAGAACGTGGCAATTCGGGTTGCGGCCGCCGAGCTGGAATGGCGGATCGCGGCCACCGAATGGTTGCCGGCATCGCGCAGACTGGCGCAGGAACTCAGCGCCACGCTCGCGGCAATCACCACGGCAGGGGACAGTTGCGGAAGTTTCATAACAGACGACAAGGTGGCAATCCTACCACATTCGGGCGGCCTGTCCACCAGGCGTTTCGTGGCGGTTTCGTCACGGAGGTGCTCCATTGGCCGTGGCTGGTGCGTCCCGCGGCAGGGCGTGATGATGGCGTCTCGCCGCCATGGCAACGACTTGGCACTGCGGAGCCGGAGGCGTAACAACTCAGCCCTGGCAGTCAAGATTTGCGCGCGTGCCGATTGTCCATCAGTGATCGGGCCGCGTTCTGACGAACGCGCCTACGCGGGAAGATAGCGCCCCGCGTTCTTACGAACGCGCCTACGCGGCGGCGGCTTGACCCGGCAGCGCCTCAGCTTCATGACTTGCTCCACGCCATGGCTTCAATCGCGAAAATCGCCCTATTTGGTGGCACCTTCGATCCCGTGCACCTCGGGCACGTCCATCTGGCGGACCGCGCCCGCCAGGCGCTCGCGCTCGATGAGGTCCGGTTCCTGCCATGTCAACTCTCGCCGCACAAGGCCGGCCGCGCCCCGACCCCGGCGGCCGCGCGCTTGGAGATGCTGCGCCTGGCCACCGTCGGGCTGCCGTGGGCGGTGGTGGATGATTTCGAGGTCGGGCGCGACGGACCGTCGTTTTCCTATCAGACGGCGGAGGCCATGGCCGCGCGCTACCCGCACGCCAGGCTGTTCTGGATCCTGGGCGGCGACCAATGGGATGCCCTGCCACGCTGGCGGCACCCCGAGCGCCTGGCGGCGCGCGTCGAGTTCATCGTGCTGGCCCGCGGCCCGCGCCCGCAACCCCGTGCCGGGCAGGTGCTCCACGTGATCGATGACCCACACCCGGCATCCGCCACCGCCATCCGCGAGGCGATCGGCTGCGGCGCGACCACCCACCCGTGGCTGGCACCCGCGGTGGCCGAGTGGATCGCGGCCCACGGACTCTATCACGGGTGACCGGCACCCGCGATTCGACCCACAGGTGGCGCTGCTCCGGACTTCGGAACGGGACGATCCTGCTCGTGGGTTCGGATCACTTGCACGCTTTGAGCACCACCTTGAGAAACGGCGCGGTGCGCGATTTCTTGGAGGTGATGATTTTTTCCGGCGGCCCCTGGGCGACGATCTGGCCGCCGCCCGCGCCGGCTTCCGGGCCGAGGTCGAGGATCCAGTCGGCCTCGGCGGCCACCGCCATGTGGTGCTCGATGACCACCACGGTGTGGCCCTCGTCGACCAGGCGGTGGAGGATGTCGATGAGGCGCGTGATGTCCTCGATGTGGAGGCCGACGGTGGGTTCCTCGATCAGATAGAGGTTGTGGGTCGAGAAGTGGGCGTTGGTGAGGGTGGCCTTGGTGCCGCGGCCGCGGATGAGCTCGGAGACGAGTTTGATGCGCTGGGCCTCGCCGCCGGAGAGGGTGGGCGAGGGTTGGCCGAGTTGCAGGTAGCCCAGGCCGGTGTCGGCCATGAGTTGGAGCGGCGCGGCGATGCGCGGCTGGGATTGGAAGAAGCTGGCGGCTTCGTCGATGGTCATGGCGAGCACCGCGCCGATGTTGTGTTCGCGGAAGGTGACTTCGAGGGTGGCCGGGTTGTAGCGCTGGCCGTTGCACGCATCGCAGTGGACCCAGGCGGAGGGCAGGAAGTCCATTTCCAGTTTGATGCGGCCGTTGCCTTTGCATTCGGGGCAGCGTCCGCCCTCGGTGTTGAACGAGAAATGGGAGGCGTCGAAGCCGCGCATGCGCGCCTCCGGAAGCTGCGCGTAGAGCGCGCGGATGTGATCAAACACTTTCACATACGTGGCCGGGCACGAGCGCGAGGTTTTGCCGATGGGCGATTGGTCGACCTCATAACAGGCTTTGATGGCCTCGAAGCCGCTGGCGGAGGCGAAGGGTTGGGTGACTTTGGAATTTTCGCGACGGTCGTGGGCCGCCGCTACCGCAAGGCACTGGTGCATCAGGGTGGACTTGCCGGAGCCGGAGATGCCGGTGAGCACCGTCAGGCGGCCCAGCGGGATGGCCGCGGTCAGGGTTTTCAGGTTGTGGGCGGTGCACCCGGTTAGGGTGAGGAACGGCTGGGATTTGGCCACCGCGCGCCGCGCGCCGCGCGTCGGATGCACCAGCGGATGCGCCAGCGCGCGCAGGGTGGGCGAGGCGATTGTGGATTTTGAATTTTGGATTGTGGATTTGGAAGCGGTGTGCCGCGGCGGTTTCCCCTGATAGACGACCTCGCCGCCGAAGCGCCCGGCGCCCGGTCCGAGGTCGATGAGGTGGTCGGCGGCGGCGATGGTGTCCTCGTCGTGCTCGACGACCACCAGCGAGTTGCCGTGGTCGCGCAGTTTGATCAGGGTTTTGAGCAGCGCGGCGTTGTCGCGCGGGTGGAGGCCGATGGTCGGCTCGTCTAACACGTAGAGCACGCCGCGCAGGTTGGACCCGAGCTGGGCGGCGAGGCGGATGCGCTGGCTTTCGCCGCCGGAGAGCGTGTTGCCGGACCGGTCGAGCTGCAGGTAGCCGAGTCCGACTTCCTGGAGAAACGCCAGCCGCTGGTGGATCTCGGGCAGGATGTCGCGCGAGATGAGCGCCTCGCGCGGGTCGCTGAAGGCGAGCTTGGAAAAGTGGCGGGTGGCGGCGGTGATCGATAGGGCGGATAGATCGGAGATCGAGAGCGAGGTGTCGTGCAGCAATGGCTGCGCGCGGGACGCCCGCACTCCTTGATGAAGCCGCACCGCCGAGGCGGTCGGGTTGAGGCGCGAGCCATGACAGGCGGGGCACTCGACGAGCTCGCTGTCGTCCATGCGCTCGAGGGCGCGCTCGGCATCCAGCTCGGCTTCGAGGACCGACTCGAAGCGCGCGGTGTCGAGGGCGAGGCCGCCGGATTTGGCGGAGCGCATGGGGACGCGGCCGTAGCCGCGGCATTCCGGGCACCATCCGTGCGGCGAGTTGAACGAGAATAGCCGTGGGTCGAGGTCGTCGAACGAGCGGTTGCAGCCCGGGCAGCTCGCCTCGGTGGACAGCAGGATGAGCTGCCCGTCGGCTGTGAACAGCTTGATCAGGCCCTTGCCGATGGCCAGCGCGCGCCCGATGGCGGCGGAAAAATCCGGGAGAGCGGCGTTTTTGTTAGATCGCGGGCGCTTCAGCTCCGCCACCACGGCGTCGATGGTGTGCTCCTTGAATCGTTCGAGGCGGGTGAATCCGGCCGCCTCCTGGAACTGCTGGTCGACGCGCAGGCGGGTGAAGCCGTGTTTGACGGCCCATTCGGCGACCTCGGTGTGGTAGCCCTTCTGGGCGCGGATCAGCGGTGCCAACAGGGTGACCGGGCCGCTGGCCAGGCACGCGTTGATGGTGTTTTCGATGGCGGCGTGCGATTGCTTGGCCACCGGCACGCCGCAATCCGGGCAATACAGCGTGCCGAGCTTGGCATACAGCAGGCGGATGAAGTTCCAGAGTTCGGTCACGGTGGCCACGGTGGATTTGCCGCTGCCCTGGGAGACCCGTTGTTCGATGGCCACGGTGGGTGGCAGCCCGGCGAGTTGGTCGATCTCGGGTTTTTCGAGTTGCTCGGCGAACTGGCGGGCGTAGGCGGACATCGAGTCGAGGAAGCGGCGCTGGCCCTCGGCAAAAAGGATGTCGAAGGCGAGGGTCGACTTGCCCGAGCCTGAGAGACCCGAGATCACCACGAACTGGTCGCGCGGGATGTCGAGCGAGATGTTTTTCAGGTTGTGGTGGCGGGCACCTTTCAGGGAGATGACTGAGTTGGAGTTTGGGATTTTGGATTTCAAAGAAATCGCTTTGCCGACACGGCCGACAGGAATGTCGGCCCTCCTTAGGGCTTTGCGCAGATAGAGTGCGGTCGGGGTGGCGAGCTTGGCGATGTCCTCGGGCGTGCCGGCGGCAACCAACTGGCCGCCGTGTTTGCCGGCCTCCGGGCCGAGGTCGAGGATCCAATCCGCGGATTTGATCACGTCGAGGTTGTGCTCGATGACCAGCAGGGTGTGGCCGGCATCGACGAGCTGCTGGAACACGGCTAACAAATTTGCGATGTCGGAGAAATGCAGGCCGGTGGTCGGCTCGTCGAGGATCAGGAGCTGGGGGAGGATGGAAGGGATGGAAGAGCCGGCTGAAGCCGGCGCTCCAGTTGAGGTGGCGGTGAGGAGCTGGCAGAGTTTGAGGCGCTGCGATTCCCCGCCTGATAGAGTGTTGAGCGGCTGGCCGAGTTTCAGGTAGCCGAGGCCGACTTTCAGCAGCGGCGCGAGCAGCTGGATGATCTGCCCGATGAGGCGTGTTTCCTTTTTGGTGGGATCCATCAGGCGGCCGAGCACCGCCGCCACCTCGTCGGCGGTGAGATCGAGCACGTCGGCGATGGATTTGCCGTCCAGCGTGTAGGCCAGGGTGGAGGCCTTGTAGCGGCGCCCGGCGCAGTCGGGGCAGGTGACGTAGAGGTCGGAGAGGAATTGCATTTCGACCTTCTCGAAGCCGTTGCCGGCGCAGCGGTCGCAGCGGCCATCGCCCGAATTGAACGAGAAGTAACCGGGTTTGAGGCCGGCGGCCTTGGCGGCGGCGGTCTCACAAAACAGCTGGCGGATGAGCTCAAAGGCACCGAGGAACACCGCCGGCGTGGAGCGCGGGGTCCGGGCCACCGGGCTCTGGTCGACCAGGGCGACGCCACCGAGGTGCTGGCTGCCGCGCAGGTGCTTGAGCGGGGCCGGGTCGCCATCGACGCTCTGGCCGAGCTGGCGGGCGAGGTTCAGATAGACGACGTCGCGCGCGAAGGTGGATTTGCCGGAGCCCGAAACCCCGGTCAGGCACAGCAACCGGCCTAACGGCAGGTCGGCGTCGAACTTGCGCAGGTTGTGGCGGGTGGCCCCGCGGATCGACAGGATCTTCTTGCCAGGCGGGCGGCGGCGCTCCGGCACGGCGATGAAATGGCACCCGGCCAGCCACGGCAGGGTGCCGGGCGGGATGGGGGATTTTGAATTTTGAATTTTGGATTTTGGATTGGGCGGTCCCTGATAGATGATGTGGCCGCCGTGCTGGCCGGCGCCGGGCCCGAGGTCCACGAGGTGGTCGGCGGCGAGCATGACGGCTTGTTCGTGTTCGACGACGACGAGGGTGTTGCCCTTGTCGCGCAGGCCGTGCATGACGCCCACCAGGCGCTCGATGTCGCGGGCGTGCAGGCCGACGGTGGGCTCATCCAGGACAAACAGCGTTCCAGTTAGGGAGGCGCCGAGGCAGGTGGTGAGGTTGACGCGCTCGACCTCGCCGCCTGATAGGGTGCGGGTGTGGCGGTCGAGCGTCAGGTAGCCGAGGCCGACCTCGTCGAGGTAGGACAGCCGCGAGGTGAGTTCGGTGAGGACCAGATCGAGCGTGGTGTCGGGATTTTGGATATTGGATTTGAGCTTGGCGAACCAGGGCAGGAGCTCGGCGACGGGGAGGGCCCACAGTTCAGGGAGGGAATGGTCATGGATTTTGAAGCACAGGGATTCGGGTTGGAGGCGCTGGCCGCGGCAGGCGGAGCAGCGGGTGTAGGACCGGTAACGGCTGAGAAAGATCCGGACGTGCATCTTGTAGGCCTTGGTCTCGAGCCAGTCGAAGAAGCCTTTGACGCCATACCAGTCGCCCGACTGCCAGAGCGTTTCCAGGGCTTCGGGGCTTAGTTCTGTCGTCTTACGGTCTCCATAGTAGACCCAGTCCTTGTCGGCATCGGATAGATCCTCCCACGGGGTTTTGGGATTGAGGCGGCGTTGCTTGCAGCCGCGCAGCAGGTCGCGCTGGCATTCGTCGCCGCGCTCTCCCTGGAACGGCTTGATCGCGCCCTGGGCGATCGAGAGCGTGGGATCGGGGACGGCCTTGTCGAGGTCGAGTCCGATGAGGCGGCCGAAGCCCCGGCACTTGGGGCAGGCACCCAGCGGGCTGTTGAAGGAGAACAGGGCCGGGGTGGGCGCGCGCAGGGTGAAGCCGGTGGCGGGGTTGGTCCAGGTGGTGGAGAACGACTTGGAATTTGGGATTTGGGATTTGGGATTTTGGGTGCCAGGGGTTGGGTCGGCCGCGCGTTGGATGGTGGCGTGGCCCTTGCCGAAGTGGAACGCGGCCGCCAGCGCTTCGAGCAGGCGGGAGGCATGTTTCGGGGTGAGGGTGAGGCGGTCCTGGAGGACGTGGATCGCGGGGGGCAGCGCGCCGAGCGAGGGTGGGGCCGGTTCGTCGGTGCGGAGGACTTGCCCCTGATAGAGGAGGCGGAGGTAGCCCTGGGCCTGGAGGAAGGAGAACAGGTCATCGGCTGCTGTTCCGGCGGGAACGGGGATGGGAAAGGTCACGCACACCGCTTGGCCCGCGAGATTGGCCATCGCCCAGCGGGCGGCCGATTCCGGTGAATCCGGCTGGATCGCCTCGCCGGTGTGCGGGTCGTAGGCGGTGGCGAGGCGGGCGAAGAGGAGTTTGAGGTAGTCGTTGATTTCCGTCAGGGTGCCCACCGTCGAGCGGGTGGAGCGGACGTGGTTTTTCTGTTCGATGGCGATGGCGGGCGGAATCCCCTCGATGGCATCGACCGCCGGCTTGTCCATGCGGTCGAAAAACTGGCGGACGTAGGGCGAGAAGGTTTCGACATAGCGGCGTTGGCCCTCAGCGTAGAGGGTGTGGAAGGCGAGCGACGATTTGCCCGAGCCGGACGGGCCGGTGACGACGGTGAGTTGGCCTAGCGGGATTTCCAGATCGAGGTTCTGGAGGTTGTGCTGGCGGCAACCGCGCAGGCGGATGGCTGGGGAATCTTTCGCGTGAGAGGACACGCCGGGATACTACGTGAGAATCGCCGGGCTGCCAGCGGAAGTCTTCATCCAGCTGGGTCGGCGGGCGGCACTAGGGCTGGACCGGAGCGTCCGCAGGCAGATCGCTGCCGAGCATCAGCTTCGGAAAATATTGTGGGTCGTAGCGGGATTTGTCGATTTCCTCCTGGATGAGCCGCGCCGCGCCCAGGTCATGGTCGGCTTTGAGGCGCTCGACTTGTTTTTCGAGGCCCAGGATGTAGTTGGGGGCCAGGCGGGCGAGTTCTTGTTGGAACGTTTCGTCGAGGGACGTTTGCTTATCGCGAGCCAGGGTGTGGATGGTTGAAACTTCCGGCATGACTGTGAAGGAATATTCGAGGACGGTGGGAATGCGGCCTTGGTCTTTTTGGAAATGCTCGTTGGCTTGCGCGATCTCTTCGGGGGTGAGGGCGCGGTCCGAGCCGCGCAGGATCGCCCTTTGATAGGCGGCGAAGGTGTCCTTGATGCCGCCACGGTATTTGGCGATCACGGGTGCCGCGCGTTCGGACATGATCTTGCGGGCACGGGTGAGGAATTCGGTCACGTCCGCAACCGGCGCAACGTCGTCTGCCGGGGCGGCGGCAGGGGCGGCGTCGCTCATCGGCTCAGCCGCAGGAGTGACCGTTGGCTCCGGGGCGGGAGCTGGTGCCGGGGCCGCCTCGGGTTCCGGGGTTGGCGGCGGCACCGGGGCCGCCTCGGGCACCGGGGTGGTGGCGGGTGCCTGCGCGGGGGCCGCAGGCGCGGATTTCTTGGCGGCTCTGGCGGGGGCGAAATACTGGTATGCGGCGGCCGCAATCACGATCACCAGCAGCAGCAGCAGGATGGTCGGGAGGCTGGAAGACTTCTTCTTGTTGGCATTGGCGCGGGTCCGGCCCGGCACGGCCCGCGGTGGCCCGGCACTGGGTGCGCCGGCCCCGCCCCGGTGGGGCGTCGGCTGGGTGATGGCGCGCAGGTCGTTGGCGATTTCTTCGGCGCTGGCGTAGCGGCGCTCGGGTAGCGGATCGGTCGCGCGCCGGATGATGGCGTCGAAGCGCGGATCGCACGGCATGATGACCGAGGCCGGGCGCGGATCTTCGGCGGGCAGCCGTCCGGTTAGTAATTCATGCAGCAGCACCCCGACCGAGAATAGGTCGGCGCGGAAGTTTACGGAGCGGGGCGCGCTCACGACTTCGGGTGCCGTGTAGTGCGGCGTCCCAAAGATGCCCTCGCCGTCCTGAACCGTGCGTCCGACCGGATGGGCGAGTCCGAAGTCGCCGATTTTCGGCTGGGCATTTTGATCGAGCAGGATATTCGACGGCTTGATGTCGCGGTGGATGATGCCATTGGCATGGGCATGGGCGAGGCCGCTGCAGATGCCGATGACGAGCCGGATCACCTCCTCGGGATCGATGGCCAGGCCGTGCGCCGAGTGGAACAGCGATTTGCCCGGCACGTATTCCATGATGATGAACAGCATGCCGTTGACTTCGCCGAAGTCATACACCCCGATCAGATTGGGGTGGTTGAGGCGGGCCATGGCTTTCGCCTCGGCCTCGAAACCGGCACAGAACGCCGCATCCGTGCTGAATTCCTGTGGCAGGATTTTAATCGCGACCATCCGCTCGAGGGACTTCTGGACGGCCAAATAGACCGCGCCCATGCCGCCGGTGGCGATTAACCCGTGGAGTTCGTAGCCCGGGAAAAGCGGCGCCAGATCGGCGGGTTCCGGTGCCAGGAAGGTGAGCTGCGGGGCAGGGGAATCGCTCATGATAGATAGGGAGGGCAATCGTTCGGCTTGCGGGCCGGAGGTAAGAGCAGCCATGCAGAAATTTCAAGGCGAATCAAACGCGCCGCCAAAGTGCCGCGCTCCGTCCGGCGCGCCTCCCGGAATTTTTCCAT
>JBAXBG010000009.1:0-37629 GCA_037142115.1 Verrucomicrobiota bacterium | reverse complement strand
GAAAAGCTGAAAAGCTGAAAAGCTGAAAAGCTGAAAAGCTGAAATGGTAGAGTTAAGAGTTAGAGGTTATGAGTTATGAGTGCCAGAACCGGCGTGGCGCTGGGTATGGAATGGGGAGTGGCTTTTGTTTGGAGGCTCCGGGCAGGTGCCCGGGCCACGTGGCGCGGGCATCCTGCCCGCCGCCTGAACAGCCAAGTGAGGCAGGTGTGGGAAAGTCAGCAACTGTCGGACTTCGCCGCAAAGTGCGCAAAGAAACGCAGAGCCAAGCAGGATTTCTCTCGATAACCCATTCCCCTTTGCGGCCCTTTGCGTCCTTTGCGGCTTTGCGGTAAATCTTCATTTCAGCTTTTCAGTTTTCAGCGTTTCAGCTTTTTCTTCTTCAGTTTTTACTGCGACAGCACGCCGATTTCCGAGACGCGGTGAAGTTCGATGGTGCCAGTGACGCTCAGAGTGTCTTTGCGCAGGCCGGTGATGATCTCGGCGTAGGTGCCGGCAATCACGCTGCTGCCGTAGCCGGTGGACGAGGTGCCGGCGGGGGCAGTGGCCGCAAAACTGAAACTCACCGCGCGGGTGACATCATAACTTTCCTGGCCGGTGATCAGGGCGGTGCTGCCGCTCTTGTTGTCGTGGTCCGGGTGGTATTGATGGACAAAGGGGCTGGCGGGGTCGTTGAAGGGTGTGGCGATGCTGCGGGTGAGGGTGGCACCCAAGGCAAAGCTGCCGGTCCCCGTGGCGAGCACGCGGTCGAGCGGCAGATGGGCGGCGACGAGACGCGAGGCGTTGGCCTTTTCCGCCGGGTAGAGAGCGCTTTCGGTGGTGCAAATGCCGGGGTTGTGGGGGGCTGCTGCAAGTTTTCCCAGAAACACTTGCGACAGCACCCGCGCGCTGCCGTCATCAGCCACGTGGATGATGTAGCGCAGCGGATAGACCTGCGCGGTGCTGGTACCGGTGTAACCGGCAGTCTTGCTTTCGACGCCACTGACGAGCGCGTCGCCGACCCACAACCCGGCGAGCGTCGTCTTGCGCGCGGTGGCCGGCAGTTGGATATCGTAGAGGCCCGCACTGTCGGTGAAGCGCAACTGCGAGGCAAACAAGGCGTTGGCCGCGGCGCCCGTCATGCCCGCGCTGCCGCGGTCGATGCCGAAGCTCAGTTCGACGGCGGCATTGGGCCCTATCACTTCGGTGTAGGCTGCTTGGATCGGCGTTTCCGTCCAGAGATTGCTCGATGCGGTGTAAACCCGGCGGGTCAGCGGCACACTGCCGGTGATCGCCTCCTGGCCGCTCGGTGCCGCATTGGAGGCCACCGGCGCGATGCTCACCGTGCTGGCGGTGGCGCTGCGATTGAGCACCCGCACGGTGATGACCGCTCCGCTGCGCCCGTAGTCGAGGCCGGCCCCGCTGCTGAGGCTGATTTCCACCGGCGCGTAAAAGTTGCCCACCACCTCCGTGTCGAACCAATAGGCTTTGGTCGAGTCGAGGGGTTCTGAGGTGGTCGAGAAGACTTGCAGCGGATTGCTCGCTCCCAGATCGCCTCCCACGTATTTGAAAATCTTGGTATTCGCCGCGATGGCCGCCGGAAAGGTCGCAAAGTAGCTGCCAATGGTCGGGTAAGCGCCGCTGAGTTTGCTGGGAAAGCCCATCAGGTTCGCCCCGTTGCGCACCCAATTCGCGCTGGGCGGCAGGACTTTCTGCGGGATGGTCACGTTGTAGGTGTTGGAGGTGGTGCCGCTGCATTTCACCAGATACGCCGACTGGCCGACCATCTGGCTGAGCGCGCTGATCGAGCCGTCGCTTTTCCACAGCGTCCATTCGGCGGTGCCGGCGGAGGGAATGAGCGGCGAGGTCATGAACTGGACTTGGGTGGGATTGGTGTTCCAGCGCCAGACCTCCAGCACCTCCGGATGCCCCGCAAACAGCGTCGCCGGCGGCGCGTAACTCGCATCCCCGTGCAGGTAAATCGCGTTCCACCCGCCCTTGAGCGTGTAGCTCGTGTTCTGCCACTGCGCATGGGCCGCACCGCACAGCATCAGCGCGCTGAGAGCAATCAAGAGTTTTTTCATCGGGTAGGTAAGGAGTGGGGACACTCCTGTCCCCTGCTTGAGAATGCGGAAGAAACGACATGAGTGTCGTTGCTCCTTGGGAGAGAATGGTTTCACCACACGGCCAGGCGGTTGAACTCGCCCGAGACCGGGCCGGCGGCGGTCAGCGGACCCACAAGGGCTGGTAAGAGGGTTTTCATGGGATCAGGGGGCGAATTCTGGCGGGAGCCACAGCAAAATACGCGGAGCTTTCGACAAAGCACGCCCAATGCTTTATGAATTCAGCCAACCATGGAAGCCAAATCTCCGGTTGTTTCACGCGCCGCCGCAAATCGCGAAGCAACCGCCTGAAGGACATGTCCTCTGAAGGAGATTGCATCGCGCCGGGCAATCCGGTAAGTTGGCAAACATGAAGCCACACCCCCTCGGATTTCAGCGCGTCAAAGTCATCGCCCTGTCGGTTACGGATCTGGACCGCGCCAATGAGTTTTACAGCCAGACGCTGAGCCTGCCGCTCGCGTATTTGGGCGACCAGCACGCCGGCTATCACCTCGATCAGGTCATCCTGATGCTCAAAGTCGGCTGGTATGCCCCGCCAACCGCGATGCCCAACCCGCGCATCACCCTCGAGGTCGATCACGCGCCCGACACTGAAACCGCGCTGCTGGAGCGCGGCGTGACCATCGCCGACCCGGTCGAACTCACCGACGACCAATGCCTGGTGGGCAGTTTCCTCGATAGCGAGGGCAACAAACTCTGGTTCTGCTCGGAGGTGTGATGGGAGTTCGGAGCGCGGGCTTGAGCCCGCTCTTTACTGACGGAGCGCGGGCTTGAGCCCGCTCTTTATTTCTCCAACCCCAGCGGGCTGAAGCCCGCGCTCCATTCCCCGAATCATGAATAAGGGCATTCACTCGCGCGGATACCTGCCTCACTGGGATTTTTGGAAATCGACCCAAGCCATCACCTTCCGGCTAGCGGATGCGGTGCCGAGTCCGGTTATTCAGGCATGGCGGGCGGAGCTGGCCTCAACGCTTGATGATTGTGTCCGCCAGCAAGAACTCCACCGGCGCATCGCCCGTTATGAAGATTCGGGGCATGGTTGCTCAATCCTCAGTCGGCCCGATTGCGCTACCATCCTACAGGCGAAACTCATCGCTGGGCATCCATCGCGATATCGCCTCATCGATTGGAGCATCATGCCCAATCACGTCCATGTGCTGTGCAGACTGGCGGACACATCGTCTCTCGGTGACGTCATCCGTTCTTGGAAAGGTGCTAGCGCCATCGAGATCAATCGTTTGACAGGACGCTCCGGCCATCTCTGGATGGCCGACTACTTCGACCGTTTCATCCGCGACCTCAACCATTGCCACGACTGCCGCGCCTATATCCGCAACAATCCGGTCAAGGTCGGCTTGTGTGGCCATCCTGATGACTGGCCATTTTCTTCCGCTGGAATCCACTGGAATCCTGACGGAGCGCGGGCTTGAGCCCGCTCTTTACTGACGGAGCGCGGGCTTGAGCCCGCTCTTTATTTCTCCAACCCCAGCGGGCTGAAGCCCGCGCTCCAGACTCGCGGATTGACTAGACTGGGCGTTGCGTTGTTCCTTTGGGCACGCGATGCCCTCACCACCCCTTCCTGCCGATCCGAAACTGCTGGTGATGACCCCGCATGCGGCGCTGCAGCAGTATTTCGGGTTTTCCGGGTTTCTGGACGGCCAGGAAGAGGTGATTTCGGAGATCGTGGCGGGCCGCGACGGCTTGGTGGTGATGCCTACCGGCGGCGGCAAATCGCTGTGTTTTCAAATCCCCGCCCTGTGTTTCGGCGGGGTGACGCTGGTCATCTCGCCCTTGATCGCGCTGATGAAGGACCAGGTGGACGCGCTGGTCGCCCGCGGGGTCGCGGCCACCATGATCAACTCCACGCTCAGTTGGCCGGAGCAAAAGGAACGCCTCGACGGCATGCGCCAGGGGAAGTGGAAGCTCGTCTATGTCGCGCCCGAACGGTTCCGGGCGGAAAGTTTCCTCAATGCGCTCGACAGCATCGAAATCTCGCTCTTTGCGGTGGATGAAGCCCACTGCCTGAGCCAATGGGGCCACGATTTCCGGCCCGACTACCTGCGCCTCGGGCGCTCGTTGGAAAAGATCGGCCGCCCGCAATGCGTCGCCTTCACCGCCACCGCCACGCCGATCGTGCGCGCCGACATCGCCACGGTGTTAGCGCTGCGCACTCCCTTCGAGCAGGTCAGCGGGTTCTCGCGGCCGAATCTATCACTCGCGATTTCCGCCGTGGACAAGACCGCCCACAAGGACGAGCGCATGAAGGCGGTCATCGTCGCCCACAAGACCGGCATCATCTATTGCGCCACCCGCAAGAAAGTCGAGGCCGTCGCCGAAACCATCGCCAGCTGGGGACTCAAGTGCGTGGCCTATCATGGCGGCATGAGCGATGCGGATCGCGAGCGCGCCCAGGAGGTTTTCATCCAACGCCAGGCCGACGTCGCCGTGGCCACTAACGCCTTCGGCATGGGCATCGACCGCTCGGACGTGCGCTTCGTCATCCACTACGAGGTGCCCGGCAGCGTGGAGGCCTACTATCAGGAAGCCGGCCGCGCCGGGCGCGATGGCGAGGCCGCCGTCTGCGAGCTGCTCTTCAACTATGCGGACACCCGCACCCAGGAGTTTTTCATCGAGGGCGCCAACCCCACCGCCGCCACAATCCGCGCGATCTATCAGTATTTGCTCAGCGACGCCGACGCCGACTACGAGATCCACCGCACGCTCGACGAGATCGCCGCCGGCGCGGACATCAAAAACGCCATCAGCGTGGGCAGCGCGCTGAGTTTTCTGGCCAAGTCCGGCTACCTCGAGCGCTTCGACGTGGCCAAGCGCCGGATGCGCGGCACCCGCCTGCTCCAACCCAACGTGCTGGCCAGCCAACTCGAACTCGACGAGGCGGCCATCGAGGAAAAGGACCGCCGCGACCGCGAGAAACTCAAGGCGATGGTCGAGATGTGTTACTCGCGCGTCTGCCGCCAACAATGGATCCTCAAGTATTTCGGCGAACACGACGCCGGCGTCTGCGGCTGCTGCGATGTCTGCCGCGAGGACGGTGCCGGCGACGCCCGCCCGCCCACCGCCGATGAGGCGCTCGTCGTGCGCATGGCCCTCAGCGGCGTCGCCCGCATGTCGCGCCGCACCACCACCGGCTGGGAAGCGCGCTTCGGGCGCGGCCGCATCGTCCAGATGCTCGCGGGCAGCAAGTCCCAGGAAATCCTCTCCGTCAGGCTCGACCAGCTCACCACCTACGGCATCCTGCGCGACAAGGGCACCGGCTACCTCAACGGCCTGTTGCGCGCCCTGGCCGACGCCGGCCTGGTGTGCACCGTCGCCGGCGAATACCCGCTGATGACGCTCACCCCGGCGGGTGACCAGGTCATGCGCGGCGGGACATCCTATCAGCTCGTGTGGCCCGACCCCGAGGCCGGGCGCAAGGAAGTCGCGCTCAAGGACCATGGCCACGACGGCCAGCTCTACTCGCTGCTGCGCGAGCTGCGCGCCGCCATGGCCAAGCGCGACGACGTCCCGTCCTACGTGATTTTCGGCAACAAAACCCTCGAGGCCCTCGCACGCTATCAGCCGGTCAACACCGAGGAGGCCCTGCACGTCCCGGGCATCGGCGCAGCCAAGGTCCAGCGCTACGCCGAACCCTTCCTCGAAGCCATCCGCGGCTGGCAAAAATCGCGCCGCGGCTGAGCGGCCAAGCACAGCTTCAGACCGAATTCCGAAGTTGGGCAGCAAGCATGCTTCAACGAAACCACTGAAGGCACTGAGAACACTGACCAAACGCAAATGATGCCTCCGCGATTTGCTCAGCGGACTCTGCGCCTCCGCGTTTCGTTGGGTATTCGCCGTTCACCCGCTCCACGCCACATCCATTTCGCCGGCAATCTCCAGCAGCTTTTGGTCCACGGTCCAAAGTTTCACTCCCCCGATGACCACCGACGCCAGAATTTGCGCGTCATTCCACTGGATCCCCCGCCCCCACAATCGCCGGGCTTCCACCATTTGGTGGGTTTCCGCCGCAGTCGCCAGCGGCGGGTGACCGAGCTTCGACAGGCTCCACAGCATCTGCGCCCGGCCCATCAAACTCCCCATCGCCAATTCGCCCACCACCAAGGGGTGGCACAGAACTTCCCCCTCTTCTAACAAATAGAGCAGCCGCGCATTGCGCTGCCTGAAATGCCTGACCCATACGCAGGTATCGACCACTACCGGTTTCATGGCGATTCCTCGGCGACTTTCGAAACGCTCTCCACCCACTCCGCGCGCAAAGTCCCCATCCCGCCGCGCCCGGGAATATCAAAATCCGGCATCGTGCCGCCCAAGGCCGCCAGCCTCCGCGCTGCCATTTTCTTGGCGTAGGCATCCAACGCGAAATTAATCAACCTCGACTTGTCCGCAATCCCGCTGAACTCCGCAGCCGCAGCCAGCAGATCGTCATCAATTGTTACGGTGGTTCTCATGCTGTAATTAACGCATCATTGACGCGCGTTTTCAAGCGTTTTTTTGATTCGTCTTTGGTCGCATCCAGCGGCAATCGTCTCTGATCCGGCCACTGCCGCAGGACTCAGCACCTGCCAGCGTTGAGTCCCTCACCGAGCACCGTGCCACCATGGATCCAGCGGGATCCGATCATGGTGGCGCGCGGGCGATCCGGCACGCCGCTCTCGTTGCGGTGAACCATGGAGATCAGCATGTCCAACGCCGCCTCGCCGACCAGGTCGTTGCACTGGTCCATGCCCGCCCACTGCCCGTGATCGGCGCGCCATTCGTACTGGATGAGGCCGATGTCCTGCGGCACGCACCACCCGAGGTCAAGCAACCAGCGCTTCACTTCATGATAGAGCGTGAAGATCACGTCCGGGGTGTTATGGGCAAGCCATTTGGCGAACACCGCGCGGTCCTGGCGGGCGGCCGCCACCTCGAAAAACGGCCGGGTCCTTTGTTTCACCGGTAACAAGCGGCTCTGTCCGGTGAGAAACCCGGCGGTGAACCGCCCCTCTGTCAATTCGTCAATCACCCGGTCCAGCACCAGCGCCGGCCGACGGTAGCCCATCCCCAGGGCTTGTTCAAAGGCCCCCAGCGCCAGCGCGTGATGATCGCTGCAGGCGAAGGACAGCGCCGGCTCGCGGGTGCGCACGCCGGTGACCACCGCCGGAAACGCCTCCCACAACTCCGCCAAATGGGCCGGCAGCCGGTTGTCCTGCATCAGGCCGACGATGACGATGCCGCGGATGTTGCGCGCCCGCAGAATCGACAGCCACCGCGCCAGCGGCAGCGCGGGCTCGTGCAGCCAGAACTCATCGAGCTGATAGCCGAGCTGCCGGGCCCGCCGCCGGCAGCCCTCGACGTAGGCGGGAATCGTCGGGTGGTGGGTGAACGCGTCGCGGGTGTGGTGGGCGTTGACCATAGCCAGTGTCGCCTGATAGCCGGGAGCACGGGTTTGGCGCAACTGCGCCATCAGCTGCGCCACGGTCGGATTGAGCCGGTAGCCCAGGGCGTGCGCGACCTCGGCAACGCGTTGCAGCGTCGGCGGGGCGACGCGGGGGCTGCCGCGCAAGGCGAGGCTCACCGTGTTTTTGGAAACCCCGGCGGCTTTGGCGACATCCGCCATGGTGGGCTGCGGCATGAGCCACGCTTAACCGCACCAGATCGTCATTTCAAACGTAAATATGACTGTCATACGATTTGAGACTTCCCAGATGCGGGTGGATTCTGCGAGATGGCACGCATGATGTCTTACACGATCGGATTGGATTACGGGACCAACTCGGCGCGCGCGCTGGTGGTGGAATGCGCGACCGGGCGCGAGCTCGGCACGGCGGTGGTGGATTACCCGTCGGGCGACCAGGGGGTGCTGCTGGATTCATCCGACCACCTGCTAGCACGGCAAATCCCGGCGGACTATCTGTTTGCGCTGGAGCAGGCGACAGTGCAGGCGGTGCGGGCCGCGAGTCTGGCCGAGCCGGCGTTTCGCGCGGAGCAGGTTATCGGCATCGGCATGGACGGCACCGGCTCCAGCCCGCTGCCGGTGGATGCGCACAACGTCCCGCTGGCCTGTCAGCCGCGCTTCGCGGCCAACCCGAACGCCCAGTGCTGGTTGTGGAAGGACCACACCAGCATCCCTGAAGCCACCGCCATCACCGCCTGCGCCCGCCAGCTGCGCCCGCACTATCTGGCAAAAATCGGCGGCACCTATTCGTCCGAGTGGTTCTGGGCGAAACTCTGGCATTGCCTCAAGGTGGATGCCGAGGTGTTCGAGGCGGCCTACTCCTGGGTCGAACTGGCCGACTTCATCCCGGCCGTGCTCGCCGGCGTGACCGACCCGCGCCAAATCCAGCGCGGCATCTGCATGGCCGGCCACAAGGCACTCTACGCCGACGACTGGGGCGGCCTGCCGGACACCGAGTTTCTAACCGCCCTGGACCCGCGTCTCGCCGCCCTGCGCGACCGGCTCTACGACCGGGCGCACGACGCGTCGGCCATCGCCGGGCGCTTGTGCCCGCAATGGGCCGCCAAGCTCGGTCTTCCGGCGGGCATCCCGATTGCCATCGGCGAGATGGACGTCCACTACGGCGCGATCGGCTGCGGAGTGGATGAAGGGACGCTGGTCAAAGTCATCGGCACCTCCACCTGCGACTGCGCGGTGGTCGCCGCCAACAAGCCGGTGGCCGACATCCCCGGCATCTGCGGCATCGTCAAAGGCGCGATCCTTCCCGGCTACTTCGGCATCGAGGCCGGACAATCCGCCGTCGGCGACATCTTCAAATGGCTCGTCGAGGGCGTGCTGGGCACCGCCACCCTCCATGGCCCGCTCACCGACGAGGCGGCCAGCCACCGCCCCGGCCAGTCCGGCCTGCTCGCGCTGGATTGGAACAACGGCAACCGCACCATCCTGGTCGACCAGCAGCTCACCGGACTGCTGTTAGGCCAGACGCTCTACACGACGCGGGCCGAAATCTATCGGGCGATCATCGAGAGCACCGCCTTCGGAGCGCGCGCCATCGTCGAGCGCATCCGCGAATACGGCGTGCCCGTCGGGCGCATCGTGTGCTCCGGGGGCATCGCCGAGAAGAACCCGCTGCTCATGCAGATCTACGCCGACGTCACCGGCTGCGAGATGCGCCTGTCGCGCTCGAGCCAATCCTGCGCGCTGGGAGCGGCCATCGCCGCGGCCGTGGTCGCCGGCGCCCACCCGGATTTCCAGGCCGCCCAGGCGGCCATGACCGGGCTCAAGGACACCAGCTACCGGCCGATCCCGGCCAACCAGGCGGTCTACCAGGAGCTCTACGCGCTTTACCGCGAGCTGCACGACGCGTTCGGCGGCGTGAGCAAGTCCGCCGACCTCGGCCACGTCATGAAAGATCTGCTAGCCCTCAAGGCCCGCCAGTCCCGCTAACCGCCACACCCCGTCACCCATGTCTAACATCAACAACTTCGACGCCCTCGAAATCTGGTTCGTCACCGGATCCCAGCACCTCTATGGACCCGCCGCGCTGGCCAAGGTCGATGAGCACGCCGCCGCGGTGGTGGCGGCCCTCAACGCCTCCGGGGCCCTCCCCCACCCGGTCGTGTTCAAGCCGGTGCTCAAATCCTCGGAGGAAATCACCCAGTTCGCCATCGACGCGAACTCCGCCAAAAACTGCCTCGGCATCATTGCGTGGATGCACACGTTTTCGCCGGCCAAGATGTGGATCGAGGGGCTGCAGATCCTGCGCAAGCCGCTGGCCGACCTGCACACCCAGTTCAACCGTGACATCCCGTGGGATTCCATCGACATGGATTTCATGAACCTCAACCAGACCGCCCACGGCGGCCGCGAGTTCGGCCACATCGGCGCCCGGCTGCGCCTGCCGCGCAAGGCCGTCGTCGGCCACTGGCAGGACCCGGAAGTCCATCAGCGCCTAGCCGCCTGGGCCCGCGCCGCACGCGGCTGGCAGGTCTCGCGCCATTTGAAAGTCGCGCGCATCGGTGACAACATGCGCCAGGTGGCCGTCACCGAGGGCGACAAGGTTTCCGCCCAGATCCGCTTCGGCTGGGAGGTCAACACGTTGGGCATCGGCGACCTCGTCGCGCGAATTCAGGACGCCACTAACGCCCAGATCGACGCGCTGTGCGCGGTCTATCAAAAGGAATACCGCCTCGCACCCGATCTGCAACTGGGCGCGGCGCGCCACCAGGCGCTGCGCGACTCCGCCGCCATCGAGATCGGCCTGCGCGCGTTGCTGGAAGACGGCGGCTTCACCGCCTTCACCACCACCTTCGAGGATCTGCACGGCATGACCCAACTGCCCGGGCTGGCGGTGCAGCGCCTGATGGCCGACGGCTACGGCTTCGCGGGCGAGGGCGACTGGAAAACCGCCGCGCTCACGCGCATCATGAAAGCGATGGCCCACGGCCTGAGCGGCGGCACTTCGTTCATGGAGGACTATACCTATCACCTCGATCCCGCCAACCCGCTGGTGCTCGGCGCGCACATGCTCGAAATCTGCCCGTCGATCGCTTCGGAGGTTCCCAAGATCGAGATCCATCCGCTAGGCATCGGCGGCAAGGACGACCCGTGCCGGATGGTGTTCGATTGCCCGGCCGGCCCGGCGGTCAACGCCTCGATCATCGACCTGGGCAACCGCTTCCGGTTCCTGGTCAGCGAGGTCGCCTGCGTGGCGCCGGCCCAAGCGCTGCCGCTGCTGCCCGTGGCGCGGGTTCTCTGGCAGCCTTTGCCTGATCTCAAGACCGCCACCGCAGCCTGGATTTATGCCGGCGGCGCCCACCACACCGTGCTGTCCTACGCGCTGACCACCGAGCACCTCGAGGATTTCGCGGAGATGGCGCGCATCGAACTGAGCGTGATCGACGGCGACACCCGCCTGCGATCGTACAAAACCGAGCTGCGCCAGGCGGATCTTTATTTCCATCTCGCCCAGGGTATCCAAGGCTAACACCCATGAGCTATCAATCCCTCAAGGAGGAATGCCTCGCGGCCAACCTCGAACTGCCCCGGACAGGTCTGGTCGATCTGACATTCGGCAATGTGTCGGTCGCCGATCCAGAGCGCCGCGTGTTCGCCATCAAGCCCAGCGGGGTGAACTATGGCGATCTGCGCAGCGAGCACATTGTGGTGCTCGACTATGATGGAAACATCCTCGAGGGCACCCACCGGCCGTCCTCGGACACGCCCACCCACCGCGCGCTCTATCTGAACTTTCCCGGCATCCGGGCGGTCGTCCACACCCACTCGCGCAGCGCCGTGGCCTTCGCCCAGGCGGCCATCGACCTGCCGTGCCTGGGCACCACCCACTGCGATTATTTCAACGGCCCGGTGCCCGTGACCCGCGCGATGACCGCGGCGGAGGTGGCCGGCGACTACGAATGGGAAACCGGCCGGGTCATCGTCGAACGCTTCGCCGGCCTCGATCCGCTCGAAGTGCCGGCCGTGCTTGTTAGAAACCACGGCCCCTTCGCCTGGGGGCCGGGCGCCGCCAAGGCGGTCGAAACCGCCCTGGCGCTCGAGATCGTGGCCGACATGGCGCTCAAGACGCTGGCCCTCAATCCCGCCGCGCCCGCCGCGCCCGACCACCTGCGGGCCAAGCATTTTTCACGCAAACACGGCCCCGGCGCCTACTACGGCCAGCCATAACTCAATCCAACCCAACACCCCAATCCCATGCAATTCCTCAACCTGCTGCCGGCGCTAGCCGTGGTCAACACCCGCATGGCCCCGCTCGACTGGGCCGCCATCGCCATCTACTTCTCACTCCTGCTAGGCGTGGCCTGGTGGGTGGTCAGCAAGAACAAAAACACGGCCGCAGACTACTTCCTGGCCGGCCGCAACCTCGGATGGTGGGTCATTGGCGCGTCGATCTTCGCATCCAACATCGGCTCCGAGCACATCGTCGGCCTCGCCGGATCGGGCGCCAAGGACGGGGTGGCCCTCGCCCACTATGAGCTCCACGCCTGGTGCCTGCTGGTGCTGGCCTGGGTGTTCGTACCGTTTTACATGCGTTCGCAGGTGTTCACGATGCCGGAGTTCCTGGAACGGCGCTTTTCCACCGGCTCGCGCTACATCCTCTCCATCGTCTCGATCATCACCTTCATCTTGTCTAAAATCGCCGTGGGCATCTTCGCCGGCGGCGTGGTCTTCGGCACCCTGCTGCCCGAACTGCAATTCTCCGTCGGCTCCGTCGTGATCGACAGTTTCTGGATCGGCTCGATTTCCGTGATCGTCCTCACCGGCCTGTACACCGCCATCGGCGGGATGCGCGCGGTGGCCTACAACGACGCGGTGCAGGTGGTCATTCTGATCGGCGGATCGGCGTTGCTGACCTTCTACGGCCTGCACAAGCTCGGCGAGACGCTGGTGGTCGGCGCCCAGACGGTGGATCCCAGCGTGCTGCATTCCGGCAGCGTGATCAAAGGCTGGAGCGAACTGCGCCACTACTGCGGCACCGAAATGTTCAACCTCTGGAAGCCCCTTATTCCCGCCGGGGTCGAAAGCACTTGGTCGCCCGTGGTGGTGAAAAACGCCGGCGGCACGGTGGTGAAAATGGCCTGGTATTTCAACAACCAGTTCCCGTGGCTGGGAATGGCCATCTGCGCCCCGGTCATCGGCCTGTGGTATTGGTGCACCGACCAGTACATCGTGCAGCGCGCGCTCGGCGCGCCTAACGAAAAAGTCGCGCGCGAGGGGAGCATCTTCGCGGCCTTCCTGAAATTGTTCCCGGTCTATCTGTTCATCATTCCCGGGCTGATCTGCTACGCGCTGGTCCAGAAGAACATGATCCCCGAGATGAGCGCCGCATTCAACCGCCCGGGCGGCTCGCAAGGCGCGTTCCCCATGATGGTCCAATACCTGCTGCCCGCGGGCCTGCGCGGCATCGTGGTTGCCGGCTTGTTATCCGCGCTGATGGGCTCGCTGGCCGGGGTGTTCAACGCCTGCTCGACCTTGTTCACGGTGGATATCTATGAAAAGTGGCGCCCCCAGGCGACCCAGTCCGAACTGGTGCGCATGGGCCGCCTGGCCACGTTTGTCATGGTGCTCATCGCGCTGGTGTGGATCCCGGTGGTCAAGGGCGCCCACGGCCTCTATGAATACCTGCAGTCGGTCCAGGGCTACCTCGCGCCGCCGATCTTCGTGGTGTTTTTCCTCGGGGTGTTCTGGAAACGCCTCAACGCCCAGGGCTGCTTCTGGGCGATGATCGTCGGCTTCATCGTGGGCATCTTCCGCATGGCCATCGACACCCCGATCACCCTCGGCCTGTTCAAGAGCTACCCCGAGGGCTCGTTCTTCTGGATCATCAACAACATCAACTTCCAGTATTTCTCGATCCTCATCACCCTCATCTCCGCGGTGGTCATGGTGGGTGTTAGTTATGTGACCCCGGAACCCAACCAACCGCAGATCCAGGGGCTCACCTTCGCCACCGCCTCCGCCAAGGACAAGGCCTACACCCGCGCCAGCTGGAACAAGTGGGATGTCATCGGATCGGGGGTCATCATGGCCTTCATCATCGGCGCCTACGTCTATTTCACGGGCTGAGAACCATGCCCGAATCGTAGGCGCGTTCGTGAGAACGCGCGACGCAGCTGGCCGCCCCACGGGTCACAGGTCCAGCACCTGAATCATGACGCCGGTGAGCGCGATGGTGGCACCCGCGAGCACATGGTTGTAGCGGGCGAGTCGCTGCGTGGGCAGCCACTCGAGTCCGTAGCGGGCGGCGAGCACCAGGACCATCATCGAGCAGATGGTGACCAGCGAAAACGCGGCGGCCACGAGCGATGCCCCGGCCCAACCGCAGGTCGCCGCCGGGTAAATGAACAGCGGGATCAGCGGCTCACACGGCCCGAAGACGAAAATCGCAAACAGGATCCACGGCGTGAGGTTGATCTCCTCGCCGGTTTTCGGATCGTGCACGTGGTCGTGCGAGTGCAGGCGGATGAGGTGATCGTGAGTGTGGCCATCCAGGGTCCTGCGATTCAACCGCCACAGGCCCCAGGCCGCGTAGAGCGCCCCGAAAACAATCAGCGCCCAGGCCGCCACCTCGCCGCGAAACGACTCGATCCATTCGAGACGGCGCAGGGTGGCGCCCAGCGCGTAGCCTGCCAGCCCGAGCACCACCGAGCTGCCGACGTGCCCGATCCCGCAGGCCAGGGTGATCAGGGCGGTTCGGGAGAAGGACCAGCGGCGCGCCTTGGCCATCACAATGAAGGGCACATAATGATCCGGCCCGATCACCGTGTGAATGAACGCCACCGCCATGGCATTGAGCGAAAGCAGGGTGATGTCGGTGGTCATGGCGCGGCTAATTTTCCAGCCAGCGCCAGCACGTCGCGCACCACTTGCGGGACGGCTGCCGCCACGGCGGGGGATAACTCCAGGCACATCGGCTCGATTTCCTCCAATGAGATCGTGAACAAGTGCAGCGTCGGCATCTGGTCTAGCAGCGCGGACACCGCGAACAGGTCTTTCAAGCCGAAATCGTGCGCGCCCAGGCCGCGCGGCAGGTCACCGGCGCACCGCGGTTGCAGAAACGTGACACTGCCGGCCGCCTGGCCATCGCGCGTGGCATCGATCAGGATGATGTCGCGCACCCCGTCGAATTCTAGCAGGAGGTTGATCCCGCCGGTGCCGCCATCGAGCAGTCGCACCCCTGACGCCTGCGCTTCCTGCTCCAACTGGCGCACCACATGCACGCCCACGCCTTCGTCGCCCATGAGCAGATTGCCCACCCCCAGCACCAGCACCCCGGCGGACCGACTGCCACCCTCCGCCTGGCCGGCCGAGGGCTCTCCCACCAAGGTGTTATCGATCAGGCCTAGCATCGGGTCAGCACTTCGGGCGATTGGCTGGTGGCGACGGCGCGGGTATGGGAGGGGCGGCCCGGCGCGAGGTGAAGCCGGAGATGCCGCTGGCCTCCTCGGCCTCGATCTGGGCGGTTTCCATGAACTTCCAGCCGCCGACCATCGACGAGAGCACGCCATGCCCCTCGACATAGTCGTGATAGAAGACCAGATAGACGTGAATCACCGTGAACACCGCAAACAACCACAGTCCGGCGTAGTGAAACATCCGCAGGTTTTGCTCGCTGCCGAACAAGGGCGTCACCCAATCAAAGAGGTGCGGGAACCAGAACCCGCTCATCGGCGCATAGAGCGCAAAGCCCGAGATCACCTGAAACACGGTTAGCAGGCCCGTGCCCATGTAGGTGAAGTAGGCCAGCGAATTATGCCCTAACGTGTGTACCGGGGTCGCGCTCGACTGCATGACGTCGACCTTGACGACCGCCCACACCTGGCGGATCTGCTGTTTGGAGATCGGGAAGAAGTTGCGCCAGTGGGTGTATTTGTTGCCGGCCGACGCCCAGTAGAGCCGGAACAGGAAGTTCGCCAGAAACACATAGGCCGTGGCAAAATGCACGAATCGCACCTTGCCGAACCAGAAGCTGAACGACGCCTCGCTGGCGCTCATGAAGGCGGGCGGGTGGGAAATCAGGTAGCCGGTCACTCCGAGACTAATGACACAAAGGGCATTGATCCAATGGAACCAGCGCACCGGCTGTTCCCACACGTAAACGCGCTGGTAGTCGTGTGAATTTCGCATGGCGATTCCGAGGTTGGGGGTTACTTCACCAGCAGTTCGTGGCGCGCGATTTCCTGGTTGTCCTCGTAAAGGTGGACGGCACAGGCGAGGCACGGGTCAAACGAGTGAATGGTGCGGATGATTTCCAGCGGCTGCTGCGGGTCGTGCACCGGGGTGCCAATAAGGGCTGCCTCGTAGGCGGAGCGCTGGCCCTTGCTGTCGCGCGGCGAGGCATTCCAAGTGCTAGGCACCACCAGTTGGTAATTGGCGATCTTGCCATCCTTGATGACCAGCCAGTGCGCGAGCGCACCGCGCGGTGCTTCGCTGCAGCCGACGCCGCGGGCTTCGGACGGCCAGGTCGATGGCTCCCAGCGCTCCTTGGTGAACGTGCGGGTGTCGCCGGCCTTGATGTTGGCGATGAGCTGGTTGAAAAACTCCAAGCCCCAGCGCGCGGCGAGCCGCGATTCGATGGCACGCGCGGCGGTGCGCCCGAGCGTGGAGAACAGGGCCGAAGTCGGCGCGTTCAGTGCTGCTAGAGTCTCTGTCACCGCATCCTTGATCTCGGCGTGGCCGGACGCGTAACCGACGAGCATGCGCGCGAGCGGACCGACCTCCATGGCGTGGCCCTTCCAGCGCGGGGTCTTGAGCCAACTGTATTTCTGATCGACGTCGAGGTGCTCGTAGGGCGGCTTCGGCCCGGAATATTTGAGTTTGGTCTCCCCCTGCCACGGGTGCAGCCCTGCGGGCGCCCCGGCTGAGTATTCATACCACGAGTGGTCGATGAACTCCTGCACCCCGGTGTCGTCCTTGGGGTCTACCGGATGCACCGTGCTGAGATCGCGTCCGAGGATGGCGCCGCGCGGGAACTTGAAGCTGCTGATGTCGGAAAACCCGTTGGTCGGCAGGTCGCCGTAGCACAGGTAGTTTTCCAAACCGCCGCCGATGGACGCCCAGTCGAGGTAGGAGGGCGCGATGGCCAGCACGTCGGGGATGTAAACCTGCTCGACGAACTCCAGCCCGCGCTGCAGCGCCTGGCCGACGAACGCCAGGCGTTCCGCATTGATCGCGTTGGCCTCGTCCAGATTGATCGAGCAAGGCGCGCCGCCTACCAGATAGTTCGGGTGCGGGTTCTTGCCGCCGAAAATCGCGTGGATCTTGACGATCTCCTTCTGCCACTCGAGCGCCTCAAGGTAGTGCGCCACGGCCATGAGGTTGGCCTCGGGCGGCAGTTTGTAGGCCGGGTGACCCCAGTAGCCGTTGGCAAAAATCCCCAACTGCCCGCTCTCGACAAATTTTGTCAGGCGCTTCTGCAGGTCGGCGAAATACCCCGGTGAGCTCTTGGGGTATTTCGAGACCTTTTGCGCGAGTTGCGAGGTGGCGAGCGGGTCGGCCTTGAGAGCGCTGACGATGTCCACCCAGTCCAACGCGTGCAGATGATAGAAGTGCACCACGTGGTCGTGGATGTATTGGGTGCAGAACATGATGTTGCGGATCAGCTCGGCATTGGGCGGGATCTTGATGGTCAGCGCGTCCTCGACCGAGCGCACCGAGGCGAGCGCATGGACCGTGGTGCACACGCCGCAGACGCGCTCGGCAAAAGCCCAGGCGTCGCGCGGGTCGCGGCCCTTGAGGATGATCTCGAGGCCGCGCACCATGGTGCCCGCGCTCCAGGCATCGACAATCTTGCCGTCTTTCACCTCGGCTTCGATGCGCAGGTGGCCTTCGATGCGGGTGACTGGATCCACTACAATTCGTTCACTCATGGGTTCAGGGGGTCAGGAGTCGTGCTCGGGTTGATGGGACGGGCTGGCGTTCTCGGCGGTTTCCGCGTGCTCACCGAGTTGTTCGCCGATGGCGTGGCGCTTGCGGAAGTTGGTCATGACCGCGTGGCCGGCAGCCCCCAGCGTGGCGGCACCTAACACCGCAAGGCCCACCTTGTCGGCGGTGGCCTCGATGCCGAAGCCCGGGAGGTTGGACAGGCGTTGATAGAACGGGCCGTTGTCCCAGAAATTCGCTTCCGAGCAGCCGATGCACGGGTGGCCGGACTGGATCGGGAAGCTCACGCCGCCGTTCCAACGGATGGTGCCGCACGAGTTGTAGGTGCTGGGACCTCGACAGCCCACTTTGTAGAGGCAGTACCCTTTGCGGGCGTTCTCGTCGTCGAACGACTCGACGAACAAGCCGGCATCATAGTTGGGCCGCCGATAGCAGGTGTCGTGGACCCGGCGCGAATAGAACGCTTTCGGGCGGCCCAGCGCGTCGAGCTGCGGAATGCGGTCGAAGGTGAGCAGGTGCACTAACACCCCGGCCATGACCTCGGCGATCGGCGGGCACCCCTGCACGTTGATGATTGGCTTGCCCGCGATGACCTTGTGAATCGGGGTGGCTTGCGTCGGGTTGGGCTTGGCCGCCTGGACACAGCCCGCGGAGGCGCAGTTGCCCCAGGCGATGATGGCCTTGGCGTCTTTGGCGACCTCCTCGACGATCTGCTTGGCCGAGCGGCCACCGATGCAGCAATACACCCCGTCATCCCCCAACGGCACCGAGCCTTCGATGCACAGCACGTATTCGCCTTTGAATTTCTTGATCGTGTCCTGCAGGCAGGCTTCGGCCTGGTGGCCGGAAGCCGCCATCAACGTCTCGGAATAGTCGAGCGAGAGCTTGTCGAGCAGGATGTCGGCGACAATCGGGTGGGTGGAGCGCAGGAACGACTCGCTGCAGCAGGTGCATTCTTGGAAGTGCATCCAGACGACCGGCAGGCGTTTTTTGGTCTCGAGGGCCGTCACCACTTGGGCGACGCCTTCCGGACCCAGGCCCATGCAAGCGCCCATCCAGGCGCAGAATTTGAGGAAGTCGCGCCGCGGGACGCCGCGGGACGTGATTTGTTCATAAACGGTCGTGCCGTCCTGCGTCTCGGGGGGCATTGATACGTCAAGGTTTTGCATAAACGTGAGGCCACTGGGGCGGATGAGGTTCACCAAATGCTTTTCAGCAGGATTGCATGTTGCCAAATAGTCCGCGCCCGCTCTAACCCTATCCGCTCATTTCCCGCGCATGGCTTGCTCACCCGCCGGGCCGGACTCGACGCGCCGCGCGCGCCGTGCTTTCCACTTGAATCATGCATGAACTCGGCATCATGGAGGGCACCCTCGCGTTGGTCCAGCGCCACGCCCAAGACCACCAGGCCCGGCGGGTGACCCGGGTGGTGGTGCGCATCGGCGCGCTGGCCGGCGTGGAGCCCGAATCGCTGCGCTTTGCCTTTGATGTCGTTTCCCGTGGCACGCTGGCCGAGGGCGCGACATTCGAAATTGAAGCGGTGCCGGTGGTGATCTATTGTGCCGGCTGCCAGCAGGAGTTCGCCGGAGAAACCGACGGATTCATCTTCACCTGCCCGACCTGCGGCGATCTCTGCGGCGAGATCCGCCGCGGGCGCGAACTCGAACTCAGCCGCATTGAAATGAATTAATCCCATGTGCATCGAATGCGGTTGCCACAACTCAGTGCCCTTCGGGGTGAAGGTCCTCAGCGTGCTCGCGCCGCGGTTGCTGCACCCCCGCGAACCGGTCGCGCCTGCCGCCACCGCGGTGGAGGCACCGCCAGTCACACCCCGGACGATCGAGATTCACGCCTCGTTGCTGGCGAAAAACGACGACGCGGCCGCCTCCAACCGCGCGCGCTTCAGCCGCCAGCGGATCCTGGCTCTGAATCTGGTGTCCTCGCCCGGCTCCGGCAAAACCACCCTGCTCTCCCGCACGGTCGATGAATTCGGGCTCGACGAGCGCTGCGCGGTGGTCGTCGGCGATCTGGAGACCGACAATGACGCCCGGCGCCTGCACCGGGCGCATGTGCCGGTGGCACAAATCACCACCGGCACCGCCTGCCATCTCGATGCCGAGATGGTTGCGCGCGGCCTGGATGGGCTCGCGCTCGACGGGGTGCGCGTGATGTTCATCGAAAACGTCGGCAACCTCGTTTGCCCGGCTGACTTTGATTTGGGTGAAACCCTGCGCGTCGTGCTACTGTCGGTCACCGAGGGCGAGGACAAGCCGCTGAAATACCCCCCCATCTTCAAATCCGCCGACCTCGTGCTGCTGACCAAAATCGACGTGGCCGGGGTGCTCGGCTTTGACCGGGCGTGCGCCGTGGAAAACATTCGCCGGATGGCACCCCAGGCCCGGTTGATTGAGTTATCCGCCCGGAGTGGCGAGGGCATGGACGAGTGGTATGACTTTCTGCGAGAGCACCTGCCGGCCTCCTCTTCTTGATGGCGACCCGCCGTACCGCACCAATTGAATGTGGCTCCCATTCCCGACCACCTCTATTTTCCCATGGTGCCAGCGGTATTGGCAACCTCTGTTTTCAAACATCCAGATTATGATGGCTCACCACCGACCCGTCATCCAGTGGATTGCGCTTCACTTTGGCAAGATCCCGAAAAAGTTGGATAAAGTCCAGAATCCCTCCCCATGTAAACCATACGGTTGTCACGACCACGAGCACCACTGGAATCACCACGACAACCACATACCAGTACTCTATCCACACGCGCAACGGCCACGGGCTGACCGAATACCAAATAGTCAACATCACAAAAACAAGTAACCAGAGCATGGCCCATGCCAGCAAACTGCTTGATATAACTTTGTCCCCTCGGGTGAATGCGCGGTCAAACCCAATCGCCGCCATCCATTTTGATGTATTCGGTGACAACTCGTGCGGAGGTCTGGTCACGGCGTATTCCCCACGGTGCAGCATGCGCTCCAAGTTGAAGTCTGTCTTGTAGGTCACCAGTGAAACCGCCACATAAACCATGAGCGACGCAAGCATCGTGAAAAAGAAAACCACTTGTCCGTTGACCGGGAATTTTTGCGAGTGCGCTGCCAGAAAACTCTCAAAACCACGAAAATATAAAGCCAATGCTCCGTGGTCCGCGAATGGGTGGGTCAATAACAGCAGCGTCGGAACACTGCCTTTCCACGCCTGCTGGCTCACGATCCCCGTCACCGCCAACGCCCCACCCGTGATCATGCCGGACCAGGCCCCAGCGGTCGTGCCCCTCCTCCAATAGAGCCCGCCGATAATCGCACACCCGGATCCGCCGGCAAAAATCGCCCCCGTTAGGGCCATGAACATCAGGATGTAGTCCGTCTGAATGAACAGCAAACTGAAGAAGAAGGCAAACCCGGCTACGCCGACAATGCTCCACCGCAAGAGCCGGATATGAGCTTTGGGCGTCAACGGGATTTTCCGCAGCGGCACGATCACATCCTGCACGAAAATACTCCCCCAGGAATGCAGGTAAGAACTATCGCAGGCGATCATGGCGGAGAACATGATCGCCGCGAATAATCCCCTGATGCCTGAAGGCAGGAGGTGTGCCAGCGCCACCGGAATCAGAGACTGCGATTGAATCTGTGGACTGTCGATTGCCGCGAGTTGATCATGGGCGTCGGATGCGGCCGCACTGAAATCAGGATGTGTCATGTAGGTGAATCCGCAAATGCCAATGAGCAGTATCATTGACAAATTGGCCGTCGCCCTCCAATTGCCGAGCACCTCGCCCATTTTCGCCTCGTGCGGATTCACTGCCGAAGATCTGTAGCCGTGCCCGCCCTGCCATGACATCGCCCCATAGACCATTCCAAACAGCGCGATCAGCACAAACCAGAGGTTGAAGTCACTCGCTTCCTTTGCCTCAAACGGATTGAGCATCGAGTGCCCGGGCGGGGCCAGCGCCATGGCCTCCGAAATCTGCGACCAACTGACGAGTTTGAGCAGTGTAAAGACCACGATGATGTAAAACACACTGGACAGCGAGCCCGACAGAAAGTTGCTCACCATGACGGTGAGTTGACCACCGGCTAGATTCAGGAACAGGGCGAATCCCAGGAACAAAAGCATCAAAATCGCCAGTGTGGGAACGCCGAATCCGGAAACAATCAAGGTCTGCGGCCAATTGCAATAATTAATGAAGAAGCGCGCCCCCACCGCGGGAAAGATCCCATAATTGACCAGACCCGAAAGAAACCCCAGAAGACCGGCAAAAACCCGAAAACCTTTGCTATACCGTATTTCGAAAAACTGCGCGAGCGTCATGGCCCGCGTCTCGCGGTAGCGGTAGATGACAAAACCGGTGAGGGTGACCATGAGACCCACGGGTGCGCTCAGCATGTTCCACCAGGTCATGGTGAATCCCGCCTTGTGAATATACTCGAAGATTGCAACCACGCTAATCGCGCCGCGGGCCGCCTCGCCGGAAGCGGTGCAAATCAGATACCGCCTCGCGCAGCGACCGGCGCTCATGAAGTCCGCCACACTTTTCATGTAACGTCGCGCCCGCCATGCTACGACACTGATGCATAAGAATGGGATTACAACAATCAGGCAATCGATCAAATCCAGTGTCATAGAGCGTCAAAGAATAAGCGTGATTCAATCCATGTCAGCGACCGTCATCCGGCCGGCATCCACGGTGAGGGTTTGCACCAGATTTCCGGCCCGGACAGTCAACAGGGACACGCCCTCCGTTGTGCGCCAGTCGGCGTCCACGGCATACACTTTCATTCGGCCCTGATGCTCCCAAACGCTGTAGTGAATGTAGGGCGATGAGGTTTCCACCTGAAACGTGCTGGCCTCGCCAACCTTCCGTCCGATGGTCCTGAGTAGGTTGGTAATGCGCGCAATCAACGAAAAGTCAGCCGGATAGTCGAAGAAATTCCCGAAGTAAACCGTCCCGGCCCCGGATGCATTCATCCAAAAGTGATCATCGAGTTGCCTGGCGGTCGTGGGATTCAGGGCACAGGAGCGGAAGCCCGGGAGCACCGCGTCGCCAGGACCGGTAATGCTCATGCCGATCAACTCCGCCACCTGACCGTCCCGTATGAGCGTTGGCGCGGTGGCTAGATCAAAGCGGGTATCGAGATGGCAACCGCACAAGAAGAGGGTCCCCCCCGCTTTCGTGAACGCCAGCAGGTTGGCGTAAATCTCCTCGGTCATTGTGTTCCAGCCGAGGAAGGCCACGGCACGATAAGCCGTCAGCGCGCAAGTGGGGCTGACAATGTCCACAGGCCCGTAGGGAGTACCGGTGAACATGCGTGTCAACGATTCCCTCCGCGGATCGTCGAGGGGGACACGCGGCAACCAGGCCTCGGAGGCATTCCACAGTCTGCGGTGCGCGGTGGGTCCGGGCATCCCCCAATGCAGGCGATCCCAATTCTCCATATCGACGGTTTCAGGAATCCGGTCGTCGTCCATCCAGAACATGGATTCCAAATTCCCATAAACAAGCGCCAGCGACACCAGCGGTTTCCCCACCCTCTCATCCAGCTGCGTGAAACGGTAGAAATCCCGAACAATCTGGCGCATTCCCCGACAGAAAGGATCCTCCCAGTCGTTGCGGTCATAAGCGTTGGTCTTGAATAATGAGCTTTCGACATAGATGGCTTGGCCACCATACGCATACGCCAGCGACACGGCCAGAGAGAGTCGCCGCAACGTGGTATCGTCATGAGGATATCCGAAATACCAGTCGGCGGGGATATGGGCACCGAACATCTTCCCCGTGCCGCGTGCCGCGCCATAGAGCAGACTGACATTGCTCACCGGTTCGCAGAGCAGGCCGTCCACGCCCGCTTCGGCGCTGTAAATACAGGTCAGTGACGGTTCGCCGCTGAATACAGTGCTGTCACCTTTGCGCTCATGCCGCATCCGTTCGCGGAGGTAATCCAGATAGGCTGCTTTCTTCTCCAGGAGATTGCTGGCGGCTTTGATCTTCTCGGTCATGAACCGCTGCGCCGCATAGGCCTGAAAAACAAGATAGGGCTCATGGAATTGATAACCTGAGAAGCCGTCTCCCGCCTCCGCCGCGAGGTCAAGACCGTCCAGGTATTCTCCGTCGCCCGAATAGTGCATAAAGACCCCGTGTGCGCGGCACAGACGGACCCAGCGACGCCAGCGCTCCTGGTCTGGACGCTGCTCACTGCAGAAGTTGCGGTTCAATCCGGGGCGGAATCCGAAATAGTTGCCGATTCCTGAATGGATGAAATGATCCAACACCCGTTCCATTTCAGCAGAGGAGTCGTGGCGTATGTCATCCCCATCCATTCCAATTAGAATCGGTATCCGCTCAGGGTGACGCGCGCAAACAATCCTATCGATCACCGCCACGCAGCGTTTGGCTCCGACTTCAAACACCACATGAATGTTTTCCCCTGCGCCAACCGCCCGGAAATGAAAAAGATCGCCTTCCCTGTTGAGGAACTCCACGTTTCCCGGAGGAGCATGAACCAGGATATCATCAGGCTCCTGGTTCAAATGCAACTGGATCCGGAAAAGGTCACCTGCGGCTACCGTCTCGGGTGATGAGTGGACGGTAAAATCCATCAGATCCGGACGGCGCAGGATCTCAGCCCCCGCCAGCAGCAGGATGTTCTGTCCTCCACTGCCGCTGGTGATCTCGAGTTTGTTTTCACCCAGGCGCAATAGGTCAGTCGGCAATTCAAGATATTGGGCGGGCCATCCGACCATGACATTTTCCAGGAAAAATGGGCCGTCATGCACCACAAACCCGTTGACCGTGATATTCACGGCATGCGCGTATTTCCGCCAATCCTGCCAGGTCGCGACGATTTTGAGCAGGTAGCGGGACTTGCGACCTGGCCCGTTGCCGAGATCATCCAGCTCGAAGCACGCAGCTACAGGATCGACGCACCAGCAGGCATAGCGCGCATGGGGACGGCCGTATGCCTGGGTGAAGGTGTGCAACGAATCCGAATGCCTGAACATCGCGTAATCCGCCCCGCCGCTCCAGCAGTTCGGATCCAATACCGCGCGCTGAAGGATCTGCTCGTGGAATTGGATTCCTGGATTCATGGTTGTGAGGAGAAGCATCCCACCAATTGGTTGAGGATGTGAAAACAGGCTGGCGTGGTTTGAAATTCAGTCCGCACGGGATAGCCTTTCGAACAAGCCCGCACCAACCCGGCCCAATGTGGCCGTTCGCCAGCCGTTACTCAATCTCATTTCTCGTGGATTGACGCGATGCTCCGGGCAAGCTCCGGGCTGGCGAACTGGATGGGATGGGTGGGGTTGATGCAATGGAGGCTGACGGTTTCCCCGTGGTTTCGCGCAATCACCAATCTGCTTTTTGCAGATCGGGCGGCGGCGAGCTCTTGGCGTTTTGACGCAAAGCCGCCAAATCGAAGGAACCTTTGGGTTTAAAGTCCGTGGATTGGGCGTAGCGGATGAACTGGTCGAGCAGATACACGGCCTCGGGGTATGCCGACATGAGATTCAGGCCGGTAGCTAACAATTTGGCCGGGCCGACCCGGGCTTGGAAGGCATAGAGGTTGAAGCCCAGCGGGAAGTTCGACATGCCATATTTGTAGGCACCCTTGCGGCCGATGCCCACCATCAGCGGCTCGACCTTGCGGAACGGGTGGCCGGCATCGAGTTTCGCGGCGGTGTCGATCAGGCGGAACCATCCCTGATCGAGATAGCGGCCATGCGGGAAGTCGCCAAACGCCGGATGATCGGCAATGGCCGTGCCCGCCTGGTTGCTGACACCGTCGGGCGCCCACACCCCCAGCCTCGTGCCGGGCTTGAGCGTGTCGCCGCCCGGTAGGGACAGGCTGATGACGCTCTTGCCCTGGCGCAGGGCTTCGGCCACGCCCGGCTCGAGCAAGTTGGCGGCCACCACCAGGGTGGCGGAGGCGGCCGGCGGGGTTCCCAGTCGGGCGATCCCCGGGTAACGCGCGGCTAACAGATCGAAGGCACCCGGCGCGGCGGCGAGGCCGGTGCCGGCCGCGGGCTGCGGGTGGAAAGGCGGGTAAATCCACAGCTCCCAGGAATTGCCGGAGCCGGCCGCCGCCAACCCGGCGCTGAGGGTGGCTTTGAGCGCGCGCGGCACGGCGGGGAAGGTGATCCGGCTGCGGCCGACGACGGGCACCGCGCCTGGCGCCACGTTGACGTGGTCGATCTGGCCGCTGGCCAGCGTTTCGGTTCCGGCGGTGAGTTGCCAGGTGAGGGTGGCGTCCTGCAGGGCCTTGGCCTGGAAGTGCGACACCACCCAGTCCACCTCCAGCGTCTCGCCCGCGGTGTGGATCAGGGTTGCCGGATTGAATCCTAACACCTCCGGCGTTTGGGTTCCAACCGTCCGTGCGCAGACCACGGTGGCCGCGTTGAACTGTTGGAAGATTTGCGGCGTGCTGTGCTTGGGCCCCCAGAACGCGTCGAGGATCCCGCACGGGCCGCTGGGCGCCATGTCGAGCATCAGCCAGAAGCTGAAACCGTCGAGATACGGGTCGATGCGCGTGGTCTCGATCATGAGCTTGTGCCAGATGGACTGGATCACCCCGCCCGCGTCGTAGCAATTTTCCGCCCAGCTCCAATCGAGGCCGACCGGCCCGCCGACGAACTCCTTGACGGCCGCCAGCGATTGGTTAGGCGCGTAGCCGGTGGTGAATTTCGACTCGACCCGCGGGTCCTCGTAGATGCCCAGGCTGGCGAATTCGTGGCGCACGTGCGGCCACAGGTTCTCGGTGAGGGGTGCCACCTCGGCACCGTAGCCGAAGTGGCCAGCTCGGAGTTGTCGCGCGTGACGTTGCCGCCGCCGTCCAGGCACAGCCACGGCCGGGTGGGGTCCAACGCTTTCGCCAACTGATAGAGCTGCCGGTCCAGCGGCACCTGGATCCAGGACTCGTTGCCGCCGCAGTAGATCGCCAGCGAGGTGTAGCGCCGGTAGTGGGCGACCAGTTCCTTGAGGTCCTGCTTGGGGTTGTGCGGCCCGCGCGACATGTGGTTGAGTTCGGGCTTGGGCTGGTCGGCGGCATCCTTGCCGGCGCCGTAGTACGGCAGCTCCGGCTGGATCATGATGCCCACCTCGTCGGCGGCCTCGAAATACTCGGGGTTCTCGCAGTGGGTGTGCATGCGCACGTAGTTGAAGCCGTAGTCCTTGATGATTCGCAGGTGCCGGACATGTTCCTCGCGGCACGCCGGCGAGCAGATGCTCGTCGGATAGATATGGCTCTCGCTGCAGCCCCGGACGAAAAACCGGCGGTTGTTGAGATACAGGTCGCCGCCGCGAACCTCGTATTTTTTGACACCGAAGCGCTCGCTCCAGCCGTTGACCGGCGCGCCGGACTTTTGCAGGACGATTTCCGCCTGATAGAGCGCCGGGGTTTCCGGCTACCATGGCAGGAACGGGGCGAGCGCGATGTCGGCGGTCAATTCCGTGACGGCGGCGGCCCCGCCCGGAACGGTTAGCACCACCGCCCCCGCCGGCTGGCTGCCCGCGCGCGTGGTCATGCGGACCTGGACCGTGTAGGGCTCCTTGGGCGCGGCCCCGGTGGTGTTGCGCGGCGTGACGTGGAGGCGCGCCTGCTTTTGGTCGAAGCGCGGCTCGATGAAGGCATTGTCGATCGAGACGGCCGGGGTGGCTTCGAGTTCCACGCCGCGCGAGATTCCGCCGTAGGCGCGCTCGCAGTTGCTCTCGCCGCGGCGGCTGGGCAGGTCGTTGCGGGCCAGCACGGTGAGGGTGATTTCCTTGCCTGCGGCCGCCAGATCGGTGATGTCATATCTCCAGGTGCAGCAGTACGCCCAGTTATGGGTGATATAGGTTCCGTTCACCCACACCCAGCCCTGGCAGTTGATGCCTCCGAGCTTGAGCCAGACCTGCTTGCCCTGCCAATCCGCCGGTATGGTGACGCGCTTCTGATACCAGGCCCCGCCGGGGTAGGCGGAGCGCAGCTTGATGTTCACCGGCTCGTAGGCGAGCTGGTTGCCGCCCGGATGGCTCATCCCCGGCTCGCCGACGCCCTGGGCTTCCCAGCAGCCCGGCACCGTGAGCTTGCGCGGCAAGGGCAGCGCCCTGCCTAACCGATACCAGCCGTCGGTCTCGCCCACGAGTTGCGGATCGGGGGCGAAATCCCACTCGCCGGCCAGATCGAGGGTGGCGCGCAGGCCGGAGCGGCTCGCCGGGTTGACCAGCGCGGGGATGGCCTCGCGCTCGACTCGCGGCTCCGCCGCGGCGGGTTTTTCCGCGCGTGCGAATCCTAACGAAAGGAGCAGGAGAGCGCCGGTAAGGAGTCTTGTGGTGAAAATGCGATGTTTTATAGTAAAATGTGATTTCTCATGGCGGGTTTTGAGTCAATGATTTAGCCTGATGCCTGTAAGGATTGGCTTGAAACAGGCGATGCGCATTTTCATCCCGGAGGGATGCAAGCAATTAGCCCGGGGTCGAGGAGCTCCAGCGACGAAGACCCCGGGACGTGTCGCATCTAACATTCGCACCCCGGTAGGGGTGCCAGCAACCAGGCGGTTCCTCAGCATGTGATGCTTGCTGCGCCCTCTGCCGAGGTCGGATGTATTCAAGGCCATGACCACCCGGGGTATTCGGCCGCGTTGCGGCCTCGACCCCGGGCTAATGGCTGCAATCCCTTCGGGATTCTTACTGGTTCGAAGTGGTTTCAATGACGCCATTGCACAGGGTTTTATCCGGGTGGAGGTCTGCGATCAGTTTGATCGAATTGGGTTTTCCGGGGATCACCCGCGCGCGCGGCACGCTGAGACTCATCAGGCCGGTGGCTTCGAGCTTGGCGCTGGCCAGGCTGCGGTAGCGCAAGGTCGCCCCGGCGCCGCTGGCGGTCCATTGCCGGTCAGGCAGGTCGAGCCCGAACTTCAGCAGGGGCTGCCCGTTGAAGAAGAGCGTCATGGTCTGGCGGTGGTCGGCCGCGGCGCTCCAACAGCCGACCTGGGTGCCGTGTTTCCAGTGGAATGTGACCGACTCCGGCACGCCATCTAACGGAACCCGCGGGGTTTCCCACTCCAACTCGTTGTGGTTGGCCTGCGGCTTGAGGATGCTGATGGCGCCCTGGCCCGCTAAGCCCTGCCTGGCTGCCGCTTGGGTCGTGCGGCTCCAGCCGTTGAGGCGCGCCAGATCGGCGGCCAGTGCTTGCCGCTGCGTCCAGTGTGCGGCGACGGCCGCGGCATCGAGCGTGGTCTGCGGGGCGAAGGCCGCGGAGCGGGCGTAGTCGAGCAATTGATCCAGCAGCCAGGCGTTGGCGGGGGCGTCCGTCTGAACGAAGTCGAGTCCATCGGCGCGCAGCAGCCGGGCCTGGCCGATGCGCGCCTGCGAAAGGTAGTGCGAATAGCCGAGGATCCCCTCACCGACCATGAGCGGTTCGGCCTTGCAGTAGACATCATCGGGCTGGAGCACTTCGGCATGTTTAACGATGCCGAACCACAGCGGCGAGAGGGTGCCGGAATGCGGGAAATCGCCGAACACCGGATGTTTGGCCATGGCGGTGCCCGCCTGGTCGCCAATCCACCACCACTCCAATTTCACGTTTGGCGCGGGGAGGGTGGGTTCCAGCAGGACCACAGTGCGCCCGAGCGAGATGGCGGCCGGGTCGGCGGCCGATGTGACAATGACTGCCGCGGCATCGCCTTGCGGGGTGCCGGCGCGGGCGATGCCGGGATAGCGGGTGGAGAGAACTGGATAGAGGGCATCGGACGCGGCCAGGCCCGTGCCGTCCCCGGGGGTGCGTTTGGGAAACAGCCAGACGTCCCAGTGATTGTTAGACTGGCTGCCGCGCAGCTGCGCTTCCAGCACGGCATGCACCGGGCTGGCCAACCCGGGCACGGTGATTCTGGCGGTGCCCAGTTCGCGGACCTCGCCTGCGGCCACGTCGAGGTGAGTGAGGCTGCCGGAGGCGAGCGCCTTGCCCTCCGCGTTCAGACTCCAGTCGAGCGTCGCGTCATGGAACGCGTCCCCGCCGAAATGTGATATCCACAGAGGCAGCTCGAGGGTTTCCCCGGCGACGGCGGTTTTTCTCTCCGAACGCAGCAGAAGCGCCGTGGGAGCATTGAAATGATGGAAATCCTCCGGGGTGGCGCCGCCGGATTTGGGTTCCCAGAACGCGTTGTAGAGTCCCTGGCCCGCATACATTTTCTGCGCACTGCGTTGTTTGCACAGGACATCGACCAGCGTCCAGAAGCAATAGCCATCACACGCCGGATCGAGCCGGGCCGCTTCGACGCCCTGTTTCTGATAGTATCGCTGCAGCGCGTGGCCGGCGTCCATGCAGGCGTCGCCCCACGCGCGGCTCAGCCCCACGCGCTGCAGGGACGCCTCGTAGGTTGCCAGGTCGTTGGCGGGCGCATAGGGGCCGCTGAAGCGCGGGTCGAGGCGCGGGTCGCTTTTCAACCCGAGGTTGAGGTATTCGTGGGCGACAAACGGCGCGTCGCAGGCGACGCTGCCCGGAGTCCACGGGCTGGTCGGGCCAGGGCGGAAGTCGGAGTTGTCCTTGGCGTTGCCCTTGCCGCCGTCCTGATGGAGAACCAGCCGTGCCGGGTCGGACTGTTTGGCCATTTGATATAACTCGTTGTTCAGCGGCGTGCCGAGGCTGCCCTCGTTGCCCATGCAGTAGGTGGCCAGCGACACATAGCGCCGGCAGTGGGTGATCAACTCGGACAGGTCGCGCTTCGGGTCGAAGGGAAATTCTTCGGTGACATCATGGCCGTAGTACGGCAGCTCGGGCTGGACCAGGATGCCCGCCTCGTCGGCGGCGGCGTAGAACTCGGGGAGCTCCGTGTGCGTGTGGTGGCGCACGTAGTTGAAGCCCGAGCGCCGGGCGATAGAGAGGTGCTTGAGGTGCTCCTCGCGCGACGCGGGCGAGCACAGCGTGAGCGGATAGATAGAGTCGTCGCCATAACCGCGGACCAGAAACGGCTGGTTGTTGAGGAAGAAGCGCTCGCCGCGGACCTCGAGTTTGCGAACGCCAAAGCGCTCCGACCAACCGTGCACCGGTTGCTTGGCCGTGCGGAGTGTCACCTCGGCGACATAGAGGTTGGGAGCCTCCGGCGTCCACGGTCGGAAGTCTGACAGCGGGACTTCGCACGCCACTTCCGCCGCGTCCTGTCCGCCGCTGATTTCGCGCTTCGCCTGGCCGGCGGGTTGGCCGGCGAGCGTGCGGATTTGAATCTCGGCCACGAGAGCCTCCGGCAACTTCTGGTTGGCGGTGTGCACCGCCACATGGACAATCGCAGCCTTCCGGTCGAACGCGCTCTCGACCCAACAGTTATCGACCCAGGTGGCCGGGGTGGCCTCGAGTTCCACGTCCCGATAGATGCCACCCCACCGGTGCAGTGAGCTGACCTGACCCATGCGGCTGGGCAGGTCGTTGCGCACCATGGCCACGACGGCCACATCCTTGCCCGGCGTGACCAGATCGGTGATGTCATACTTGTTGACCGCGCAGTAGTTTTCCACCTGCGCCACGGGCTGGCCGTTGACCCAGAACCAGCCCTGCGCGCGCACGCCGCCGATTTTCAGCCAGATGCGCTTTCCCTGCCATGCCGCAGGCACCGCGACGCTGCGCCGATACCAGGCCGCGCCCATATAGATGTGGCGCAACGGATAGGGGTTGGCATCATACGCGATGCTCCAGATGTGGCTGGTTCCCGGCTCGCCGACGCCCTGCGCTTCCCAACATCCCGGAACCTCTAATTTCCGCTGCCCGGGCCAGACCGCACCGGGGCGCATCCAACCGGCGTCGCGCCCCACGGCCGTCGGGTCGGTCGAGAACTCCCACTTGCCACACATCGAAATCACCTCTTGCAGGCTCGAGCGCACGGGCGGATTGACCACCGTCAACGACGCGAGTCGCTGCTGCCACGCTTCGGGCGCATCGGCGGCCGAGGCATTCGACCATGGGGAAATGAGCGCGCACAGGGCTACGCTTGAGGTCAATACGAGTATGTTCGTTTTCATGGATAGGCGGTTTCACGTGGGATGGGCTGCGCCATCCTCATGGAGCAATCAGATAGACATGCCGGGCGGTGGGTGCGAAGACATCCGTGATCACGCCGTCCTTCACTGCCACCTCGCGTTGCTCGAAGAGCACCTTGGCGACGGTATTCTTGCCTGTGAGGCCCGGCAGCGCCAAATGCACCGTCTCCGGCTTGTCCGACAAGGTGACGGCGATCACATAGGTGCCTGAACCCGTCCGCCGGAGCGAGGCACCGACTTTGCCGTCGTCGTCGCCGAAGTCGATGAAATCCTCCGTCGCCAGAGCGTCCTTGAGGGTCTCCATCTCGTCTGCCAAAGTCTTCCAGGCGTCCCAGAGGTCGAGCGAGGCCGGCTTGTAGGTGAACGGGGCGATGATCGAGGCGCCGTTGACGATCCCTGCGTAGGATCCTGCCAAAAATTCCAGCGGTGACGGCTCCCTGGTTCCGACCCCCTCATTATAGGAGCATATCCAGAAATACAGGGCATTCCATGGAATGCAGCGCCTCGCATCTTTCAGGGTATAATAGACGGCATTGGCCGTGTCGTAGTTATCCACCAGCGTAAAGCCATTCTGGTAGGGAGCCCATGTCCTTATCTTTGTCTGGACATGGTTGATGTTAAGCGTCATCGGATGTCCTGGATCCAGCTGTTGGAGCAACGGCACGATCGCACTCATCTTGGAAACCTGCTCTGAAATGGCCTCGTCAGTCAGGTCGTATGCCAGCAGTGCGGGGTGGTTTTTGAGCGACCGAACGAGCTCCTGGATTTGCAGGAGAGGCTCACTCTCCATGACCGGCGTTCTGGATATGCTTAGACCGACGACGCACTTGAATCCCCGTCGTCCCGCCGAGTCCAGCACTGACCGCAATTGCTCGGGAGTCGTGAGTGGTGTGGATGCGCCACTGGGGGTTGCCTGGACATAGAGGATTTTGGCACCCCTGGTTTTGAAGTCGTCCATGATCGCTTCCGATGGGGTCAGCGCGAAAATATACGCACCGCAGAGACCACTGAGAGGCTTGGAGCCGCAGACCATCACCCGGCGAAACCGGTCTGCGCGCAGGAGTTCGACTTCCCCGCCGGGATTGACGAGACGGAACGGGAATTTGGCCATGGCGGAGGTTTTGCCGATGGACACCGCGTTGGCCTCGAAGACCAGGTTGCCCGGTGCCAGCCCAGCCAAGGGGAGATCGCCCCTAACGAATTTCGCCATGGGAACGACTCCCTCCCACAGCAACTTGCCGAAACCATCTTTGACCGACAATGCCAATGAGCCCTCCTTGAGGAGTCCTCCCATCCTGGATAGATCCAACTTGAACGTCGCGACCTTGTCTTCCGGAGCGTAAACGTTGTATTGCAGCAGCGGCCCCTTGATCAGGTCGGAGGGGTCCAGATTAACCTCTGCGCTGCGGTATTTTCTCTGGTTGGCCTGTAACTGGACGCCGAGCATGTCCGTCTTTTTGACGGCCGGCAGAGTGAAGACCAACTCCTTGGAGGAGTCCGCGGCAAGGGTGACCTTCTCCCCCGGAACATGAATCGCCTTGCCCTCGAGATTGACGCTGAGAGAGGGCTCCACGGCCAGCGGCTTGCCCGAAATATTCCTGACCTGATATCTGATTTCAAGCTGGTCAGGCAAGCAACCGCGGGCGTAGTCGAAGCCGGTCTCCTGGAGCAGCGGGCCGGGGCGGATCAAGCCGGTCAGCGCGGCGAAGGTGTCCGGGCGATTGTAAAGCCCGTGCCAGGGAAGGTATTCATTCGCGGAAACGCGGCTGCGACAGAGGTTAAAAAGGTAGGGGGCATCCAGAGGCATGCCGCTGCCAGAGTTGAACGGGACATAGAGCTGGATTTCCGCATTCCAGCAACCGTCGCCCTTGCGGGTCTTGGCGTCCCACCAGGGGCCGGCACCCCAACCAGCTCCCCCGCAAACCTCCTGGGCCTTGGTTCCCAAGGAATTGACCATGTGGTGATCAAACCGCACACCCCGAAGGTTCGATTTGAGGAAAATCTCGATGCTGTCGTCGGTGTAGACCTGGCTGCCTGGCTCGGTCTGCTTCGCCACGATCTTCTTCATGTCCGGCTCATGACAGGTCACTGCCAGATAGAAGAACTGGCCGTCCGACACCAATTTGAATTCGGTTGCCGCCTTCTTTCCGTCTTTGGGGCTATCGATGACATAGCTGGGCGCATCTTGCCAGCACTCGTCGTCGAACTGGCCGTCGAGAACCGGGGCTTTGGCAACCACCGTGACGGGGCAGCGCAGGGTGTCGGCCGGGATCAACGGGCTGCCAGTCGCCGCAACGGGACGACAACGAGGATCGAAGGTTTTGGCACCAGCGGAGAAAAGCGTGGCGTCGCCTTCTTCGATTTGAACCGCGTCCAACCAGACCCGCGCGCCGGGTTTGACCGAAATGATCAGTGCATTTCCAGGAGCCTTGGGAGTAAACGTGAACACCAACCGTTCCCATTCCGTCCCGACCTGGAACGCCTTGGATAAGCTCCAGCAATGGCTCAACGTGACTGACGCGTCCTTGTGATCGGCCTTGGCGTACACGGAAAAACTGTAATTTTTACCCGGAATGAGATTCAGCGGGAAATCCCCTCCCGACGAAAGTCCGATGAGGACATGCATGCCCGATCCCCCGTTTGGCACTTCGATCTGGAGCGATTTCTTGCCGTCAATGGGCTGGTTCTCCACTGCCTTGAAATTGTCGCGGGTGCGGTTAGGCAAGGCGCTTGCAGGCGTGATCCTCAAGGACACGTTAGTCGGGATGCCCGAGTGCGGACAGTCCTCGAAGCTGTTGCTATAGATTATGTCTTTCTCGGGCGCGGCGGCCGGGCTTAGGTTCGCCGCCATCAATGTCGCTAGGAGTGCAAGAAGCTGTTGGTTCATTTTCATTATCTTTCGTTTATATAAGAGTGTTAATTGGTTCGCGTTTTTCTGCCTACCGCCTAACGCGGCGGCAGGTTGGGGTCGGGGGATTCGGCGTAGACGGGGGGGAGATCTCCGGCATTCTTCATGAAGATATTCCCGGCGGTGTTCACGATCTCCTGGGCAGGGTCCTTGTATCTCGTACCATTGTAGTTGATGCGAAGTGTGTAATTCGCCGAGGGATTGAACGAGCGCACCCACAGGTCGAAGACGTAGTCTTTGTCTGGTTTTTTTGCGGCTTCGTAGCTGGCCCCAGTGAATCCGGCGCAGTCGGAAGCGATGGGCTTCCCATCCTCCACAAGCTCGACCTCTCGCACGTTCAACACATCGGTCCCGCTGGTAGGAACGAACGCCACCCGATAGCGCCCCGGTCCCGACATCGCATGGGTGACGTCGATTTTTTGGGAATGGGATTCATCCTCGCTGTGGCGCGCTAGGGTAAGCCCGACCTGCTCTGGCGTCCATGCGCCGATCTTCGGCTCGCGGAGCACTTCGTTTCTGACCTCGACGAGCGGGCGTTCGCAACCTCGGGCGTATTGGATGCCGGCTAAGTCCCATCGGCGTTCCTGGCTTTTGAGGCGTCTGGCGAACGAGTGGAAATTCTTCTTTTCCTGAGGGGTCCATCCGACTTCCGCCACGGCCGCGAGGCGAGGGAAGATCTGGTAGTCACAGCGGAAAATAGTGGGCATCTTCTCTCCCCAAGCTTGGGTGCCCAACCCAAGGATGTGCTGGTGGTATTTTTCGTCGAGTCCTGCGGGAATCGGGTTGAAGGCGTAGGCCTGATCGAGGGGGAGTAGCGAATAATTGTAGTCGAGGTAGGTAACTTCGTTGGCGCAGTTGACGATATCGAACCCACGCTGCGCAGACTTGGTGATATTCGCGGGATCTCCTCTCCAGTACTGGAGGATGACGCTGTTCTCAGCGGGTGTCTGCTCAAAGTGGTCTGGCGCCCAAAAAATCATGCGCTTTCCTTTTGCGGTGAGATACTTGGCAATGGTTGTAGAGAACTCCTGCTGCAAGGGGGCGGATTTGGTCAGCCCCTTGGCAGCCATGGCGGCCTGGATCGAGGGGGATTTCTCCCATGCTGCGTAATTGACCTCGTCGCCACCGGTGTGGATGACGGCATCGGGAAAGAGGGCGAGGACTTCGTCGAGAATGGCTTTGATCGCCTCGACGACCTCGGGCTTGGTGGTGTCGAATATCTCGCCGTTGGCCCTCCACTCAGGATAGGCTTTCATCGCCGCTGCCGAATGGCCGGGCATCTCCACCTCGGGGATTACTCGCACGTGGCGACGTGTGGCGTATTCGATCAGTTCCCTGGCTTCCTCTTGGGTGTAAAAGCGGCGCGCAGGTGCGGAGGCATCCCCTGATCTCCTCACATCGCCTTCCTTTGCCCGTGAGTTGACTCCCGTCGTGGTTAGCTTCGGGTAGCGCCGGATTTCAAGGCCCCAGCACTCGCTGTCGATGAGGTGCCAGTGGAACACGTTGAGCTTCAGCGCCGCCATCTCGTCGATCATGCGCTTCACTGCCGCGAACCCGTGGAAGCTCCGCGCCTCATCCAGCATAAATGAGCGCCAGGCGAAACGCGGCCGGTCGCTGATTTCCACACAGGGGGCGGTCCACGCGATTTTCTCGCCGATGGGTGCACGCCTGCCCGTGGCGGCTTGAGGCGGGAAAAGCTGCAGAAGCGTGCGGGTGCCCCAGAAATGCCCGGCAGCGCTTTCCGCATCAATGGTCACCGTCGTGGGCTGCACGGAAAGCCGGTAGGATTCGGGGTTTCCGTCGAGCTTGCCTTGGCGAAAGAGGATGGTGCCCACAACCGGCATCGAGAGCGGGGGGCCCACGATGGGAAGGGGGAATCCGGTCGCCTTTCTCAACGGTCCGGCCAGGAGCAATGCCTCGCCATAAAGCGCCGGAGGTGCCGAGATCATCGTTTTCTCATCGAGGGTGAACGCTCCGCGGCTCTGTTGCATCTCGGCGGGCCAAGGAATGAGTCCGAGGGGCGTTTCGCTCTTGGCTTTCACCTCCGGCGGCTCTGCCTGCAGCGCCCCCAGCGACAGAAGTAACAGCATGGAGGCGAGTATTTTTGTCTTTGGTGTGCGATGGATCATTTGTTATTTGCTAGGAATTTGCTTTCCCGGTGAAGGTCGTTGAAAGAGCCGGTGGTGGACTGGATGGCGAAAATAAAATGGGTTTAGAATCAGCGGAAGCTTGTTCATCATCACTCTGTTAGGTGGCATGTGAATACTACCGTGTCAGCGCGTGCGGATCGTGCGAATTATGGTGAAAAAGTTGCGGGGTCGCCGTTGCGCACCGGCGGCCCCGCGGGATTCCTGAGAAAACCCATTAACTCAGGAAAATTGGTGACTCGCTCGCGAGCCGATTTTGAATTTTCAATTTTTGATGAGGAATAGCCACAAGTGCCATTGACATTCGTGAAGCAAATCTCCCATTCAAATTCAAAAATTCAAAAATTCTTCATCTCCTGCGGCGCAGCAGGGTGAGCATTCCCAGGCCGCCGAGCAGGGCGGCGGAGGTTTCGGGGATGACTTGAACCGCCATGTCGTTGCCGCCGATGAATGACGTGGTGGCGGAATCCGCCTGATAGGTGACCTTGAACAACTGGGAAGCGAAGGTGAACGACGCGCCCTCGGCGTAGCCGTTGAACGCGCCGGAGATCGCGTCGGTGCCGTCATTGTTGATCAGGTAATAGATATCGCCCAGGTGCCATTTCCCCGATCCCAGTGCAGTCAGGTTCATCGCCGCGAGGGAGGTGATGCTGATTCCGCCGGTGAGTGCGAGTTGGCCGTAATTGCTACCGGCGGTCGGAGGGAGCCCCGGCGTCATTTCGATATCAAGGGCGCTGGTGCTGCCGAACTGGAGCATGTTGGTGGAGACCGACATCTGGCCAATCCCGTTGCCCGGGGTGATGGCGCCGGCCACGGCGATGTTCCTGCCGGTTGCGTTGAGCGTGCCGGCCCCCTGCAGGGTTTGGGTGGCACCCAACGCAAAGCCGCCGCTCAAGGCGGTCACGTCGAAGGTGGCCCCGCTTTGGACATTGATTCCAGTGGTGTTGGCAATCGAGGCGCTTCCGGTCAGCGCCAGCGTGCCGCCGGTGACCGTGGTGGCACCGCTGTAGGTGTTAGCACCCGTTAGGACGGTGGTGCCCGCGCCGGTCTTGACCACGCTGTTGGTGATCGAGCCGCTGGCGTTGGCGAGGACCGACCCGAGGGTGAAC
>JBAXBG010000008.1:0-39413 GCA_037142115.1 Verrucomicrobiota bacterium | reverse complement strand
CCAGAGACCAGAGACCAGAGACCAGAGACCAGAGACCAGAGACCAGAGACCAGAAAGAGAGCGTTGCGACTGTCCTCCGTCTTTTGCTCAGGCGCAAATCACCTGCTGCATGCGCACGTCGTGGGGTTCCCCGAAAGTATCCGGGACCATCTGATAGGCGAAGCACACGCCGATTTTCACCGCGCCGGGGCGGGCACCGGCCAGCAGCCGGTCGTAATACCCGCGCCCGCGCCCGAGGCGCCCGCCCTGCGCGTCAAACGCGAGGCCCGGGCACAGGAAGGCGTCGATGCGGTCGACGGCGACTGCCGCCAGGGCGGGGGAGGGTTCTCGGATGCCGAACGCGCCTGGGATCAGGTCCGCCGCCGGGTCGGTCACGGCGTGCAGCGCCAGGGTGTCGCCGGCCACGCGCGGATAGATCCAGCACCGCAGCGGGTGGCGCGCGATCCATGGCGCGAGATCGACCTCGCCCGGCAGCGCGACAAACGCGGCGATCGAGCGTAAGCCTGGGTGGTCGGCCAGCCAGCGGTCCAGGGCGGCGCAGACCGGGCCGGAATCCAGCTGACGAGTGCGGACCAGCGCCCGCATCGTGGTGCGGAGACGGGCTTTGCAGGTGATGGATTCGGGAATTGCCATTTGCCAACGGGCGGAGGTTTCCAATCCATAGCCGCGATGAGGGCCATCTGGCAAGTAGCGACGATTTTTTTCCTCAACATGACGTGAGGTGAGATTGCCGCCATCTTCCGCTTGCCACAGCCGATCATCCACCTACCTTTGCCGGGGACGCACATATGAAAATCTGGCTAGACGGTAATTTGGTGGATGAATCGGCAGCGAAGGTATCGGTCTTTGATCACGGCCTTCTCTACGGTGACGGGGTTTTTGAAGGCATTCGGTTTTACAATGGTCGGGTCTTTCGCCTGGAGGAACACATCCGCAGGCTGTTCGCCTCTGCCCGCGCGATCATCCTCGATCTGCCGTGGACTCAGGAGGAGGTCTGCCGCTTCACCTGCGAGACCTGCGCCGCCAACGGCCTCAGCGACGGTTACATCCGTCTGGTTGCCACCCGCGGCCCCGGCGAACTCGGGCTCAACCCGTATCTGTGCCCGAAGCCCACGATGTTCATCATCGCCTCGACCATCCAGCTTTATCCCGAAGAGCACTACCAAAACGGCCTCTCGATCATCACCTGCGCCACCCGCCGGCCCTCGCCCGCGGCCTTGATGCCGCAGGTCAAATCGCTCAACTATCTGAACAACATCATGGCCAAGGTCGAGGCGATCCAGGCCAACGCCCTCGAAGCAGTCATGCTCAATGAACAGGGCTACGTGGCCGAATGCACCGGTGACAACCTGTTCCTGATGAAAGACGGCACGCTCCATACCCCGCTCATCAGCGACGGCGCGCTCGACGGCGTCACCCGTTCCGTGATCCTGGAACTGGCCGGCCAGCTCGGCATTCCGTTTGTGGAACGCTCGCTCACCCGCTATGACATCTTCACGGCCGACGAATGCTTCCTCACCGGCACCGCCGCCGAGGTCATTCCCGTGGTGGCGCTCGACCGCCGCGTGATCGGCACCGGCAAGCCCGGCCCGTCCACCCAACAGCTCCTCGCCGCCTTCCATCAACTCGCGATGAGCACCGGCACCCCGATCCACTGACTTTCGACCCCAACCGTCACCTTGACGACTCACTCCTTCACCGCTCCAAGCACCATCCGCCCCCCGGGCTCCCAAGCATGAAATGTGATTTTTGCGATCAAAAGGCCACCGTCTTCCTGACCCAGCTCGTCGAAGGACAGATGAAGAAAGTCTGCTTGTGCGACCCCTGTGCCAAGGCGCGCGGCGTGACCGATCCCACCGGGTTTTCACTCGCCGATCTTTTGTTAGGCGGGGCGCCGGCCGGCCCCGGCCCCGGCGCGGGCGGCAAGCCGTCGCCGGCCACGGCGACGGCGGGCGGCGGTCGCAAGTGCCCGACCTGCGGGTTTACGTTAGACGATCTGCGCCGGGTGCGCCGCTTCGGCTGCAGTGATTGTTATGCCACGTTCAGCGACGAGGTGGGTCAAATCATCCGCGGCATGCACCAGGGCACCAGCCATGTCGGCAAGGTGCCTGCCGGCCTGATGGCCCTGCACATCCGCCACCAACGCATCGAGGAACTCCGCTCGCGCCTCGATCAGGCCATCACCTCCGAAAGCTACGAGGAAGCCGCCGGCATCCGCGATGAAATCCGCAACCTCGGCGACGGCCAGTCGACCTAACACCTTGGATATTCTTTTTCCACTCTTGCGTCTTGCCGCCAGCGTCCCCTAGTCTTGAATCTTCCCCATGATGCGCTTTTCCACCCTAGTCAAACACCCCGCCGATTGGATGACCGGCGGGCAGGGGGAGCACGGTGCCGTGTTGACCTCGCGGATCCGCCTGGCGCGCAATCTCCGGCGGCATCCGTTTCCCGGTTGGGCCAAGCGTGAACAACGCGCCGCGGCCCTTGAATTGATGCGCCCCGCTGTCGAAGCGCTGCCCGCCATGAAGGGCGCGTTCTCCCAGGAACTTGGCGATCTCAGCTCGGTGCAAAAACAGGTGCTCGTCGAGCGCCACCTCATTTCCCGCGAGCATGCCGCGCGCGGCGTCGGTTCCGCCGCCGTGATCGAGCGCCGCCAGACCCTCAGCCTGATGCTCAACGAGGAGGATCACCTGCGGATGCAGGCCATCCGCCCGGGGCTTCAGTTGGCCGCCGCCTTCAGCGCGCTCTCGGAGCTCGATACGGCGTTGGAGGAGTCGCTCGAATTCGCCTTTGATCCCACGCTGGGCTATCTCACTACTTGTCCGACCAATCTGGGCACCGGCCTGCGCGCCTCGGCGATGTTGCATCTGCCGGGATTGGTGCTCAGCGATCAAATCGGCCAGGTTCTCCAGTCGGTCAACAAGATCGGCCTGGCCGTTCGCGGGCTCTACGGCGAAGGCACCGAGTCGCTCGGCAATCTTTACCAGATTTCCAACCAGTCGACCCTTGGCGAGAGCGAGGAAACCATTATCCGGCGGCTGGAACGGGTGATCGCCCAAGTCGCCACTCACGAGCAGAACGCCCGCGAAAAACTCCTCGATGACGATCCGGAGATGGTGTCCGATAAAATCGGCCGCGCCTACGGGGTGCTGCGCCATGCGCACATCATCGACTCCAAGGAGGCGCTCAACCACTTGTCGCTGCTGCGCCTCGGTGCCACGCTGGGTTTTTTTCCGGCACAAACCGTTATTTTGTGCGATACTCTGTTGATGGATATTCAGCCTGCGCACCTGCAGCTTCATTCCGGACGTAAGCTCTCGCCGGATGAGCGGGATGCGCTGCGCGCGGAAATCGTCCGCTCCCGTTTGCTTTCTCTCGAATCCCCTGGTAATCGTCCTTCAGACAACGATTCCAAACCGAATTCCGATCCCAATCACCCCGGAGACTCATGAACAACTTCACCCCACGCGCCCAACAGGTGTTAGCCCTGGCCCGCAAGGAAGCGGACCGCTTCAACCATTCCTATGTCGGCACCGAGCATCTGCTGCTGGGCCTCATCAAGCTCGGCCAGGGGGTCGCGGTCAATGTGCTCGAACGCATGGGCCTCGAACTCGAAACCGTGCGCATGGAAGTGGAGAAGGAGGTCGGCTCCGGCCCGCCGCAGAAATCCGCGGGCAATATCCCCTACACCCCACGGGTCAAAAAGGTGCTCGCCTTGGCCAACAAAGAAGCCAAGGCGCTCAATCATTCCTACGTCGGCACCGAGCACCTCCTGCTCGGCCTGCTGCGCGAAGGCGAGGGGGTCGCCGCGCGGGTGCTCAAGCGCCTCGAAGTGGACATCCAGCGGACCCGCAACGAAATTCTGGCCGAAATCGACCCGAATTTCTCGCCCGATGACCAGGATGACGACGATGAGGATGAGGACGGCGACGGACCTTTCGAAGAAGAGCCCCAGACCCACCAAGGTGGGCCGGAACCTGAAGCCAAATCCAAAACCCCGGCACTCAAAGCGTTCGGGCGCGATCTGACCAAAATGGCCAGGGAGGGCGCGCTGGATCCCGTGATCGGGCGCGAGTCGGAAATCGAACGCGTCATCCAGATCCTCTGCCGCCGCACCAAAAACAATCCCGTTCTCATTGGCGAAGCCGGGGTTGGCAAAACGGCCATCGTCGAGGGCTTGGCCCAGGAGATCGCCAATGGCAACGTGCCGGAAATCCTCCGCGACCGCAAGGTGATCACGCTCGACCTGGCGCTGATGGTGGCCGGCACGAAATACCGCGGCCAGTTCGAGGAACGCATCAAGGCCGTGATGGACGAAATCCGCAAGGTCAAGAACGTCATCCTTTTCATTGATGAACTCCACACCATCGTCGGTGCCGGATCCGCCGAAGGGGCGATGGACGCCTCCAATATCATCAAACCCGCGCTCAGCCGCGCCGAGATGCAGTGCGTTGGTGCCACCACTCTCAACGAATACCGCAAATACATCGAAAAGGACTCCGCCCTTGAGCGCCGCTTCCAGCAGGTGAAAGTCGACGAACCGTCGGTGGACGACGCGATCAAGATCCTTCAAGGCTTGCAGCAGAAATACGAAAGCCACCACAAGGCCAAGTTCACCCCCGAAGCCATCGAGGCCGCGGTCAAGCTCACCTCCCGCTATCTGACCGCCAGGTTCCTGCCGGACAAGGCGATCGACGTGCTCGACGAAGCCGGGGCCCGCGCCCGCATCGGCACGCTCACCCGCCCGCCCGCCATCAAGCAACTCGAAGCCGAGATCGAGCGCATCAACCGCTCCAAACTCACCGCCATCGCCGAACAGAATTTCGAGACCGCCGCCGCCCTGCGCGACGACGAGAAACACGCCAAGAAAACCCTCGAGGACACGCTCAAGAACTGGCGGGCCGCCTCCGAGGAGACCATTGTGACCGTCACCGATGACGACATCATGGCGGTGGTTTCCAAGTGGACCGGCGTTCCTCTCAGCCGCATGGAGGAGAAGGAAACCGAGAAACTCCTCAAAATGGAGGACGAGCTCAAAACCCGGGTCATCGGCCAGAACGAGGCGGTCATCGCGATTTCCAAGGCGCTGCGCCGCTCGCGCGCCGACCTCAAGGATCCGCGCCGCCCGATCGGCTCGTTCCTGTTCCTTGGCCCCACCGGCGTCGGAAAAACCTACCTCGCCCGCAATCTGGCGGAGTTCATGTTCGGCGATGCCGACGCGCTCATCCAGATCGACATGTCCGAGTACATGGAGAAATTCACCGCCAGTCGGCTCATCGGCTCGCCGCCGGGCTACGTCGGCTACGAAGAGGGCGGCCAGCTCTCGGAAGCGGTCCGCCGGCGGCCGTATGCCGTGGTGCTCTTCGACGAAGTCGAGAAAGCCCATCCGGATGTCATGAACCTTCTGCTTCAAATCCTCGAGGAAGGCACGATCACCGACTCGTTGGGCCGCAAGATCGACTTCCGCAACACGATCATCATCATGACCTCCAATATCGGGGCGTCCACCATCAAGCGCCAAACCTCGCTGGGTTTCGGCGCGATGGCCGAGGACCAGGCCGATCACGAGGGGATGAAGGAGAAAATCCTCGAGGAATCCAAGCGCTACTTCAAACCCGAGTTCATCAACCGCCTCGACGACCTGGTGGTGTTCCACATGCTTGAAAAAGCCGACCTCAACTCGATCGTCGATCTCGAGGTCGCCAAACTCACCAAGCGCCTCAAGGAAAAGGAAGTCACCCTCACGCTCACCGCCGAGGCCCGCGACTTCCTCTCCGCCAAAGGCTTCGACCCCGCCTACGGTGCCCGCCCGATGCGCCGCGCCGTCGAACGCTATCTCGAGGACTCGCTCGCCGAAGCCCTGCTGCGCGGCGATGTCAAACCCGGCGATGCCGTCCACGTCGTCAAGAAACCCGACGCCGAGGAACTCACTTTTGTCTCAACCCGCACCGAACCCCAACAGGAAGCCACTGTCTGATAGAATGAAGTCTTTTTCCTTTCCCCTTATCCCGGCGCTGGTTGGCGCCATTCTGGCGGTTTTACCCGCAGCGGTCCGCGCGCAGGAAAGCATCATGGTGGTCGAGGCCTATTCCGGCAAAGTCCTCATCGCCTCCAACGCCACTGTCCGGCGCTCGATCGCCAGCCTGACCAAGATCGCCACCGGCACCGTGGCTGTGGACTGGGCCACCGCGACCGGCGCGGACCTCGGCACGCTGCAGATCACCGTGCCCCAGACGGTGGCCTTGGTTGGCGGTCCCAACCCGATGAACCTCCAGCCCGGCGACCGGATCACGATGCGCGACGCGCTCTATTCCGTGCTGTTAGGATCGGACAACCTGGCGGCCCTCGCCATCGCCGATCATGTCGGCCGCGAACTCCTTGCGCGACGCGGTAAAACCGGCGAACCGGTGGTGGAATTTGTCGCGGAAATGAACCGGCTCGCCCAGGCGTTGGGAATGACGCAGACCCGCTTCGGCAACCCCCACGGCATCGAACGCAGTGGCGCGAAAGCCTATTCCACCGCGGCCGACGTCGCCCGGCTGTCGATCTATGCCATGCGTCGCAACGCATTCAACTACATCGTCCGCCAACCGGAGCGCCAGATCGGCTTGACCGGGGCAGGCGGCAGACGCAGCTATCACCTCCGCAACTCCAACGAGTTGATCGGGGAACCGGGGATCCTCGGCGTCAAAACCGCCACCTCCGACGTCGCCGGCCCCTGTGTCGCGGTGTGCATGGAACGTGACCCGCTGGTGCGCCTCAAACCGGATGGCACCAAGGGTGCCACGCCGCGCCGCCTGATGGTGGTGGTCTTGAACAACCCCGACCGTTTCAACCGGGCCCGCGAACTCATTCACCAAGCCTGGGCGGTCTACGATCCGTGGCTCGCGGCGGGGGCTCCCGTTCAGGACCGCAAACGCGAGATGCTCAGCTTGCCGACTCCGCAGTGAGGGCGGCATTGCCACGCGGTTAGCAGTTGTCAGAAATCTGGAAATCCTCCAACCTTCCGCCATGCCCACCGATCCACTTCTCGAACTGTTGCGGCGCAAAGCCCGGTTCTCCCATCAGGAACTCGCCGACTTGTTGTCCATGGACAAGGACTCCGTGACGCGCCGCATCGCCGCCTGGGAGCAAACCGGCATCATTTGCGGCTACCATGCCGTGATCGATTCCGAGGCCGCCGGCGACACCTCGGTGTCCGCGTTCATCGAAGTGCGCGTGACGCCCGAGCGCGGTGGCGGCTTTGACCGGTTGGCGATGCGCATCGCGCGTTTCGAGCAGGTGGTTTCGTGCTATCTGGCAAGCGGTGGCTACGATCTGATGGTGGTCGTCGAGGGCGGCGACTTGCGCGAGGTCGCGCGCTTTGTGTCCGAAAAACTCAGTTCGCTGGAAGGTGTGCTGTCCACCGCCACCCATTTCCGGCTCAAAACCTACAAGGAAAACGGCTTTGTCTTCGAGCGCGAGATCGTGCCCGAGCGCCTCGCGGTGAGTCCCTGAGCGGCCGGCAAAGCGGGCTTGTGCTCGCTCCGACTATCTGGCAGCCTTGCCGTTCTAGCAGGCAAATGATATGACACGCGAACATTTCCTCAAAGGCTGGAGTCTTGCGGTGGGCGCGATGGACTCCCTGACCGGCTTGTGGCTGGTCCTGTTTCCGGCTTCGCTGCTGGAGTTGCTGCAGGTGCCGCCGGTCTCGCCCGACGCGCTGGTGTTTGTGAGTTGGATCGGGGTTTTCGTGCTGGCGGTGGGCCTCAGCTATGGCCTGGCGCTGCTGCCTCGCCGGGCGCGCGGGGAAACCGTGTGGATCTTCACCGCGGGCGTGCGGGCGCTGGTGGCCGTTTTCCTCACCGCATCGATCCTCAGTGAGTCGCTGCCGATGGTCTGGGCCGTGGTCGGCGTGGCCGATGGCGTGGTGGCGCTGGTACAAATTGCGATTCTCAGAGCGGGGTGGTGGCGTGACCTCCACCACCGGGGCCCCTGAAATACCCGAACGTGGCCGCCAGCCCGTCGGCGAGCGTGTGGCGCGGCTGCCACCCGGCTGCAAGCAGTCGCTCGGCGCTGGCGCGCGAGTGCTTCACATCGCCGGTGCGCTCCGGGGCGTGCAGGATTTGCGAGCGCGATCCGGCATTCGCAACCACTTGGCCAGCCAGGTGGTTGATGGTGATTTGCCCGCCATAGCCGGCATTGAACACCCCGCTGACACCGGGAGTTTCCGCTGCGAACGTGAGCGCCCCGACGATGTCCTTCACATAGATGAAATCGCGGGTCTGCTCGCCGTCGCCGAACACGGTGATGTCCTCGCCGCGGACGGCCTTCTCGATGAAAATCGGCACGGCGGCGGCGTAGGCGCCTTTCGGATCCTGGCGCGGGCCGAACACATTGAAAAAGCGCAGCGCCGCGGTCTCCAGCAGGCCTTCCTGGCGGAACATGTTCAGATAGTATTCGCCATCCAGCTTGGTGATGGCATACGGACTCTTCGGCTCGGGAAGCATCGTCTCTAACTTGGGAACCGTCGGGTTGTCGCCATAGATTGCCGCCGATGACGCGAACACGAGTTTGCCGACCTTGGCCGTGGCGGCTTCCTCGAGCACGTTGAGCAGGCCAAGCACGTTGATGGCGACGCATTCGGCCGGCTTGGCCATCGACTCCGGCACGCTGACCATCGCCGCCAGGTGGAAGATGTAGTCGATGTCCCGCACCGCTTGCCGGACCAGCTCGCGATCGGTGACGGAGCCTTCGATGAACGTGTGCTGCAAGCCGTCGAGGTTGCGCAGATAGCCGGTGCGCAGATTGTCGAGGACCCGGATTTCCTCCGCGATGCCCTGATAGTGTTCGACGATGTGGGAGCCGATGAAGCCGGCTCCGCCGGTGATGAGGATTTTCATGTGATTGAGGTGATAGTGAAATGCGGCGGAGGTGCCTTCCTTAGGTCCTATAAGTCCTATAGGACCTATGAGCCTGGCGCTTACCCGTGCCGGTTCACGATCTCTTCCATGGCGGCCATGTTGTCCTCGATCGCCTGGACGAAGGCGAACTGGTTACGGCAGCGGTCGAGGTTGTGGTGCGCCCGGTGGATCTTGAAATAGACGTCGCCGTTCAGATAGTCGGTGAGGAAGCGGATCCCGCACTCGAGGGTGAGAAGCTTGCCTGAGAATGCAAGGTGGCCGCGCTCGGCCTCGTTGAGGAAGGTGGCGGTGGAGAGGTAGCCTTTGACCAGCGCCTCAAAGCGGTCGAGGCGGATGCCGATGTGCGCGGGATCCGGGTCATCCTCGCGGGTGGTCGGCGCGGCGGTGCGGACCATGTCGCCGAAGTCATAGAGCGCGCAGCCGGGCATGGTGGTGTCCAGGTCGATCACGCAGACGCCCTCGGCGGTGACATCGTCGAGCAGGACGTTGTTGAGCTTGGTGTCGTTGTGGGTGACGCGCTCCGGGATGGTGCCGGCGTCAAGCAGGTCAGTGATGCGCGCGCAATCGGCGGCGCGGGCGCGGGCAAAGGCGACTTCCACCGCCACCTCGCCGAGGCGGTCGGCGGTGTTGGCGGCGATGGCGGCTTCCAGCGCGGCAAGGCGCTTGGGCGTGTGGTGGAAGTCGGGGATCGTTTCGTGCAGGCGCTCGCCGCCGAGGGTGGCCGCGAGGGTCTGGAACGCGCCGAACGCGCGGGCTGCCTGATAGGCCTGCTCGTTGGTTTCGACTTCGTCGTAGCCGCGGGCGCGCTCGATGAAGGGATAGACGCGCCACACGTTGCCCGCCGGATCGGTGGCGTAGGGCTTGCCGGTGAGCGCCGGCATGCAGGTCAGCGTGCGGCGATAGGCTTCCGGATTGCCCTGCGCGTGCAGCGTTGCCAGCGCGTGCTGGGTGACGCGCTCGACGTTCTCCATCAATTGGAGCGGCTGTTTGAAGACGTTGTGGTTGATCCGCTGGATGATGTAGCGGATGCGCTGGCCGGCCTGGTCGAACCACGCGCAATACGTGTCATTGATGTGGCCGGAGCCATAGGTGTCGGCGCAGACGAAATCGGCCGGGATTTCGAACAGCGCGGCGATGGAACGGAGATCGTGGGCCGCGGCGGAGGTGGGCACTTGGTTGTTTGAGGTGAAATTCTAGCAGTCGGCTCAGGACAGCTGCTCCGGGTATTCACCCGCAGTGATGAGCTTGCGGATGGCTTGCACCACATGCGGTTTGTCGTCCGGATAGGTCACTCCAAACCACGGGCTGGTGGTTTGCAGGACCCGGCACTGGGCATGGCCGCCGTGGATCAGGTGATCCACCACCGTCGGGATGTAGCACTCGGATTTCATCTGGTCGCCCGATTCTAGCAGAAATCGGCTGAACGCCTCCTCAAGTTGGACGAAAAACGCCGGGCCGAAGGCCCAGAAATTCATCGAAACGAGTGACCCGGCCGGCACCACATGGCGCTTGCCGTCGAGGGCGTTGCCGCGCACCAGCCCGTCGCTTTCGCGCTCGATGTTAAGGTATTCCTCGACGTTGGTGAGGCAGCCGGCCTCGTCGGTTTTGCAGATCCCGCGGTTGACGTGGCCGTGGTTGGAGAGCGTGTTTTCTAATGGATATCCGACCATCGCGCTGGCCTGCGAGGCGCTGGCGGGCAGGCCGGCGAAAAACCCGGCGGCCTTGAGATAGGCGTCGCGGCCGTAGAAATCGTCGGCGTTGATCACGGCGAACGGCTCGTGGATGGCGTGGCGGGCGGCGCGCACGGCGTGGGCGGTGCCCCAGGGTTTGGAGCGGCCATCCGGCACGCTGAAGCCCTCGGGCAGATCATCGAGGCGCTGGAACACGTAATCCACCTGGATCCGGCCGGCAAAGCGGGCCCCGACCCCCTGTTGGAAGGCCTCGGCGAAATCCTCGCGAATGATGAACACCACCCGCCCGAATCCGGCCCGAATCGCGTCATAGACCGAATAGTCGAGGACGGTTTCACCATGCGGACCCATCGGATCCATTTGTTTGAGGCCGCCGTAACGGCTGCCCATTCCGGCGGCGAGAATCAGTAGGGTCGGGTTCATCGAATCGAAGCGTTGCAATACAAAAAATGACGGGCCCAGATGCGGACGCCCGACGCGTTGTGCAATGCCAATTTTGCCGCCAATTGGCAACCCTGAATCCAATCCGCGCCTACAATAAGACGGGCGTTTGGCTGGCTGGGGGCTGGTGCGGCGGTCGAGTGAGCACATGGCAAAGCAGTGGATTTGAACAAGCTTGTATCTGTGGACACCCATGCGTCATACATCGGCGTGTGCACCACCGAGGGACTGGAATACCAAGGCATGGACCAGTCGGAGCTCGGCGAGACCGCCTATCCGAACGAAGCGTGAGGGTCCTCCGTCCTCCGGCCATTAGCACTAGCGCCACGGCAGGCATTGGCCACCCGCCACCTTGAAGCGACCGATGGACTCCAGTGCGGGGGCTTCCCGCAGCCAGCCGAGGTGGGTGGTGGTGATCCACTTTTGGGAGGTTGGCGGCAGGTGGGCGAGCAGCGCGTTGCGGCGGCCGGGGTCGAGCTCGCCGAAGATGTCATCCATCAGATAGATCGGGGCCTGGCCGCCGCGCGCTTCCAGCAGTTGGCCCTGGGCGAGTTTGAGGGCCAGGGCGAGGGTGCGTTGCTGGCCTTCGCTGGCGAAGTCGGCGGCGGGCATGCCGTGGAGGCGGAGCCCGAGGTCGTCGCGGTGCGGGCCGACAACGGCCTGGCGCAGGCGGGTCTCGCGCTCGCGGGCCTGGAGGATTGACTCGCGCAGGTCGGGTCCGCTGGACGGGAGGTATTGCAGGGTGAGTGGTTCCTCACGGCCGCTGACGGCGTGTTGGGCGGCGGCGGCGAACGGGGCGAGTTCGGCGACGATGCGGGCGCGGGCATCCATCAGGACGGTGCCGTGTTCCACCAGGATCTCCTCGTAGGCGAGAATCTCCGCGTCGCGTGGCCGGCCTGCTTTGAGTAACAGGTTTTTAGCGAGCAGGGCGCGGCGGTAGCGCGACCACGACCGGCGGTAGGAGGCGTCGAGTTGCGCGCCGATGAAATCGAGATAGCGGCGGCGGCCCTCGCCAGGCCCGCGGATCAGTTCGAGATCCTCATTGCCCATCCAGACGATGAGACCGCCGTGGGCGAGGTAAGTTGAGCGGTTTGCGACGCGTTGATCCTCGGCGCGCAGAGTCAGACCTTCGCGGCCATGGCGGACCTGGTGTTCGATGCCCCACGGGTTGCCGGCGATGCCGAAGCCGTTGCTGCCAACCCGGGCGAGCGTCGTCATCCGCTGGGTGCGCGGCGAATGCAGGCGGATCAGCACGCACAGCGCTTCGAGCACCGAGGTTTTGCCCTGGGCGTTGTCGCCCACCAACAGCGCGCCCGCCGCGGGCACTTCGAGGTCCAACGACCCGAAGCAGCGGAAATCCATCAATCGCAGCGAGCTGAGCACGGCGCAGACCTAGCGGCAAATGGCCCGCCTGGAAAGGGAGGAGTGCGCGCGCCGTGGTTCTATTGGCGCGGCTCTTCCCCAGGCGAGGATGCGCCCCACTCGCACCGCCCGACCTGAGGGCGTTGAGTCGCGCGGCGTCCAACGGCTTCAAACGCGTGAGATTTTCCACACGGGGCTTGATTTGCGAGGGGAAACCGGTGGAAAACCCGTGGTCGCCGCGCCTGCGGGGCATGGCTCCATGAAACACAAAGACCTTCGGTTTCTCAAAATTTTCGTTCTGCGCGGTCCCAGCCTGTGGACCTACCGGCCGGTGTTGGAGGCGTGGGTCGACATCGGCGAGTTGGAGGACTGCCCGTCTAACACGATTCCGGGGTTTGTCGAGCGGCTGTGCGCGTGGCTGCCGACCCTCTCCGAGCACCGCTGCAGCATCGGTGAGCCGGGCGGCTTCGTTCAGCGCCTGCACACCGGCACCTGGCCGGCACACATCCTCGAACACGTCACCCTCGAACTGCAAAACCTCGCCGGCATGCCCGGTGGCTTTGGCCGGGCGCGTGAAACCCACGTCCGCGGGGTCTACAAGGTGGCGGTCAAAACCGAGCACGAGGACGTCACCCGCGCCTGTCTGGAGGCCGCCCGCGACCTGGTGATGGCGGCCATCGAGGACACGCCGTTCGATCTAACTTCAACCCAGCTGCGCCTGCGCGAGCTGGTCCTCAAACATCAATTGGGACCTAACACCGCTTGCATCGTCGATGCCGCCACGGCCAAGGAGCGGGGGATCCCTGCAATCCGCCTGTCCGCCGACAACCTGGTGCAACTCGGCTACGGGGCGCGCCAGCGGCGGATCTGGGCCGCCGAGACCGACCGCACCGGCGCCATCGCCGAAGGCATCACCCATTCACCCGAACTCACCCGCCGCCTGCTTGAATCGTGCGGTTTGCCGGTGGCCGACCCCGGCGACGAGGACGCCGGAGGCCGCGGCCAGCCGCACCGGCTGTTAGTTGTCGGCGGCAAGCTGGTGGCCGCGGCGCGCATCGCCGCCGGGGCTGATGCCAACCACCCCCAGTCAGCCGCCACCGACGTGACGGCCTTGGTTCACCCGGCGACCGCTGCGGCGGCCTGCCTGGCGGCGCGCATCGTGGGTCTCGATATCGCGGGCGTGGATTTGCTGGCGGAGGATCTGGCGGTTCCGCTGGCCGCGCAGCGCGGGGCGTTGACCGCCGTGCACGCGGGGCCCGGCTTGATCGCGCACTTGCTAGCTGCCGATGGCACGCCGCGCCCGGTCGGCAGGGCCATCGTCGATCATTTATTTCCTAACGGCGAGAGCGGCCGCATCCCGGTGGTGGGCATCACCGGTTCGGTGGGAACCACCGCCGTCGCCCGCCTGGTCGCGGAGTTCCTGCGGCTCAGCGGCAAAGTCACCGGCCTGGCCTGTGGCGACGGCTTGTTCCTGAACCGGCGGCAGGTTGCCAGCGGCGATTGCGGCGACTGGCAGTCCGCCACCCGGGTGCTGATGAACCGTTCGGTGGAGGCGGCGGTTTTGGAAAATGGCGCGGAGGTCATCCTCGGCCAGGGCCTGGCCTATGACCGGTGCCAGGTCGCGGTGGTGACCCGCATCGATCCCGCGCGCCACCTCGGGCCTTACTATGTGGCGACGCCCGAATATGTGTTCAAGATTTTCCGCAGCCAGGTGGACGTGGTGTTAGGTGGTGGGGTGGCGGTGCTCGACGCTGCCGACCCGATGGTGGCCGGGATGGCGCCGTTGTGTGATGGCGGGGTGATTTTCTATGGCCGCGACCCGGAACTGCCGGCGCTCACCGGCCATCTGGCGCTGGGCGGACGGGCGGTGACCGTGCGTGACGCCGCGTTGGTTCTCACCACGGCCGGCGAGACAACCGCGCTGGTGCCGCTGGCAGAGATTCCGTTCCTCACCGGCGCGGGCCCGGACCAACGCCTGGAATGGGTGCTGGCCGCGGTGGGGGCGGCGTGGGCGCTCGACATCGCCATCCACGTCATCCGCACCGGCATCGAAACCTTTGCCCATGACCCGCAAGGTTCCGGTGGTCCCGAAGCTCCCGTGCCCGACCTATCCAGCAGACCCTAACGAACGCATGAAAATCTTTCAAATCCGGGCGCTGCGCGGACCCAATCTCTGGAGCCTGCACACCTCCATCCAGGCGGTCGTGCATTGCTCGGCCGACGAGCTGTCGCTGGAGTTGCTGGCCGGCTTCGAGGACCGCCTGCGTGAGCGCTTCCCGCAGATCGGCCCGTTCCATCCCGGTGACGCCATGGTCGCCGCGCTCGAACTGGCCGCCCTCGGCCTGCAGGCCGAAGCCGGCTGCCCGGTCGCCTTCAGCCGCTCGGTGGCCACGCTGGAGACCGGCGTCTATCAGGTGGTCATTGAATACACCGAGGAGGCCGTCGGCCGGCTCGCCATCGAGCTGGCCCATGAACTGTGCATTGCCGCCCATGACGACCAGCCATTCGATTTGGCGGGCGCGCTGGCGCGCCTGCGCGAGCTCGACGAGGAGGTGCGCCTGGGTCCCAGCACCGGGGCCATCGTCGCCGCTGCCGCAACGCGTGGGATTCCGTTCCGGCGCCTCACCCAGGGTAGTTTGGTTCAGTTCGGATGGGGCAGCAAACAACGGCGGATCCAAGCCGCCGAAATCGACACCACCAGCGCGATTGCCGAGGCGATCGCCCAGGACAAGGAACTGACCAAGAGGTTGTTAGACGCGGCCGGGGTGCCGGTGCCCCAGGGCCGCCCGGTCAGCGATGCCGAGGACGCCTGGGCCGCGGCCTGCGAGCTCGGCGGGCCGGTGGTGATCAAGCCGCGCGACGGCAACCAAGGCAAAGGCGTGGCCGCCAATGTCAGGACCCGCCAGGATGTGCTTGATGCCTATGCCGCCGCGCGTGAAGTCAGTCCCAAGGTGATGGTCGAGCAATGTCTGCCGGGTCATGATTTCCGCCTGCTGGTGGTCGGCAACCGGCTGGTCGCCGCCGCCCGCCGCGAGCCACCGCTGGTCATCGGCGACGGGCTGAGCACCATCCGCGAGCTCGTCGAGCAGGTCAACCGCGACCCGCGGCGCAGCGCCGGGCACGCCACCATTCTCACGACAATACGGCTCGACGAGATCGCGCTGGTTTCGCTGGTGCAGCAGGGATTCGACGCCGACTCGGTGCCGCGCAAGGGTGCGCGGGTGATCCTGCGCAACAACGCCAACCTCAGCACCGGCGGCACCGCCACCGATGTCACCGACGACGTCCATCAGGACCTGGCGGCGCGGGCCGTGGCCGCGGCCAAAATGATCGGCCTCGACCTGTGCGGGGTGGATGTGGTGTGCGAAAGCGTGCTGCGGCCGTTGGAAAGCCAGTCCGGCGGGGTGATTGAAGTGAACGCCGCGCCCGGCCTGCGGATGCACCTGCAACCGTCGTTCGGCAAGGGGCGTCCGGTGGGTGAGGCGATTGTTTCGGCGCTGTTCCCCAAGTCCGATGACGGCCGCATCCCGCTGGTGGCGGTGGCCGGAACCAATGGCAAAACCACCACCGTGCGGCTCATCGCACACCTTATCGGCCAGACCGGCAAGCGCGTGGGCATGACCAACTCCGACGGCGTGTATATCGCCGGCGAGTGCATTGACACCGGCGATTGCAGCGGTCCGCGCAGCGCCCGCAACGTGTTGTTTCATCCGGACGTGGACGCGGCGGTGTTGGAAACCGCCCGCGGGGGGATCCTGCGCGAGGGCCTCGGCTTCGACCGCTGCAACGTCGCGGTGGTTACTAACATCGGCATCGGCGATCACCTCGGCCTCAATTTCATCAGCACCGTCGAGGATCTGGCGGTGGTCAAGCGCGTCATTCTTCACAGCGTGACCCCGGGCGGGGTGGCGGTGCTCAATGCTGCCGACCCGATCGTGGCCGGCATGGCCAATGCCAGCGCGGGGTCGGTCACCTTCTTCGCACACGACCGCCACCAACGGGTGCTGGCCAACCATCTGGCGCAGGGCAAGCGCGGCGTGTTCGTCGAGGACGGTCATATTGTCGCCGCCAAAGGCAAGCTGCGCTACCGCATTGCCATGAGTGAAATCCCGCTGACCCGCCACGGCAGCATCCCGTTTCAAATCGACAACGCGATGGCCGCCACGGCCGCGGTCTGGGGCTTGGGCTTGCCATGGGACCTGATCCGCCAGGGCCTGGCCGGTTTCGTCAATGATGCCGCCACCGCGCCCGGCCGCTTCAACCTGTTTGACTACCGCGGTGCCACCCTGATCGCCGATTACGGCCACAACCCCGACGCCATCCAGGCCCTCGTCGACGCCATCGAAAACCTCCCCGCCAAGCGCCGCCTCGTCGTGATCAGCGGCGCGGGCGACCGCCGCGATTGCGACATCCGCCGCCAAACCGAAATCCTCGGCGATGCGTTTGACGAGGTGATTCTCTATCAGGACGACTGCCAGCGCGGCCGCGCCGACGGCGAGGTGCTCGCCCTGCTGCGCGACGGCCTGGCCAACGCCCGCCGCACCAGCCACACCGAGGAAATCCGCGGCGAGCTCGTCGCCATCGATTATGCCCTTGCCCGCCTCAACCCCGGCGACCTGTGCCTGGTCCTCATCGACCGCATCGACGAGGCGCTCGCCCACCTCGCCGGGCGCATCGCGGGCAAGTGAGGGATTGCGCATGACCCGCGGCCTGACCTCCGGCCGGATTGTCCCCGGTTTGGGGACTGGCAATTTTTTTCTGGGCGACCGAATTTAAGTGGCAGACTGTGGCGGGGAAATGCCGGCCACTAACTAACGAAATGAACATTCATCGGATCGGATTGCGGGCGAGTGCAGTGTTATTGGCGGTGCCGCTAGCCGCCAGCCCGCTGCCGGACTACCGCGCGGAGCTGAACATCCCGTATTGCACGGTTGACGGAACCACCCAGGTGCTCAACGCGTTCCTGCCGCCCGCGACCGGCGAACCGGTGCCGGCGATGGTGGAGATTCATGGTGGGGCGTTTCTGGGCGGGGGGCCGTTAGGCCGCCTGGATGAGGTGCCGGCCTGGCGGGTTTTTGCCAGCCGGCGCATCGCGGTGTTTTCCATTTCCTACCGCCTCGCCCTGGCCGGCGGGTTTCCGCAAAACATCCGCGACTGCCGCAACGCCGTGCGCTTCATCCGCCAGAACGCCGCCCGCTTCCATATCGACCCGAACCGCATCGGCAGCATGGGTGGCTCGGCCGGCGGGCATCTGAGCTTGATGGTGGCGATGGTCCCCGAGGAGTTCGATGATGGCGGCCCCACGCCCGGCCTGCGGGGCGTCAGCGCCAGAACCTGCGGCTGTTTCAGTTGGATCCCGCCCACCGACCTGGCCGGGCTGTGGAATCCGCCGCCGGCCGTCCAGTTAGATCGTGGGGCCGAGACCCCGATTCAAAGCGGCCTGCGGCTGTTGTTTCACGGGGTGGCCCCGGACACGGCGGCGCACCGCGAGTTGTATGACCGGATGTCCCCGATCGGCCAGGTGCGCAAGGATCTGCCGCCGCTGCTGATTTGCGACGGGGAGCGCGATCCCATCGTTCCCGGGCAGCAAGGCCGGCAGTTGCAGGAGAAGTTGCGGCGCGCGGGCGCGGATTCCACCTACTGGATGACCCCTGCCACCGGCCACAACTTTCCGGGCGGGCCCGGGTTTTCCAACCTGCTGGATCGCTTCATCGAGCGCATCCTCAGCCATCCGTCGCGGGATTGGTCGTCTCCTAAACGGGGACAACGCGTCAGGAGCGGAATTTGATGATCGCTTCCACCTTGCTGCGCACGTGCAGCTTGAGGCAGATGCGCTTCACATAGGTGCGAACCGTCTCCAGGGTGATGTCGAGCTTGTCTGCCACTTCCTTGTAAATGTAGCCGGCGGCCAACAACTCCAGCACGTCGCGCTCGCGGGCGGAGAGCTTGGCGTTGTTGTCCTCGATGAGTTTTTCCTGGCGGAAGAATTGCGCGACCTTGCGCGCGATGTGGCTCGAAAATGGTGCGCCGCCCGAATACACGTCGCGGATCGCGTTGTAGATGTCCTCGGTGGTGCTCGACTTGAGCAGATAGCCGCTGGCCCCTTCCTTGAGCGCCCGGAAAATGTTATCTTCCTCCTCGTACGCGGTCAGCATCACTATCTCCAGCTGCGGCACCTTCTTCTTGAGCTCATGAATGCAGTCGATGCCGGAGATGCCCGGCAGATTGATGTCCATCAGCACCACATTGGGCGGGTTGGCCGGGATCTTGCGCAACGCCTCCTCGGCCGAGGAGGTCGCATACAGGCATTGAATGTCGGCCGGCAGCTCCAGAATCTTGATCAAATGCTGCTGGAGCCGGAAGTCGTCTTCGACGACCACCACGGTTTTTTTGCGGGAGATTGTTGCAGGCATGAACTTGAATGGGTGTTAGCTGATGGGCGCTTCCAAAGAGACTCTAAGCCCGCGGTCCGCGAGCGCTTCGATCAGGCATTTGCCCCGGATGTGGGTCATCCGCTGGGTGATGCTCTCCAGCCCGCTGCCGCGCTTGTTCGCCCCGCTGGTGATGCCAATCCCATTGTCCGCGATGGTGATCTTGAGCACGTTGCCCTCCAACCAGATTTTGATTTTGATTTCCGTCGCGCACGAGTGGCGCAGCGCGTTGTTGACCGACTCCTTGACCGACAGACTGAAATTATGCCGGAACTCATGACTGATGGGCATCGATTGGTCGACCGACATGGCGTCGATCCGGCACCGGATGTCAGAGAGTCGGCACAACTCGCTGACCAGGCGGCAGAGGAAATTGACCAGGGCCTCCAGGTCGTTGTTCTTGGAATTGAGCATCCAGACGGTTTCGGACAGCGCGCTGATGAGTTCGCTGGTCATGTCGGTGATCTGGTGGAACGTCGCCCGCGCCTCAAGGTCGGCGATGGTGCTTTCGGCATGCGCGCCGAGCAGCGAAATGTGAGAGAGGCGGGTGCCCAGATCGTCATGCAGGTCGCGGGCGATTCGCAGCCGCTCGTCGGTGATGAGCTGCGCCTGTTGCAGGTGGCGGTTGATGCGGCGGCGGATGAAGTGGCGGGCCGCCAGGGTGGATAGGATGGTGATGGTGAGTGCACAGCCCACCCAAAACCCCAGATGCTTCCAGTAGGGGCGTGGCACCACCACAGTGACTGAGGTTTGTGCGGCCAGAGGCTCGCCGGAAATCGCCAGGTCCTCGACGATGAAATGATAGGTTCCAGCCGGCAGGCGCTCGTAATTGGCCGAAAAGTTCCCGCCATTGCTGATGCTGTAGGCCTCTTTCCACTTCACTTCCAGCGTTTGCCCCGGAACCACCTTGGGCAACGCGAAAATCCCGGTGGCCCAGTCGGCGTGTGCCGTGATGTCGTCGTCCACAATGACAAACACCGGCGAGTCGGCGCTGCCGTCTTCCAGATGAATCGAGGAGGCCATCGACGGGTGGGTGCCGCCTTTGATCCAGAACGGGGCCACCGAGCCGGGAACCCGGCTATCCACCAAAAACTTTTGCGGGGGGGGATTCTGGCTGCCGAGCGCGGTGATGGTGATTTGCGAGATTGCGAACATCCCGACTGCGGAGGCGGGGCCGGCCGAGGACATCGCCAGGTAGAGATATTCAGCTCCCTCCGGGACGCTGATGAGTTCCCGCCGGGCGGTGAATTGCGCCTGCTCGACCGAGCCGTTCCAGCCGTGGCTCTGACCATGAACGGGAAAAGTGCTTTGCAGGATCGGGTCACCATTCTTCTTGATGAAACGCACCTCAAATTTCATCTCCTCAGCCCGCTGGCGCCACTCCCGGTCAATTCCTTCCAGCTTAAAGCGAACCCGCAGTGACTTGGGAGTTATGTAAAACCGCAGCTCGGTGGTTTCGGGTGGGACGGTGATGTTGGGGGCCGTAAGCGGATCCTTGGCACGCTCCACATAGACTTCGATCGAAGTGCGCTCAGGCTTGCCCTGCGCACTGTGGATGCAGAGCAGCAAAAGCAAGGGGCTGTATTTCCGGAAGAATGTCATGATGGGCATGTAAAGCAACTGGGCGCGGACGGGCTGGAAATCTTCAAGAATCAACGCGTGCTCAAACGAGATGTTAAAAGCCTAATGCGCCTGGGGATGATAGCAAGCCGGACCTCGCGCCACTAAGGGCTCCGCGTCAGGAATGCGCCGGCATCTCCGGATGTCCTCGGCGACCTGGAGTCCGCCTTCGAGAAACCTGGATCCCGACCGATGGGCATCGGCCGGGTGATAGGGAATTAGATCCTGGCCAGCACGGCCGCGCCCATGGCGGCGGTGCCGACGCGGGTTTCACCGTCGCGGCCGGTGGCGATGTCGCCGGTGCGGAAGCCCGCGGCGATGGTGGCGGCCACGGCGGCCTCGATGGCGGCGGCGGCCTCGGTCTCCCCCAGCGAGAAGCGCAGCAGCATCGCCAGCGAGAGGATCTGGGCGATCGGGTTGGCGATGCCCTGGCCGGCGATGTCAGGGGCCGAACCGCCGGACGGCTCATACATGCCGAAATACAGCCCGTTAGGGTCCTGGGCACCCAGCGAGGCGGACGGCAGCATGCCCAGCGAGCCGGAAATCATCGCCATCTCGTCGGACAGGATGTCGCCAAACAGGTTTTCGGTTACCAGCACGTCGAACGACGCCGGCCGGCGGATGAGCTGCATGGCGGCGTTGTCGACATACATGTGGGACAGTTCGACCTCGGGAAATTCCTTGGCGATTTCGTTGACCGTCTCGCGCCACAGCACCGAGGAGGCGAGCACGTTGGCCTTGTCCACCGAGAGCAGGCGCTTGTGGCGGCCCATGGCGGCGGTGAAGGCGACGCGCGCGATGCGCACGATCTCGCTTTTCTTGTAAATCATGGTGTCGAGGGCGACGGATTCGCCGTTGACCTCGTGGCGGCCCTTGGGGGCGCCGAAATAGATTCCGCCGGTTAGCTCGCGCACACACAACACGTCGAAGCCGTCGGCGATGAGTTCCTGTTTGACGGGGGAGGCGTGGGTCAGGGCCGGCAGGCAGACGCCGGGCCGCAGGTTGGCGAACAGGCCGAAGTGCTTGCGCAGCGGCAGCAGCGCCCCGCGCTCGGGCTGGATGTCGGGCGGCAGGTTCTCCCATTTTGGCCCGCCCACCGAGCCAAACAGGATCGCGTCCGCCCGCTCGCAGGCCTGCACGGTGGCGGGCGGCAGCGGGTGGCCGGTGGCGTCGATGGCCGCGCCGCCCACCAGGTGTTCGGTGCGCGCCACCGTGAATCCGAATTTCGTTTCGACGGCGGACAGGATGCGGACGGCTTCGGCCATGACTTCGGGGCCGATGCCGTCGCCGGCGAGGAGGGTGATGCGGTGCTGGCGTGACATGCGCGGGAAAATGGCGGGCCGGTGCCGCTCTGGCAAGCGTGCAAAACGCCGACCCGGCGAACGCGGGCTTGCCGCGCGCAGCATCCCCGGTCATGATTTCCCCATGGAACCGGTCACCGAACGATTGAGGAATTTTCTCCAGTATGTCGCCGTGAAGCTCATCGATGAGCCGGCGCAGGCGCAGCTGAAGGTGGCCGAGCTCACGCCCACCAAGCTGCGCTTCAAGCTGGTGCTCGCGCAAGCGGACGTGGCGATGCTCATCGGCCGCAACGGCTTCACCGCCTCGGCGATCCGCAACGTGCTCAAAGCCGCCGCCGAACGCGAAGGCGTGCAGGTGACCTTGCAGATCCACTCGCACGAGGAGGAAACCGAGTTGCTGGCCCGCGGCGACGGGCAGTGAGCCGTGGAATCACGCTCCCAACTAACAGCCAAGGGCTCGCCCCTGAGTCGCAAAGTACGCGAAGGAACGCAAAGCGCTGGATAGGTTATTTTTGATGATGTTCTATCCTTTGCGCTTCTTTGCGATCTTGGCGGATTTGCGGTAAATCTGCATGTTACTTGGGAGGATTACTCGTCGCGGCCGTCCTCGTGCAGCTGGAGGTGCTTGCGGAACAGCACCGCGCCGAGCGGGGTCAGCAGGGCGGTGCCGCCGATGATCAGCCACATCACGCCGGACTGGCGGGGACCTTCGGCCGGGCAAAACCAAGCTAACAAGGGGCCGGATATTCCGCCCACCAGCAGCTTGGCCCCGAAAAACGGCAGCATCGACAACGCCATGTAGGAGGCCTCCTGGCCGCGCGGGGCGATCGCCGCCGAGTATTCATAGAGCCGCGGCGACCACAGCGCCTCACCTAACGACAGGAAGACGGTGAACAAAAAGATCGAAACATAGAGCGGGTTGACCTGGCCCGGCACGCCCAGCCAGCTGTGCGCGATCAGGTGGCCCAGCCAGCCATCTGCCAGCGGCGAGAACCACGCCGGGGGCAAGGCGATGAAAAACACCGACAGCGCGGAGATGGAACTTCCCACCGTGACCATCCGGTAGGCCGTGATTTTTTGGGTGAGCACCCCACCGATCGGAACCAGCACCACGATGAGCAGCGAGTTGAGCATGCCGGTCAAGCGGGCGAAGGGCGCGCCATCGCCCAGTTCGCGGATGGCATATTTGGGAAACGTGTAGTTCAGGTGGAAAAAGATCATTTTCACCCCGACGACCAGTGTCATGAACAGCAGAAACCGGTAGAACGCCGGCTGCCCCCACAGACCCGCGAAGATTTGCCCGGTCTTGAGCGCAGTGGCCCGCGCGCTGCCTAGCAACGTGGCCAGCGCGTTTTTGCCGGACGCGATGGCGGCCGCCTTGGGCGTGACGCTCACTCCGGCCTCGGTCATTTCCACCCCATCGCGCAGGAACCCCCAGACCAGCAGCAGCCCGGGCACGGTGAACACCACGCTCAGCAGGATCAGCACCCGATAGGTGCTCAACTCCAGGCCCAGCCACGGCATGACCCATGAGCCGTGCTCGCCGAGACCAACCGGCGGCTTGGCGCGGACGCGGTCGATCATCCATGCCCCGCAGGCGAAGCCGAGATTCATCAGGGCGTAGTAGAGTGAGAATGCGACCGAGCGCTGGGCGGCGTTGGAGTAGCGTTTGACCGCGGCGATCATCACCGGCACCATGAGTGCCAGACCGATGGCCTGCAGATAGAGGCCGCCGGGCAGGGCGATCCAGCGGTTCACGCTGGTGGTCATGACGATGCGCGAGATCAGGCAGACGGTGAATCCGAGGAGGAAGGTCCGGCGGATGCCCATGGCATCGGTGAGCGACCCGACAAACACCGTGATCAACGTCATGATGGCCGACCACCCGGCAACCATGGCTCCGGCCTTGACGTCGCTGAAGCCGAGGTCGGAGGACAACCACAGCGGCAGCACGCTGGCGGCCCCGGCCATGTAGGCGAGGTTTTCCAGGACGTAGGCGAGGTAGATGATCCAGAGCTCGCGCGGCGCGCTGCGCAGGCAGGTGAATTTCTGCCAGAAACCCGGTAAGCCTGTGGCGGAGGTGCTAGGGGTCATGAGTGCGGGTGCGGAATGCACAGGGATTTGGGGCCTGCCAGCCCAATGCGCGAGTTTTTTCCACACTCCGGCGCGTTCCCGCAGTCAGGTCTTGCGGTAGGCGTCGGGAGTCTGGCCGGTGCCGCGCTTGAAGAACCGGCAGAAGTAGGTGGCGGAGGCGAAGCCACAGCGTTCGGCGATGGCGGCCAAAGTCAGGTTGGAGTTGCGCAGCAGGTGCTGGCCGCGCTGGAGGTGGACGCGGGTGATTTCCTCGGCCACGGTGCGGCCCAGATGTTCCAGAAACAGATGGTCGAGGGTCGAGCGCGAGACGCCCGCGGCCTGGCAGATCTGCTCGACGGACGCCTTGTGATCATTCTGATTGCGGATGATGCGCGCGGCCCGGGCGACCAGCGGATGTTTCGCCCCGACGGTGTCGGTGGACTGGCGTTGGACGACCTGGCGCGGCGGCACTAGCAGCCGCGGGGCGACCCGCTTGCCTGCCAGCTGGTCGGCGATCAATTGCGCGGCCAGATAGCCGATTTTCTCCACGTCCGGCTCGATGCTCGAGAGGGTGGGGCGGCACAGCCGGCAAATCATCGTGTCATTGTCGACGCCCAGCACAGCGACCTCGTCGGGCATTTGGATCCCGGCTTCGCGGCAGGCGTTGATCACTTGCTGGCCGCGGATGTCGTTGCAGGCCAGGATGGCGACGGGCTTGGGCAGCGCGCGCAGCCACGAGGTGAAGCCGGCATCCTGCGCGGTGAGGTCTTTTTCAAAACGATAGAGGTCCTCGCCCACCCGCTGGCGCACGCTCGGGGCGTAGACATGCACTTCGGATAGGTCGCGCGCTTGCAGCAGGAACGCCTCCTGGCGCTGGTCGGAAAAGAACACCCCCGGATAGCCGCAGTAGGCGAGATGCCGGAATCCCGACTGGAGGAAAAAGTCGCAGGCCAGCCGCACGATCACCTGGTCGTCGGATTCAATCACCGGGATCGCCGGGGTGCGACAGCGGCCATGGACATCGACCGCCGGCACCCCCAGCGCGCTGATTTTCTTATACAGGGTGCGGTTGGGGATATACGCAATGATCGCATCCAGTCGCGAGTTTCTGAGCCAGTCAGGCAACTCGTCCAGCTCGGGCCGCTCGTGGGCCAGCACGATCCAGTCCTCGCGCGACTCGGCAAAGTTGGCCACGCCGCGGTAAATGCCCCGGCCGTAGGCGCGCGACGCATCCACCAGCAGGCCAATGTGGGTGGGGGGAGTCATCGCTGGGTGGTCCTGGTGGGCATCTCCGTTACGCAAAAAGACCAAGGATCCACCTTTTTTTCAATGCTTTTCTCCACCGGTCCCTTCTTGCTGCTCTTGGCTTTGGAACGGGACGAGACGTCCCTGCTCCTTAAACGAATTCGCCCCAATGACCGGGTCGTGATCCACGGGAGGGTCACCGTTCAGGGCCGGTTGCGCGATGGTGTTAGGTCGGCCCCGCGGCTCACGAAAAATAGCCGGGGATTACCAAAAAAGGACATAGACCCGCCTTTTCTTAAATGATTGGATGCCGTCATGACAAACCCAAGGCGGGCCATGTCTTAGCCCTAATACTCCAATTCAGCCGACCCTTCCATGAACACGTATTTCCCGAATATCACCGCCCCGATCGCCTACGAAGGCTCCAAGAGCCGCTCGCCCCTGGCCTATAAATGGTATGACTCCAAGCGCGTGGTGCGCGGCAAGACGATGGCCGAGCACTTCCGGTTTGCGGTGGCGTTCTGGCACACCTTCAAGGGCAACGGCAGCGACATGTTCGGCCCGGCGGCCTGGACCCGTTCGTGGAACACGGGCACGCCGATGCAGGCTGCGGCACACGCGCTGCGGGCGAACTTCGAGTTCTGCCAGAAGCTGGGTGTGCCTTACTATTGTTTCCACGACCGCGACATCGCCCCCGAAGGCGCGACCTTCAGCGAGTCGGTCAGCAACCTCGACATCATCGTCGCCCAGGCCAAACAACTCCAGGCCGACACCGGCATCAAGCTGCTGTGGGGGACCGCCAATCTGTTCTCCAACCCGCGCTTCACCCACGGTGCGGGCACCAACCCGGACGTGCATGTGTTCGCTTATGCGGCGGCGCAGGTGAAGCACGCGCTGGAAGCGACCCACGAACTCGGCGGTGAAAACTATGTGTTCTGGGGTGGCCGCGAAGGCTATGAAACCCTGCTCAACACCGACTTCAAGGCCGAACAGGAACACTTCGCCCGCTTCCTGCAACTCGCCGTCGATCACAAAAAAGCCATCGGCTTCACCGGCCAGTTCTTGATCGAGCCCAAGCCCAAGGAGCCGACCAAGCACCAGTATGACTTCGATACCGCCACGGTGCTGGGCTTCCTGCGCGCCCACGGGTTGTATGACCACTTCAAGATCAACATCGAGGCCAACCACGCGACGCTCGCCGGCCACACCTTCGAGCACGAACTGACGGTGGCCGCCGCCGACAACAGGCTCGGCAGCATCGACGCCAACACCGGCGATCTTCTGCTAGGCTGGGACACCGACCAGTTCCCCAGTGATCTTTATTCCACCACCGCCGCGATGCTGGTGGTGCTCAAACAAGAGGGCGGCATCGGCGCCGGCGGGTTCAACTTTGACGCCAAGTGCCGCCGCGGATCCATCGACGAACTCGACTTGTTCTATGCCCACATCGGCGGCATGGACGCGTTCGCTCGCGGGCTGCTGGTGGCGGACAAGATTATCGAGGACAAGGCGCTGTCCTCGTTTGTCGGGGAACGCTACGGCTCGTGGCAATCGCCGCTGGGCACCGAGATTCTCTCCGGCAAGGCGAACTATGCCTCGCTGGAACAATGGGTGCTGGCCAATGGCGAACCGACTCCCAAGAGCGGACGCCAGGAGATGCTCGAGATCGCACTCAACGATTACATCCTGGGCTAAAGCCCTCACAAAACCCCGCCCATGTCCCTCTACCTAGGTTTTGATAGCAGCACCCAGGGGGTGAAGGCGATCCTCATCGATCCCGCGCGTGGTGCAATTGTATGCGCCAAGGCGGTCAATTTCGAAAAGGACCTGCCGGCCTTCAATTGCCCCGGCGGGGTGCTGGCGGATCCCGATCCGCTGGTCAAGCACGCCGACCCGCTGATGTGGCTGGCGGCGCTTGACCTGCTGCTGCTGCGGTTGCAGCAGGACGGCGCGCCGCTCGGGCGGGTGGCGGCCATTGGCGGGGACGGCCAGCAACACGGCTCGGTCTATCTAAATGACGGCTTCGCGCGGATTGTCGCCGCGTTGAATCCAGCCCTGGATTTGGCCAGCCAGCTCGCGCCGGCGCTGTCGCGTAAAACCTCGCCGATCTGGATGGACAGCTCCACCGGCGCGGAGTGCGCCGAGTTGACCGCCGCGGTCGGGGCTCGCTTGCAGTCGTGTACCGGGTCGCCGGCCATTGAGCGGTTCAGCGGCCCGCAGATCCGCAAGTTTGCCCGGAGCGAACCGGCGGCCTATCGTGACACCGCGCGCATCCACCTGGTGTCCTCGTTCCTGTGCTCCGTGCTCATCGGCGGCGACGCACCCATCGACAGTGGCGACGGTGCCGGAATGAACCTGCTCAATCTCGCCACGATGCGCTGGGATGAGGAGATCGCCGAAGCCACCGCGCCGGGGTTGTTAGCAAAACTGCCCGCCATCGACGCCACGCCTGCGGTCGCCGGCGGGCTGGCATTCTATTTCGCGAAATACGGGCTAACCGCCGGGATCCCGGTGACGACCTGGACCGGCGACAACCCGGCCAGCCTGGTCGGGTCCGGCGTCTCCAGCCTGGACACCGCGGTAGTTAGCCTGGGCACCAGCGACACGTTTTTCGCCTCGATCAGTCCCTATCGGGTAGATCCTGCCGGGTTCGGGCATGTCTTCGGTCTGCCCTCGGGCGGGTTCATGTGCCTTACCTGCTTCAAGAACGGCTCGCTCGCCCGCGAGCGCGTCCGCGCCGAGGCCGGCGTCGACTGGGATTACTTTGACGTGACCGCCTTTGAACAAACCCCGCCCGGCAACCACGGGCAATGGGCACTGCCCTGGTTCGAACCGGAAATCACTCCCCTGGTGACCCGCGCCGGCCTGCGCGCCAACTTCGATTTTGCCGCCGCCGCCCCGCAAGTCCGCATCCGCGCGGTGGTGGAGGCCCAGGTCATGGTCCTGCGCCGCCACTCCGAGTGGATCGGCAACTTCAAGACGCTGCGGGTGACCGGCGGCGGGTCGAATAGTTCCGGCATCCTCCAGACCCTAGCCGACGTGTTCAACGCCACCGTGGAGACGATCTCCACCGCCGATTCGGCAGCGCTGGGCGCGGCGATGATCGCCGCCCACGTGGCCGGAGGCGTCAGCTATGCCGCGCTGGCTGCCGCGTTCTGCCCGCCCACCCGCACCATCCGGCCGCGCGCCGCGGCGGTGCAAATTCATGCCGACCAGATGAGCGAGTTCGGTGAATTCGAAGCCACCGCGCAAACCAACTAGCTGATTGAAATCCGCCCCCCCGATTGAGCCTGAAAGATATATACTAACAAAGCGTAATCATCCCCACATGAAAATTCCATCGTTGTTTGCACCCGTCGGTGCCATTCTGTCCGCCGTGTTATTGCTTCCCGCCACCGCCGTGGCGGCACCCAAGAAAGTGCTGGTGGTCAGCGTGACCACCGGCTTCCGGCACTCCTCGATCCCGACCATGAACCGGGTCATCGGCGAGTTGGGCGCGGCCAGCAAGGAGTTCACCGTGGACTACCTGGAGCAACCCGCCGGTAAACCCAGCGACCTCAAACGGCCCAAAGCCCTGGCCGCTGGTGCCAGCGAGGCGGATCAAGCGAAATTCAACGAGGCCCAGGCCAAATACGACGCGGACCTGCCCGCCTTCAAGGAAGCCCAGGCGAAATGGGACCCGCTGCTCAAAGCCGCGTTGCTGAAACTCAGCGCCGAGTCGCTCAAGAACTACGATGCCGTGATTTTTGCCAACACCACCGGCGACCTGCCGATTCCGGACCGCGAGGGCTTCCTGGCCTGGCTCAAATCCGGCAAGGCGTTCATCGGCCTGCACGCCGCCACCGACACCTTCCACGGCTGGCCCGAGTATAAGGAGTTCATCGGCGGGGAATTCGCCGGCCATGGCCCGCAACTCTCCGTGAGCTGCATCAACGAGGACCCGCAGCACCCGGCCAACAAACACGTCGGCAAGACCTTCGACATCGCGCTCGAGGAGATGTATCAGATCAAAAACCACGACCGCGCCAAGGAGCATGAACTCCTCTCGCTCGACAAGAAACCCGTGCTGGCCGATCCGCAACCCGGCTTCTATCCGGTTTCCTGGTGCCATCTCTATGGCAAGGGCCGGGTCTTCTACTCGTCGCTGGGCCACCGCGAGGACATCATCGACGCCGATCCGGCCCTCAAGGACCGCAAGAATCCCGTCGAAGTGAGCCGAGCCTATCAGGAGCACGTCCTGGGCGGGATCCGCTGGGCGCTCGGCCTGGCACCCGGCGACGCCACGCCCCAAACCAAGTAACCTTTTTTTCTTCAATCATCAATTGAACCATCCATGAATACTCAACCAACCACACGCCGCGGTTTCCTTAAAACCACCGGTCTGACCACTGCGGTGCTGGGATTTCCCACCATCATTCCATCCTCCGCCCTCGGCAATGCCGACACCCCGCCTCCCAGCGAGCGCATCGTGATGGCCGGCATCGGCCTGGGCAACCAGGGCGGCGGCGACATGGGCAACTTCCTCGGCATGAAGGACGTGCAGTATGTCGCGGTCTGCGATGTGCGCCAGAGCGTGCGCGACACGCGCAAGGGGAAGGTGGACGCCCAATACAAGACCAAGGACTGCGCCGCCTACAACGATTACCGCGAGCTGTTAGCCCGCGAGGACATCGACGCCGTCCACGTCGCCACGCCGGACCACTGGCATGCCCAGATCGTCATCGATGCCTGCCGCGCCGGCAAGGACGTCTACTGCCAGAAGCCCGAGACCCGCAACCTGGCCGAGGGCCCGCTGATGGTCGCCGCCGCCCGCCGCTATGGCCGGGTGGTTTCGGGCGGCAGCCAGCGCGTGTTCGCCGACTACCGCGACACGGTCCAAAAATGCTGGGGCGGCGAGCTTGGAACCATCAAATCCATCAACGTCAACGTCGGCCCGCTGCCACAGGCGTGCAACCTGCCGGCCGAGGAGGTCCCCGCCGACATCGACTGGGAAAGGTGGCTCGGGCCGGCACCCTGGGCACCCTACAATTCCAAACGCTGCGACGGCAACTTCTCCACCGGCGGCAACAGCTGGCGCTCCTACAGCGACTATTCCAGCGGCGGCCTCACCGACTGGGGTGCCCACCATTTCGGCGGCGCCACCTTTGCGGTCGACGTGCGCGAACTGCAACCGTCCGAAGTAATCTATCACGACGAGGGTGGCAAGAAGTTCCTCACGTTCAAATACCCTAACGGGATTGAGCTCACCCACAACATGCCCGGCAAAGGCAATCTGGAAGTGGTGGGCGCCGCCGGGTCGTATGTGCATGCCGCCAACCCGAAGCCCGGCGAAATCGTCAAACCATGGGTGGCGACCGCACCGGGTGAAACCCGACCCGCCAAGCCGGTGCCCGGCTACAGCGTCAAGGGCGGCATCTTCGCCGACTTCATCAATTGCGTGAAAACGCGCGAGAAGCCGTTCCGTGACATCGAACTCGCGGTCAACACCGCGGTGCTCTGCCATCTCGGGATGCTCGCCTACACGGTGCAGCGCTCGCTGAAGTGGGATGCTGCCAAACAACAATTCCCCGGCGACGAGGAGGCCAACCGTTTCCTCGACAACGCCCGCCGCGAACCCTGGCAGCTGTGAGCCCGGATCCTCATTTTTCAATAACCAAATCTTTACCCGGAAACCAACTTGTTATGTTAGACGAAACCTTTGATGCTTTGAAGACCTACGACTGGGGCGTTGATCCCAAAATTCTGCGCCCGCTCGACGAGGCGGTGGTAGCCGCGCACGGCAATGCCGCCGCCTGCAAGGTGCTGGAAGACCGCCTGATCGCAGTGCTCAAGACCGATGCCCCGCGTGCCGCCAAGGACGCCATCTGCCGCGTGCTGCGCACCATCGGCACGGTCGCCTCGGTGCCGGCCCTGACGGCATTGCTGGCGGATGACAAGCTCTCTCACATGGCCCGTTACGCGCTGGAGCGCATCCCCGCGCCGGAAGCCGGCAATGCCCTGCGCTCGGCACTGCCGAAAGCCGCAGCCAAGCAGCAAATCGGAGTGCTCCAGTCGTTAGGTGCCCGCCATGACGCCACCGCGATTCCGGCGCTGCAGGTCATGCTGGGCTCCAAAGATCCGGGAGTCGCCCCGGCCGCCGCCCGCGCCCTGGGCGCGCTCGCCCTGCCCGCCGCCAACAAGGCGCTCGCGTCGGCCAAGCCCACTGCCGCCATCGCCGACGCCTCAATGGCCTGCGCGGAAAACCTGCTGGCCGGGGGCCTCAAGGCCGACGCCAAAGCCACCTATCAGCGGGTGCTGGCCAGTACTCCGGCCAAGCCGGTCCAATTCGCCGCCACCCTGGGTCTGAAAGCCTGCGCTGGCGGTTAGGCTGGCAAGAGAATTAAACCCGCAGGTGGACGCGAGGGCATAGATTTCAAGAGGCACGACCGCGGTTCCAAGCTAGCTCGCGGTCCTCGAAAGGATGTGCCTCAATGATCGGGGGGGCATGCCGATTCACCGTGCGGAAGAAGTTCAAGAGGGAGTCGGCTCGTCGGCGAGCAGTCGGAGGGCGTCGAGGGCGGCTTCGCGGGAGGTGAGTTTGCCTTCGAGTTGGTCGGTTTGGATGGCTTCGAGGATGAGTTTGAAGCGCGGGCCGGGCTGGAGACCGAGGCGGATGAGGTCGCCACCCGTCACCAGAGGTGGGGGGATGAGCGGTTGGGCGGCGAAAGCGGCGGCCTGGGCTTGGAGAAACTCGTAGTTGTCGGTGAAGCCGTTGGAGGAGGCGCAATCGACGCGGTGGAGTTCCATTTCCTGGGCGAAAGTGGGAGTGGCCATGAAGCGCTTGAGCTTGGCGACGCGCATTTTCTGCACGTTCATGAAGTGCATGTGGCGGGCGACCATCGGGACGACGGCGGCAATGGTGTGGTTCGGGTAGCGCAGGCGGCGCAGGATGGCCTCGGTCATTTCCGCGCCCTTGGCGTCGTGGCCGTTGAAGCGGATTCGGCCGGTGTCGCTGTCGATGGTCCGGCACGGTGGCTTGGCGATGTCGTGGAGCAGGACAGCGAGGCACAAGTCGAGCGGGGAGTCGGGAGCGAGCATATCGAGCATGATGCGGGTGTGGGTGTAGACGTCGCCTTCCGGGTGCCATTCCGGCGGTTGCTCGCAACCGATCATCGGCAGCACTTCGGGGATGAAGTGGCGGATCAGATCGGTGTCCACCAGGTGCTCGATGCCGGCGCGGCGGCGCGGGGAGCTGAGGATTTTGGAAAACTCGTCGCGGATCCGTTCGGGGGAGATCCGGTCGAGCAGGGGTGCGCACTGTTGGAGTGCCGCGTCGGTGAGCGGGTCGATGGTGAACCCGAGGGTGGTGGCGAAGCGCACGGCGCGCAGCAAGCGCAGGCCGTCTTCGGTGAAGCGCGCCGCCGGATCGCCGATGGCGCGGATGAGTCCGGCCTGCAGATCGGCCTGGCCGCCGACCCAGTCGATGACCTCGCCGGATTCCGGGATTTCAAACAACCCGTTGATGGTGAAGTCGCGGCGTTGGGCGTCTTCCTGCGGGGTGGAAAACGTAACCGTCTCGGGCCGCCTCCCGTCGCTGTAGGACCCGTCGGTGCGGAAGGTGGCGATTTCCACGTGCTGGCCGCCGAGTTTGGCGATGACCACGCCGAAGTGCGCGCCCACCTCGTTGGCCCCGGGAAACAAGCGGATGACCTGTGCCGGCAGCGCGGAGGTGGCGATGTCGTAATCCTTGGGCGGATGGCCGAGCAGGCGGTCGCGCACGCAGCCGCCGGCAAACAGCGCTTGGTGGCCCGCTGCGGTCAGGCGGCGGGCAAGCTCAAGCGCGGCCTCGCGGGCCGACATGACGGGTGGAGTTTTCACAGCGGGCGCGTGGCCTGATAGATCGCCACCACTCCGCCGGTGAGCGGGGTGGCGGTGGCAGCGGTGAATCCGCAGCTTTCCAGCAATCCGGTCATCGCGGTGCCGGAGGGGAATGCCTCGATCGAGCCGCCGAGGTATTCGTAGGCGTCGCGCTGGCCGGTGAGCCAGCCGGCCATGCGAGGCAGGACGTGGTGCAGGTAGAGCCGGTAGGGTCTGCGGAGCAGGCCGTCGGGCAGGGCGAAATCCAGGATCACGAGTCGGCCGCCGGGGGTGAGGACGCGGAGCATTTCGCGCAGGGCGGCCGGGTAGTCGGCCATGTTGCGCAGGCCGAAGGCCACGGTGACCACGTCGAAGCCGCCGTCGGGAAACGGCAGGTTGAGGGCATCGGCCACCAGCGTGTGCTTGACCCCGCGGCTGGCGGCATGGACGAGCATTTCGGCACAGAAATCCGAGGCGATGACCTCGCAGTCCGGGCACTGGCGCTGGATTTCCAGGGCCAGGTCGCCGGTGCCCGACGCCACGTCGAGGGCGCGGGTCGGTTGCCATTGGCGGATGCGGGCGGTCACGACCTTGCGCCACCAGATGTCCGCGCCGCAGCTCAGGACATGGTTGGTCAGGACGTAGCGATCGGCGATGCGGGCAAAGGCGTCGCGCACATAAACGGCATCGGGCATGCGGGGACAGTCAGGGGGTTTCGCCCTCGAATCAAGCGGCATTCCGCCGCCATGTGGTCCATTACGTTAGTTGCGCAGGGCATTGGCAACCTCGATTTGCCACCAATCGGCGAGGTGCCAGTCTGGATCCTTGAGAAACAGATTTGTGGATTTTTCGCGCAGTGGGTGATCGAGCAGCAGCGCGATCACCAGATTGGAATCTGCCAGAATCATGGGTTATCGGGCATGCCCCGCCGTTCAAGCCCATCGTCGATGAAGCGCAAGGTTTCCTCCATGGTCGTGGGCCGGCGCATCTTGATGGGTTCTGGAAGCCGGGGTGGGGCGGGGACGGTTCCTCCGTTGCGGAGACCCAGCTCAAGGGTGGCGATGGTTTCCTGGGTCACGGAACGGCGATGCTCAGTCGCTGCTGCCTTGAGGCGAGCGTGCAAATCGTGAGGCACATTGCGGATGAGCAGGTCTGGCATGAGACAAGGATAGCATTATGATATCATTTTGCAATCTGATTTGGCGAACTACGAACTAGGCTAGGGGAACCGCAGATGAAGAGGGGGCCAGATTGGGTGTGATCTGGGGCACGCCGTTCATTGGGGGTTGCACCAAGCCGGCTCAAGCCGGCGCTCCGTTTTAATCCGCGTCTTTGACCAGCGCGGCGGCGTAAAACCCGTCGTAGCCGGTGGCGGCGGGGGAGACCGGGAGCTCTTCCACCAGGGAGAAACCGCCGTGATTGATTAATGAATCAATGGCCGCGCGGTTTTCGGACGGCAGGATCGAACAGGTGGCATAGACCAGACGGCCGCCGGGCTTGAGCATGGCGGAGTAAGATGCCAATAATTCTTTTTGGATGGAGCGGACGCGCTCGAGTTGGGCGGGTTTGAGGCGCCATTTGAGGTCGGGCTGGCGTTTCAGGGTGCCGAGGCCCGAGCACGGCGCGTCGATGAGCAGGCGGTCGGCGATGCCGGCGAAATCCACCGGGGTGGTGGCAAGGATGGCCTTGGATTTCAAACAGGTGGCACCGGCACGTTTGGCGCGGCGGTCGAGTTCGGCGAGTTTTTTGAGTTCCACATCCATGCCGAAGACTCGGCCGTCGTTGCCCATCAGGGCGGCGAGGTGGAGTGCCTTGCCGCCGGCACCCGAGCAGGCGTCGATGATGCGCTCGCCCGGTTGGGGGTCGACGAGCGGGGCGATGAGTTGCGAGCCGGCGTCCTGGATTTCCACGCGGCCGTCGGTGCGCAGCGGTTTGGGCAGGGCTTTGCCGGGGGCGAGAACCAGGGCATCGGGCAGGCCGGGGACTTCGCTGGCGGAGACGTTGAAGGTGGCGAGCCACTCGATGGCTTTCTCGCGGGTGGTTTTGAGTGTGTTGACACGCAGGAAGACCGGCGCGCGCTGGTTGAGGGCGGCGATTTCCGCGTCCCAGGCCGAGCCCAACTCGGCGGCGCCCAGTTCGTCCAACCAATCCGGGATCGACTCGCGGATGGCGCGCGGCTGGGCGGCCAACTCGGCTTCGCGCGCCTGGATTTCAGCGGCGGCCAGGCCTTTGTAGGACCACCACTCGGGGATATCGTAGCCCATGCGCACCCACTGGGCGGCGCACATCGCGTTGGCTTCCTCGCTATCCGCCAGAAACCCGAGCGCCCGCCGCCAGCGCACCACCTCGAACGCCGTTTCCGCAATGAAACTGCGGTCGCGCTTGCCCCATTTCGGATTCTCCTCGAATGCTGCGGCCAGTTCGTGATCGAGCACCTTGTGCTCTTTGAACACGGACTTGGTAAGGCCGGCGGCGGCTTCGGCGAGGATGCGGTGCATTTTCATGAACGCGCATCCTTTCCTAATCCGACCTCACTGGCAAACGAAACGGCGGGGAATCGAAACGCGGAGGCGCAGAGGTCGCAGAGGAAAGCGCAGAGAGTTCCTGGTGATGCGGTGTTTCATGCAGAAAACGATGACCACTAACGACGGATCTTGGGGGGCTGACGGCTGGCCTGTTTCACAGGCAACACCCGCCTGATCTGAGGCGTTCAATCATCCTCCGCGACTCTCTCCGCGACCTCCGCGCCTCCGCGTTTCGATTTTATCTTCGACAATTGCCTGCCGCTGCGGCGTATTCCGGCCGTGCCGACTGTCCAAATCAAATACCAGACCTTCCACCCGTCCATCTGGCCAAAAATGATCGGTGAGGTTTCGCGCGACGCCACGCCGGGGGCCTTGGTGCAGGTGCTCGGCAAGGAAGGCACGCCCTTCGGATGGGGCCTGTGGAACCCGAAATCCCGCATGCCCCTGCGCGTGGTGAGCCACTCGCTCGAGAATTTGGACGAATCGTTCTTCGAGCGCGCGATCCGCCGCGCCGCCAGCCTGCGCCGCGATGTCCTGAAACTTGACGCCCAAACCAACAGCTACCGGGCGATCCACGGCGACGCCGATTTCCTGCCCGGCATGGTGGCCGACAAGTTCGCCGACGTGCTGTCGGTGGAAATCACCAACCTGGCGGCTTGGCAGCGGCTGCCCCAGTGGCTGCCCCTGCTCCACGAATGCTTTGATACCAAGCGCGTGGTGGTCGGCGTGGACCCTGACCTGGCGCGCATCGAAGGCATCCCGCGCCACGGCGGCGTGGTGTCCGACACGATGCGCACGGTGCAAATCCGCGAGCATGGCGTGCGCTACGAAATCAATTTCAGCGACGGCCACAAAACCGGGTTCTTCTGCGACCAGCGCGACAACCGCCAGCAATTTGGCGCGTTGGCGGCGGGCCGCACGGTGCTCGACCTGTGTTGTTATACCGGCGGCTTCGGCATCTCCGCCGCGCTTGCCGGGGCCACCGACGTGATCGGCGTGGACCTCGATGAAACCGCCGTGGCGATGGCCAAGCGCAACGCCAACCTCAACTCCGCCAAGGTCAAATTCACCCACGCGGATGCCTTCACCTGGGCGCGAACCATGATCGAGAACGGCCGCACCTGGGACCTCGTCATCGCCGATCCGCCGAAATTCATTCATGGCCGCGAGGATGAAATCGGCACCGCCAAATACGCCGACCTCAACAAGCTCGCCCTGCAACTCGTCGCCCCCGAAGGTCTCTATGTCACCTGTTCGTGCTCCGGAATGTTGGGCGCGGGCGAGTTCGAGCAGATCGTCGTCACCTCCGCCCACCGCCGCAATTTGCGCCTCCAGACCTTTGATCGCACCGGCGCGGGCCCCGACCACCCGACGCTCTCTAACTACCCGGAATCCCGCTACCTCAAGGTGCTCTGGTCGCGGGTGCTGTGAGGCGGCCCCCGCGCTCAATCTTCGATCCGGACCGCCTGCGGGTCCCAGTCGATGGCGGGCAGTTTCATGTCCAAATTCTTGAGGGTGTCGAGCACGATGCGCGCGACGCACAGGTTGCGATACCACTTGCGATCCGCGGGCACGATGAACCAAGGCGCGCACTCGGTGGAGGTCTTGGTCATCACCTCCTCGTAGGCGGCCATGAATTCGTCCCACTGGCGCCGGTCCGCCAGGTCGTCGGGGTGGAATTTCCAGTGCTTGAGCGGGTTGGCGAGGCGGTCTTCTAACCGGCGTTTCTGCTCCTCCTTGGAAATGTGCAGGAAGATTTTCACGATCGTGGTGCCTTCCTCGGCGAGCATGCGCTCGAATTCCACGACGTGGCGCTGGCGCCGCTGCCAGACCTCGTCGGGGAAGAGTTTTTTGACGCGCACGGCGATGATGTCCTCGTAGTGGCTGCGGTTGAAAATGACGAGTTGGCCGTTGGGCGGCACCTTCTGATGGATGCGCCAGAGAAAATCGTGGGACAATTCCTCGTCGGTGGGCTTTTTGAACGCGCGGACCTGCAGCCCCTGGGGGTCGATGTGCGAGAAGACGTGCTTGATGCAGCCGTCCTTGCCGCCGGTGTCCATTGCCTGCATCACCACCAGGACCCGGTGCTGGTTCTGGGCGTAGAGGATCTTTTGCAGTTCCTGGAGCTGGAACTGGATCTGGCGGAATTTCGGCTCAAACTCAACTTTATAGGCATCCTGGAACAAGGCGCGCTCGCCGCTATCCAATTTGGCAAACGAGACCCGGGTCCCGGGTTTCACCCAATATCGTTCCAACGCTCCACTGACTGGCATGCCGGGGTTTATCCGTGGCCCGCCCCCAAATGACAAGCCCCGTCTGGTGACGAATTCACCCGCCGCACATTCGGGATTGAATCCCGGGCCGTCCCGCGTTGTGCTGTGCCGATGCCGCATGCCCGCAAAGCCGCCAAACCCCCGCCCGCCCCCGAATCGCTGGCCACCGCCCTGCACATCGGCGCAAGCTCGGTTTCCATGATGGTGGCGGAACGCGCCGCTGACGGCACCCTCACCCCGATCGATTTCCTCGAACAACCCGCACCGGTCGCCCGCGACATTTTCCGGCAGGGCGGCGTCAGCCTGTCGACCACCGAACGGGTGGTGGCGATCATCAAGGGCTATCAGAAATCCATGGCCGAGCTCGGGCTCGATCCCCACAACGTCACCCGCGCGGTCACCACTAACATCCTCAGCGAGGCCCGCAACCATGAGCCGTTCATGAACCGCATCCGCATCGCCTGCGGCTTGCGCGTCGGCACCATCGACGACGGGGAAATGACGCGCCTGATCTATCTAAAAACGCGCCGCCGCCTGCAGCACCTGCCGGCCATGCGCAATGACCTGACCCTGGTGGTCCACGTCGGCCCGGGCAACACCCGCGCCTTGCTGTTCCAGAACGGCCGCATCATCCGCTACACCAGCTATCGCATGGGCACTCACCGCACCCGCGAGGCGGTCGAGGGATCCCATGCCGAGGGCGCGGCCCTGCTGCGCGTGATCCGCGAACACGCGTTCGGCAATCTTGCCCAAATCCGCTTTGATTATTCCGATGTCAGCATCCAGGGCCTGATCATGATCGGCTACGAAGTCCAATCCGTCGCCAAGGCGCTGACCCGTTCCGGCACCGCCTGCCCGCTTAAAAAACTCCGCCATTTCACCGCCGAGGCCGCCGGCATGAGCGATGTGGAGCTGGTCAAACATTTCCGCCTCGACTATCAGACGGCGGAAGCCCTGCTGCCCGCCCTGGAGATCAACCTCGCCATCGCGGAAACCCTCAAGCTGCGCGAGGTCCACATCCCGGCCAGCGAGTACGAGCAGGGACTGCTCCACGACCTGCTGGTGTCGCGCGAGCTCACCGGAGTGTTCGCCGAGGACGTGCTGCGCTCGGCCCGCATCCTGGCCGAGCGCTATCAATCCGATGCCGGCCATGGCGAGCACGTCGGCAATATCTGCGCCCGGCTCTTCGACGAACTCACCGATTTGCACCACCTCACGCGGCACGATGCGCTGTTGCTGCAGGTGGCGGCCATCCTCCACGAGGTCGGAACCTATATCAGCCCGCGCGCCCACCACAAACATTCGGAATATATCATTCTTAACTCCGAGGTCTTCGGCCTCGACCGCATGGACGTCACCCTGGTCGCGCTGGTCGCCCGCTACCACCGCCATTCCGGCCCGGTGCTCGACCACCCGAGCTATGCCGCGCTGAGCACCGATGACCGGATCCGGGTGTCCAAACTCGCCGCCATCCTGCGGGTGGCCGACGCCCTGGAACGGACCCACGCGCAGCGCGTGTCGCTGCTGGAAATCCGCCGCGATGCGGGCAAACTCCGGCTGCGGCTGCCCGGCTTGGCCGACGCCGCGGTCGAGCGCCTCGCCATGACCTCCAAAGCCGATCTGTTTGAACAAGTCTTCGGCCTGGCCGTCGTGATTGATGAAGACAATTGAAGACACAAGACTTGAAGACGCAAGACCCAAGAGCAGACCCA
>JBAXBG010000007.1:0-40430 GCA_037142115.1 Verrucomicrobiota bacterium | reverse complement strand
AGATCAGCGGAAGCGACTTGCTCCTGAGCTTTCCGACGGTGAGCGGCAAAACCTATCGGGTGGAGCGCTCCGACACCCTGCAAACCGGCTCGTGGGCCACGGTGCAGGCCAACATTCCCGGCACCGGCGGCACCGTGCAAGTCGCCGACGCCGCCGGCGCGGCTCAACCGAAACGCTTTTACCGAATCGTTATTACCCCATGATCAAACTCATCCGAACAAGAACCGCCTTCGGGCTTTTCGCCATGGCAGTCGGCCTGGCGTCATTTTGTATGCAAGCCAATGTCGCAGCGGCGGCGGACTCCATTAATATAGGCAGGGCGGAATTGTTGTATATGGACTCACAGATGCCGTTGACAATGGATGCATCTTTCGCCACGCTGAAACTAGATTCGAATAACATGCAGTTCTTCGAGAATGACAGGGGTGTTTCTACTACCCCTTTAAGGTATCACGGACCACTGGACGCACCGTTGCAAACCCACGATGCCAACGCCAGCATGGATTTCAGCGGTTTTAACACGGGCAACACAGGCGGTGCCAGCGGGCTTTGGATTCCCAATATTTATGATGACGGCAGTGGCACGCTCATCGGGTTGACCCACCGTGAAGATTATACTGGCGGAGGGGGGTTTTTCGCCATCGGACTTTCCAAATCAACCGACAAAGGTGCCAGCTGGAAATACTTGGGGGACGTGCTCAGGCCTTACGTAAATAATGCCCCATCGCCCGATTTCGGCTATTCGAACATCGGCGGGGTGCCGTATCTCATTGTCGGCAGCTATATGTATGTCTATTTCAATGAACATACCGGCATAACAGCGGCAGGAACCAAAAAGCTAGCGGTTGCACGAGCGCTGGCAAGCGATGTTGTGGCCGCCGCCTCAAACAACACAGTCCCGCTATTTTACAAATACGCAAACGGTGTCTGGACAGAAAATGGTCTCACTGGAAATGGGGATAATATCATTCCAGGCGGGGAGATTTTGCAAAGCAATCAAGGTTCATCCTTGGATTTCCATTCGGACGCCGCTTACTGCACTCCCCTGGGCAAGTATCTGATTACTGTCCAGACGCATAGTCAGGGCAAGCTGCTGCTCTTTACCTCCGCCGATGGCATTAATTGGGGGGATGAAACAATAGTGGATTATACCCCCGGGGTCATGCAGCCGTATTCATGCTTTGCCAGCCTTAATTCGGACGCTTCAAGTGACTGCAGGGTGGTGGGAAGCGAATTTTATCTCTACTATCCGTGCAAGGATTATAATAATTACGGCGTTGACACATTGTATAGAAGAAGAATCACCATAGGGTCGGTTCAAGGCACCAATTTAGTTTGGGACCCCAATGGCAACGGCGCCGACGGCGCGGGGCCCTGGAATGCCAGCAACCTGGTCTGGGCCAACCCGGCGAGCGGGGGCGCGGATATCGTGTGGCGCAATTCGGCCAATGACATCGCCGTGTTCGGTGCGGGCAGCGGCGCGGCCGGCGCCGTCACGGTCAACGGCACGCTCACAGCCGGAGGCGTCACGTTCAATGCGACCGGCAGCGGGAACTACACGCTTTCGGGCGGCGCGCTGACGTTTTCAGGCGCCCCGGTGATTGCCGCCAATATTGACGCGACGATTGGTTCGGTGCTCGCGGGCGCGGCTTTCACCAAGACCGGGGCTGGCACGCTGACGCTTTCCGGCATCAACACCTTTGCCGGCTACCTGGTTAATGACGCTGGCGGGTTGACAATCTCAGGTGCCGGGCAGTTGGGCAGTGGCACCTATGCCAACAACATCGAAAACAACGGCACCTTCACCTTTGCCAGTTCGGCCAGCCAGACATTGTCCGGTGTGATCATCGGTGCTGGCGCGGTGAAGGTGACCGGCCCCGGCACATTGACGCTTTCGGCGCAGCAGGAACTCATCACGGGGTCTGTCGCGGTTAATGGCGGCAAGCTGGTATTGGCGAACAAAAATGCAGGAAACGTGGGTCTTTATGGCTGCAGCGGACTAACCATTGCAGGCGGAACCGTGCAGCTCAACAACGACAACGCGCTGAGCGGGTCGGCTGGCAACGCGGGCAATGTTGTGCCGGTGACCATTCAGTCTGGCGGTGTGCTCACGGGAAGCGGCACCTCGGTCAACCTCAGAGGCGTGTTGACGCTGGCGGGAGGCGCCTTGGCTTCGTCCGGAACGGTACGAACCGATTATGGGTCCTGGGATCTGTGCAATGGCGTGGCGGCCGGGGGTGTGGCGGGCACTTCCATCATCAGTGCCTCGGCCGTGCTTCCCAACCAGTCCGGCGGCACGGTTTTCAACGTGTCGTCCGGCGCTGCCAATGGCATTGATTTGGATGTCACCGGCACGCTGATAAACGGCACCAGCGCTCATGACACCGGCGTCATCAAGACTGGCAATGGCGTGATGCGCTTGAGTGGCACCAACACCTACATCGGCACGACGACGATCAACGGCGGCACGCTGAATCTGACCGGCAGTCTGGCGGCGGGAAGCGCGGTTGTTGTGAACAACGGCGGCACGCTTGCAGGCACCGGCACCGCGGCGGGCGCGACGACGGTCGCCGGCGGCGGCATGGTGGCCCCGGCCTTGGGCGGGACCGCCGGCACGCTGAACCTCGCCTCGCTCACGCTCAACGCAGGCGCGGTACTCAACATGGACCTGCTTGGAACCGGCACCTCCGACAAAATCGCTTTGAGCGGCAGCCTGACGGCAAGCGGGACGACGACCATCAACCTGAATACGCTGGCTGGTTTTGCCGGAGCTGGGACGTATCCGCTGATCAGCGGAACGGGGACCATCAATGCGGCAAACTTTGCCGTAGGGACTGTCCCCGCTGGCTATGGCTACGTGCTCAGCGCGAGCAACGGAGTGTTGTCAGTGACGGTGGTGGTTGCACCGGGGACTCCGACCGGGCTCGCGGCGACGGCTGGCAACGGGCAGGTTGGCTTGAGCTGGACGGCAAGCAGCGGAGCCACCAGCTATAATGTGAAACGCTCGACAACAAGCGGCACGGGCTACACAACGATAATCAACACGTCGGCGTTGAGCTACAACGACACAGGGATCATCAACGAAACGACGTATTACTACGTGGTGAGCGCGGTGAATGTGGCTGGAGAGAGTGCGAATTCAAGCCAGGCAAATGCGACACCATCGCCATCCATCCCGGCGGTAACCAGCCCGGTGATAACGAGCGCCACGAGCGCAAGCGGGACGGTCTCGCGAAGCTTGAGTTACCAAATCACGGCCACCAACAGCCCGACCAGTTTTGGCGCGGGCAGCCTGCCTGCGGGCTTGAGCGTGAACACGAGCACGGGATTGATCAGCGGAACGCCGACGACGGCAGGGACATCCAACGCGAGCCTCAGTGCGACCAACGCGGGCGGAACCGGCGGCGCAACGCTGGCCATGGTGGTGGCACCCGCAGCCAGCTTTGCTTGCACGTGGAGCGGGACGGGCGCGAACGCTCTCTGGCAAAGCGCGGCCAATTGGGACACTCTTCCCATTGCCGGTGACACGCTCTATTTCGCCGGGAGCACGCAGCTTTCTAACACCAGCGACTACGCCGCAGGCACGCAGTTCAACGGCATCACGTTCAACAGCGGGGCGGGGGCATTTGCGCTGAATGGCAATGCGCTCACGCTGGCCGGTGACGTGGTCAACAATTCAACGAGCCTGCAGACGATCAACCTCGCCATCGCCCTGACCGGGAGCACCCGGACTCTTAACGCGGCGAGCGGGAACATTGCCCTGAACGGCGTGATCAGCGGTAGCACCGGCATCGTCAAGACCGGCACGGGTTCGCTGACATTCTCCGGCACCAACACCTACACCGGCGGCACGACCGTCAGTTCGGGGATCCTACAAATCAACACCAGTGCCGCAGCGCTTCAGGGAGCGGCCGCGGTCAACAGCGGAGCAACGCTATTCCTTAACGTCAACAACACGACCTTCGCGAACAACCTCAGTGGCTCCGGCACGGTCAACGCGACATCGCCTTCAGCCAGCGGTGCGCTCTGGCTCACTGGCAATCTCGCGAGTTTCACAGGCACGCTGGAGGTGAACGGCGGCGGCGGCAGCAAGCTCGTGTATGGCGCCACTTCGCAGACGCAGGCCAGCCTGATCTCATCTGCCGCGGTCATCAAGGTCCGCTCCGGTAACACGTTCTTTGCCGAGCAGAGCAACGGGACGAATGCCCTCAACTTTGCGGCAACGATTCAACTCTACGGAGCTGGCAACAGTGAAAACTATGGAGCATTGCGCTTCGACAAGGATGGCGCCAACTGGTCGGGGCCGGTTGTCCTTTATGGGAATTCGACCATCGGCACCCAGACCAACGGAACCACCCCGATCATCAGCGGGACGATCAGTGAAAGCGGGGGCTCGTTTGGCCTGACCAAGCAGGGAGTGGGCGTCATGGCGATTTCCGGTAACAACACTTATACCGGCACCACCACGGTCAGCGGCGGAACATTGAAGCTTTCGGGCAGCCTGGCCTTGCAAAACAGCACGCTCGCCAGCGGCGGTATCGTCTTTGACTCCGCCGTCGCCTCCCACGCCTTCACCTTTGGCGGGATCACCGGCGCGACCGCTCTCTCCCTGCAGGACAGCGCCTCGAATCCGGTGGCGCTCACGCTCGGCAACAACAACGGCTCCACCACCTATTCCGGTGTCCTCAGCGGCACAGGCTCGCTCACGAAAACCGGCACGGGCACGCTGATCCTCTCCGGCTCGAACTCCTACGCCGGCAACACGACGGTCAGCGGGGGTACTTTACGAATGACAGCCATGCCCGTCCTTCCTTCCGGGCTGAAGGTCATGCCCATTGGCGATTCCATCACCTTCGGATACAACGGCACCAATGCCGGCTACCGTGGCCCGCTCTACAACCTGCTCAGCGCGGTGGCACCGGGAATGCAGTATGTCGGAACCTCCACGCAGGGAGCCGTGACGACCAGCAGCGCCCCGCTGCCCTCCACCCAGCGCAACAACGACGGGCACAGCTCCTACCAGATCAATGATGTCTGCAACAATCTCGATGGGCTCGATCTGAACCGATACAACCAATACGGCGGTGCCGACCGTTATCCCAACGGCGGCCATTGGTTTGACGGGGCGACCTACACGCCCTATGGCGGCGGTTCCGCGGTCACCCGCGCCGCCATCTATCCCGACATCATCACCCTGATGATCGGCACCAATGACCTGGGAACAGACAGCGCCACCCTTCAAAGCAACCTTCATGCGCTGCTGGTGAAAATCACCAGCCAACGGCCCGCGTGCAAGATCTTCATCGCGAAGATCACGCCGAGAACAGACGCCACCACCGTGATCACCAGCTACAACGAGATTGTGGCCAGCGAGGTGGCCAGCCTCAAGGCGGCGGGAAAGTTGATTTACCTGGTGGACCTGAACACGGGTTATCCTTCCTCCAATGGCGTGCCCATTCTTGCCGACACCGTCCATCCCACCGATCCCGGCTTCAATTGGATGGCCCAGCAATGGTATAACGCCATCGTTTCAGTCTGTTCGACTGGCAACGGCCCGTCCACAGGCGTGCCGTCCAACTCGGTGACCACGGTGGCGGCCGGTGCGGCGCTCGATCTCAACGGCACGCAACTCACGGTGGGTTCGCTCACCGGTGCCGGCAGCGTAACGACCGGGGCTGCGGGGGCGCTGAGTGTCAGCAGTGCAAGCAGCGGGACGTTTTCCGGGGTGATTTCCGGCAATGGCAGCGTCACCAAAGCCGGGTCCGGCACGCTGACGCTCTCCGGCGCGAATACCTTCACAGGTGCCACTGCGATTGCTTCCGGCACGCTGAAGCTGAGCGGGAGTGGCTCGATTTCAGCCTCATCAGCCATCGCGGTCGCATCCGGTGCCACCATTGACGCCGGGGCTGGCAGCGCTGCAGTCAACGGCCGGGTCACGCTGGCCCCGGGTTCGGCGGTCCTCAATCTCCAGAATGGCGCGGCTGCCACGCAGGCATTGAACGGCGGGCTCACCTTGAATGGCGGCAATGGGCTCAACTTCGATGTCGGCAGCACGGCGGATTGCCTCGCGCTGGGCGGCGCATACACCGCACCGGTGAGCGGCAACGTCACCGTGAATATCAATGGCATCACGGGATACGTTCCGGGAAGCTACAACCTGATCGCCGGCGCAAGCGGCATCAGCGCCGACAGCTTCACGCTGGGCAGTGTGCCGACGGGTCATCTTTACGCCTTGGTGGCGAATGCGGGAACTCTCTCGCTGGTTGTGGACGGCATCGAGGCTTGGCGGCTGGCCCATTTCGGCACCACCAGCAACACCGGCAACGCCGCCGACAGTGCCGACCCGGACGGAGACGGCTGGACCAACGCCCAGGAATTCGCCAGCGGCACCGATCCGAACGACCGCACCAGCCTGCTGAAAGTCGATCAGATGAAGATCAGCGGAAGCGACTTGCTCCTGAGCTTTCCGACGGTGAGCGGCAAAACCTATCGGGTGGAGCGCTCCGACACCCTGCAAAGCGGCTCGTGGACCACGGTGCAGGCCAATATTCCCGGAACTGGCGGCACCGTGCAAGTCACTGACACCGCTGGCGCGGCTCAACCGAAGCGCTTTTACCGGATCGTCGTAACACCTTGACCGCCGCATCCATCACGACCCAGCATTTCCACTATGCTCCCCATCCCACACTTCACGCCCATCCCATTGCACCCAATATTTTCCAGGGTTTTGTCGGGTTTGCTCCTTGCTCCTTGTCTTGTTTCGCTGCAAGCGGCCCCTGTTTCAGCAGGCGCGGTCCAGCGTGCCGCCAGGGTGGCGGCGCCCCGGATGTTGACCGTTGACGAAGGATTCGTGAACCCGCTGGGATTTCACGATCCTGCGCCTGTTTTTTCCTGGCATCTTCCTGATGGGACCCATGCCCAAACGGCCTATCAGATTATGGTCGATTCCGGGGACAGGCTCTGGTGGGACAGTGGATGGGTGGAATCCGGCCAGTCCACATTCGTCGCTTCCCGAGGGCCCGCCCTGGCCTCGCGGCAGGAGGCGCAATGGCGGGTCCGGTTCCGTGATGACATGGGCAACGAGTCGCCGTGGAGCGAGTCGGCACGGTTGGAAATGGGGCTGCTTGCCGCCGCCGATTGGCACGGCCAGTGGATCCGACCGGCAGGCGAACTCCCGCCCGGCAGCAAAGAACCGGTGGCTTTCCTTCGCAGGTCGTTTCGGGTCGGCAAGCCGGTGGCGCAGGCCCGGCTGTATATTACGGCCAGGGGGATCTTTGAGGCGAACCTGAACGGGAAGCGGGTGGGCAGTGACTATTTGACTCCCGGCTGGACATCCTACCACAAACGGCTCGATACGCTGACGTATGATCTGACCAACCGCATGGTCGTGGGAAACAACGCCATGGACGTGCTGCTCGGCACGGGGTGGTATGCCGGCCGCCTGACATGGGAAAAGAACAAGTATGGCATTTACGGCAAGGTGCCCGAATTGCTGCTCCAACTCGAAATCCGCTACCAAGACGGCTCCAGGGAAACCATCGCCAGCGACTCCCGGTGGGAGGGAACGTATGACGGCCCCATTCTGAGTTCCAGCCTCTACGACGGCGAGGACTTCGATGCCCGCAAGGTTGCGTCCGGGTGGGCGCCGGTCACGGTGAACCCGGATCTCGGGGACCAGCGGCTCACTCCCAAGCCATTTGCGCCAGTGCGCAAAACCGCGGCGCTGTCCGCCAAATCCATCACGCAGCCCCAACCGGGCCGCCACGTTTTTGACCTCGGCCAGAACATGGTCGGCTGGGAGAGGGTCAGGATTCCCGTGAAGAAGGGCCAGACGGTCACGCTCCGCTTCGCCGAGATGCTCAACCAAGACGGCACCCTCTACACGGCGAACTACCGATCCGCGCGCTCGACGGACACCTACACGCCCGACAAGGACGGCACCATCGAGTGGGAACCTCACTTCACGTTTCATGGGTTCCGCTACGTCGAAGTGTCGGGACTCCCGCCCGGGCTCACCCCGAAAACCGACTGGGTGACGGGCGTCGTGCTGAGCTCGGATCTCAAGCGCACCGGCCGTTTCGAGTCGTCCCATCCCAAGCTCAACCAGCTCCAGAGCAATATTGTCTGGGGGCAGACCGGCAACTTCGTGGACATTCCGACGGATTGCCCGCAGCGTGATGAGCGCCTCGGCTGGACCGGGGACGCGCAGGTGTTCTGCCAGACGTCCATGTATAACTATGACAGCCACGCCTTCTGGAAAAGCTGGCTGGGGTCCATGCGGGACGATCAGGAGGCCGACGGGCGCATCCCCGACGTCATCCCCCGAGTGGTCAGCATGAAGGCCAGCCCGGGCTGGATGGATGCGGGGCCGGTGATCACCTGGGAGAGCTATGTCCGCAGCGGAAACAAGCGGGTGCTGGAGGAAAACTTCCCCATGATGGAAAAACTGCTGGGGTGGTATCGGTCCCAAGCCAAGGACGGGCTTCTGCCTAACATCAAGGGCTGGGGCGACTGGCTCCAGCCATACGCGAAACAGCAAAACGGCGACACGCCCTTCGATCTGCTAGGCGCCGCCTTTTATGCCCGCGATGCGCGGATCCTTGCCGATGCCGCGAAAGCCCTCGGCCGCGATGACGACGTCCGCCGCTACGCAGCGGAGACGGACGCAGTGAAGGCCGCGTTCGCCAGGCATTTCTTTGACGCGGAAGGCAAACTACAAAACGCAGCCGAGACCCAGACCGGCTACGTGCTGGCGATCGCGTTCGACCTGCTGCCTCCGGAGTTGAGGAAAATGGCTGGCGACCATCTGGCCCGCTTGGTGGCGGAGGCGGAAAACCACATCCGGACCGGCTTTCTCGGAACGCCGTTCATCGCGGCGGCGCTCGATGAAACCGGCCACGCGGATCTCGCCGGCAAGCTTCTGTTCCAGGAAACCTATCCGTCGTGGTTCTACCCGATCAACCAAGGCGCCACGACGATGTGGGAACGCTGGAACAGCTATACCAAGGAGTCCGGTTTCGGCTCGGCCGGCATGAACTCGTTCAACCACTACGCCTACGGGGCGATCGGACAGTGGCTTTATGAGCGCGTTGCAGGCCTGACCCCGGACCCGGGTCATCCCGGCTACAAGCACTTTTTCGTCAGGCCGCTGATGCTCCCCGAGCTTTCGTCCGCCCGCGCGGAACTGGAAACGCCCTACGGCAAGGCAGGAGTATCCTGGGTGAAAAAATCCGGGAAGACCTCGCTCGACGTCCGCGTCCCCCCCAACACGACGGCCACCCTGGAATTTCCTGCCGGGAGCCCGCCCCGGACCCTCACGGCCGGAGCCCACCACTTTGATTTTCCATGAACCATCGAATCCACATCCAATGATCACATCCATCCAAAAGTCCCTCGCGGTGGCCTGCTGCTTCGGGGTCGCGACATTCTCCGCATTCGCCGAGCAGACGACGGGTGCGGCGGCGGACACGAAGCCAGGTGACGTGTCCTACCTGACGCCCGGCACCGAGTTGCTCGCGCGCGCGGTGAGCATGGTTTATAAGAAAACGCCCCAGGAGGAATTGCGCCTGTATATCTTACGGCCCGCAAAAACCTCCGTAAGGCCGCTGCCCGCGATCATCTATTTCACCGGCGGCGGCTGGGTCAAGGGGACGGCGGACTCCATGATGGGGAATGTCGAATGGTTTCGCGAGCAGGGCATCATCGGCATCTCCGCCGATTACCGCGTGAAAAGCCGCCACGGCACAACGCCTGTCGAGTGCGTGAAGGACGCCAAGTCTGCCATCCGCTATGTCCGTCAGCACGCGAAAGAACTGGGCGTTGATCCTGCCCGCATCATCGCCGCCGGCGGCTCTGCAGGCGGCCACATTGCCGCCGCCACGATTTTGCCGGGCAATGACGAGCCGGGTGAAGATCTGCGCATCAGCTCGCGGGCCAACGGCCTGGTGTTGCACAATCCCGTTCTCGGTGCTGGCTTTGGTGAAGACTTTTTCAAGGCGCATCCGGATTGTTCACCCCTCCTCGGCGTGCGCGCCGGTTGGCCGCCGACGATCCTTTCGTGCGGCACGGCGGACGACACCACACCCCTCAAATACGCGGAGGAGTTCGTTGCCAAAATGAAGGCGGCGGGGAATGCCTGCGAGCTCATCCCTGTCCAAGGTGCGAAGCATTCCTGCGACTGGCCGGTGACCAACCGCAACTTTCTTCCGACCCTCACGCGCATGGCGGAATTCCTCCGCCAACGTGGGCTCATCCCACCCGCGTCCGCGCCGAAATAGCCCAACCCTTAGATTCTTATGAAACACACAATCTGTACCACTCTCGCTCTAGGCATTGGCATGCTCGGCACCGCTTCCGCCAAGCCGTTCTCCCTCATCAGCCCGAACGGGAGGCTGAAGGCAACCGTGACCGACGATGGCGGGAACATCCGCTACTCGGTCTCGCTGGACGGAAATGTAGTTCTCGCCCCCTCGGTTGTCGGCATCCGCAGCGACGGGGTGGACTGTGGCCGCAACGGAACGCTGGCCCTGCCGGTGATCCGTGTGGTGAACGAGCAGTATCCGTTTTCCGGTGCCAAACCGCTTGCCGTCAATCGCGCCCGGGCCGCCACGGTGGTGGTCACCACGCAGGGTCAGCCATACAAGCTGGACCTGCACGTCGCCGATGATGGCGTGGGCGTCCGCCTGCGCCTGCCCGCCAAGACGGGCCGCAAAGTCGAGGCCGACCTTTCGACCTGGCAACTCCCCGGGGATCCCACCGTCTGGGTGATGGATCACAGCGACTGCTATGAAGAGACCTACCGGATCAAGACCCTCTCCGGCCTCGGCAAAAATCGCTACGGCCTTCCGCTCACTGCGAAAGTGGGAACTACCTACCTCACGCTCAGCGAGGCGGCTCTGACGGATTACAGCGACCTCGAGGTCAACCTCGGGGAGAATCACGCGCTGGTCGGCTCCCTGCCGCACGATGCGAAGGGGTGGGCGACCGACCGCGAGGTCGTCCAACCGTGGCGCGTCGCCATCGTGGCGTCCTCGCTCACGCAACTGGTCAACACCACATTGATCCAGAACTTGAACCCACCCGCCGAGCCCGCGCTGGCCAAGGCCGCGTGGATCAAGCCCGGGCGCTCGACATGGCAGTGGCTCAATTCCGGTTCGCCTAAATTCGAGGATCAACACCAGTGGGTCGATTGGACGAAATCCCTCGGCTTCGAATACTACCTCGTGGATGACGGCTGGAAAAAATGGCCCAAAAATTGGGAAGGGCTCAAATCCGTTAGCGACTACGCGAAGTCGCAGGGAGTGAACGTCTGGCTCTGGGTTCACAGCAACGAGGTCAAGGACCCACAGGCCCGCAAAGACTATTTCCGCCGCGCGGTGGATGCCGGCATCGTGGGCGTGAAGGTGGACTTCCCGCTGGCACCGGACCGCTCGTGGGCAACCTGGTATCAGGACACGGCGAAGGAAGCTGCGGAGCAAAAGCTCATGATCGATTTCCATGGTGCCGTGAAACCGACCGGGATGGAGCGCACCTGGCCCAACGAGCTGACCCGCGAGGGCGTGCGTGGCCATGAGTGGCATACCGCCAAGCACCCCTGGGTGCCGGAGCGGATTCTCGAGCCCCAGCACGATGTGATCCTGCCCTTCACGAGATACATTGCCGGCCCTGGCGACTACACTCCGACGGTGCTCGAGCCTGCCGATATTCATGGCAATACCTACCCGCACGAGCTGGCCCAGGCGATCGTGTTCACCTCGCCGTTTCTTTGTTTTGGAGGAAATCCGAAAACCTATCTGGAAAATCCCGCGAAGGATCTGATCTCGGCGATTCCCTCGACGTGGGACCAGACCTTGGTTCTCCCCGGCAGTGAGCCGGGCAAGCTGGCCGCCTTCGCCCGCCGCCGTGGCAACCAATGGTTCGTGGGCGTGCTCAACGGTGCCGATCCGACCACGATCAACATCCCGTTAATCTTCCTTGGGACGGGCGTCTGGAAGGCGTCGGGCTTCGAAGATGTCGCAGGCAAGCCTGATTCGTTCAAGCGCGACGAGCGTTCGCTCACGGCCAACGGATCGCTGAAAGCTGACCTTCTGCCACGTGGCGGTTATGTCCTGTGGCTCAGAAAATAAATCCATCCCCGCTGATTCACCCGATGAAAAAATTTCCATTTCTTTTGCTATTGCTGGCCCTGCTGGCACCGGTCGTGCGCGCGGCCGCGCCGCAGTCCTTCGACCCGTTCTGGGCCGATGCCCAGGTCAGCGAGACGGCCAAAAAATCGCCCGAGGCGCTCCGGCGGCTGGCCTGGTGGCGCGATGCCCGCTTCGGCATGTTCATCCACTGGAACATGTCGAGCGTGGCAGCGGCGGAGATCAGTTGGTCGAAGCAATACAACGACGCCTCGATCGAGTCGCTCAACCCCAATCCCCGCCCGTCCGCCGGCCCGCGTGCCGGCAAGATGGCCAAGGAGGTCGACAACTGGAGCTATGCCTGGATGCGTCCGCCCATCCCGGCGCGCGTCTATGACAACCTCTACAAATCCTTTTACCCGGGCATGTTCAACGCCGACCAGTTCGTCGCGACGGCCAAGGACGCCGGCATGAAGTACATCGTCATGGTATCGAAGCACCATGACGGCTTCTGCATGTGGGATACGAAGCTCAGCGACTACAAGGTGACGAACACCCCGTTCCGGCGCGACATTCTGGGTGAGATGGCCCGCGCTGCCGCGAAGGCCGGCCTTCGCTTCGGCATCTACTACTCGCAGCGCGACTGGCACCACCCGGACTACGGGCCCGAGCGCATGGCCCAATACAACCAGTATATGGCCGGCCAGATCCGGGAGTTGCTCACCAAATATCCGAACATCTCGACCGTGTGGTTCGACAGTGAAGGCTTTCCGTCCTCGGTTTGGAACACTCAGGAGTTGTTCCGCATGATCCACAGCCTCCGGCCCGACATCCTGATCAACGACCGCTGCGGGGTGCCGGCCGATTGGAGCACTCCGGAGCAATCCATCGGCTCCTACAACCGCAGCCGCTACTGGGAATCCTGCATGACCTTTACCGGCTACTGGTCGTGGCATGGTTTCCAAACCAAGGTGATTTCCTACGACGAATGCCTCCTGCACCTCATCCGCTGCGCCGGCGGCGACGGCAACTTATTGATGAACGTCGGCCCCATGCCCACCGGTGAGATCGACCCGCGCGAGGCGGACCGGCTCCAGCATCTCGGCCAATGGATGCGCAAATATGGCGAGAGCATCTACGGCACCGTCGGCGGCCCCTACAAACCTGGCTCCTGGGGTGTCAGCACTTCGAAAAACCACACCATTTACCTGCACGTCACCGGTGACGCCAATCCGGTCAAACTGCCCAAGCTCGACGCCACCGTGCTCACCGCTGCCACCTGGGACGGCACCAAGCTGGCCGTGACGCCTACCGCCGGTGGCGTGGAGATCGACCTGCCCGCCGCTGCCCGCACGCCGGTCGCCACCGTGGTCAAGCTCACCGTGGATCGCGACGCGACGGCGCTCGCCCCCAAATAACTCACCGAAGAAATCACTCATTATGCATTACAAAATTCACGATTTTCCGATCAAACTCTTATCGACCGCGGCTATGCTGTTAGCCCCGGTTCCGTTGTTTGCCTTTGGCAACATCCCCTCGAACCTTCAGCCCTCCGTGATGGTCAGCACGAATCAAGAACCGCTCGTGCCGGGCAAGTTCGCGCCCACGTGGCAGTCTCTGGGGCAATATGAAACGCCTGAGTGGTTCCGCGACGCCAAGTTTGGAATCTGGGCCCACTGGGGACCCCAATGTCAGCCGGAGGCGGGGGATTGGTATGCGCGGGAGATGTATCTGGATGGCAGTGAAAAGAATAAATTCCACCTTGCGCACTATGGTGCACCTGACGCCTACGGCTTCAAGGATGTCATCCGCAACTGGCACGCGCAAAACTGGGATCCGAAGAAGCTGGTTGCCCTCTACAAGCGCGCCGGGGCGAAGTATTTTTTTGCTTTGGCCAACCACCACGACAATTTCGATTTGTGGAACTCGAAGTATCAGCCGTGGAACAGCGTCGCGGTCGGCCCGAAGAAGGATTTGATCGGCGGCTGGGCTGCCGCCGCCCGTGAACAGGGATTGCGCCTCGGGGTCAGCGTCCACGCATCGCATTCCTGGCTCTGGTATGAGCCCTCCCAAAAATATGACGGCAACCTCACCAAGGGGGACGGCAAGGGCACGTGGTGGAACGGGTTGGATCCCCAGGATCTCTACGCCCAGGGCCATGAGCCCGGCCGGGATTATCTGAAGTCCAACGCCATCATCGGACAATGGGATTGGGGCAACGGTGCCTCCAAGCCGGATGCGGCCTACTGCGAGCGGTTCTACAACCGCACGATGGATTTGATCAAAAAATACCACCCCGATCTGATCTATTTCGACGACAACGCCTTGCCGCTCTGGCCGGCCAGCGACGCCGGTCTGAAGCTCGCGGCCAATTTCTACAACCTCACTGCCGGCAAGAACGGTGCCAACCAGGGCGTGATTTTCGGCAAGTTTCTCACCGCCGATCAGCAGCAATGCATGACTCACGATTTTGAGCGCGGCGGGTCGCACCAAATCGAGGCGCGACCGTGGCAGACCGACACCTGCCTGGGCGACTGGCACTACAAACGTGATGTTTACGACAAGAACGGCTACAAAAGCGCCAAGACCGTCATTCATACGCTGGCCGACACCGTCAGCAAAAATGGAAATCTCCTGCTCAACGTCCCGCTTCGCGGCGACGGGACGATCGACGAGAAGGAACTCGCGATTGTCCAGGGCATCGGCGACTGGATGCAGGTCAACCAGCAGGCGATCTTTGCCACCCGGCCGTGGAAAGTGTATGGCGAAGGGCCGAGCGCTGCAGACCGCTCCGGAAGTTCCGGCGGCTTCAGCGAAGGCAAAGGGAAAGAGAAAACGGCCGAGGACATCCGCTTCACTTCCAGCAAGGACGGCAAGACGATTTACGCCATCGTGCTGGGCTGGCCTGACAAGCCGGTTTCGATCAAATCATTGGGAAAGACGGCAGGCTTGCTGACATCCGCCATCACCTCGGTCGTCCTGTTGGGTGACCAATCGAAAGTAACTGGGAAACTCACCGACGAGGCGCTTGTGATCCAAGCGCCCGCCCCGAGACAGGGGAATGCAGCGATCGCCGCCGTTTACCGGATTTCTTTGGGAAAATAAGATGAGATTCAAGCACCAAATAACTGTCGCGCTGGCTGGGGATTTCATCATCCGTGGGAACGCCTGTGTGTGCTCCAGGGTCGGCGCGGGCCGGGCAATGGCCCTGGTCGCGGCGGGTCTCCTGTTGGGCGCGCCCCGTGCGAATGCGATTCAGGGAAACGCCTTTGATCGCATTCTCTTCGGCGACATGCTCTCGGAGGCGGTGCATTCGTTCGGGCCCGGCCGCGCGCCGCAGGACCTGCCGGCCGCCGGCACCGGCGCATACGGGCGCGGCTACCGGCTCACGCGCGGGGAAAGCGGTCCCGCCGCGCATTTGATTTTCACCTTGGCCTGCGACCCCGCGCGGCAAAATTACCTGGCCCTCAAATGCTGGGGCAACGACACGCCCGCCGAGATCTATTTGCAGAACAGCGGGGACCGCTTCGAGCGCGCGGGAGGCAGCCCGGTTTTTCCCGACCGGTTCTATTATTACACGCTGCCCATCCCACTCAACCAGACCCGTGGCGTGACCTCGGTCCAGCTCGACCTCCACGTTCGCGAGAGTCCTCATCCGCTCTACGCCGCCTACACCCACACCGCCCCCTGTTTTGAACCGGACTCGGAGGATGTCGTGGGCGCGGCTCCGGCTCGCACCGGCTATCGCGAACCCACCGTGCCGCTCACCCGCGAGCAGATCCTCGGCACGGCGGCTCAACCCGGATGGCTCTTCAAGAAGCGCAGCGAGATCTTCGGTCCCGGCGGCACCCTTGAGGACCGGATGCGCCGACAGGTTCTGCCGACCACGCGGCGCACCCCAACCGATCGCGTGCCGCCGGAAGTCACCGGTCTCGATTTCTTCAGCAATGTATCGGATCTGGAGGGCAAGGATGCAACGCCCGACCAATGGCGCGACCGCATCTCGACCACCAAGACCGGCTTCGCCTACAACTCGTTTCCCGGTGAACTGCTCAATATGCTCACCTTCGCCTATCTGCTGCCGCCCTTCACCGACGCGAACGGCAACAAGGTGGCCGGATTGGACCGCCACCACGATCCGGAGCTGCTCCGCCGCCTCGTCGCCGCACTGGACGGGGTCAGTTACTTCCAAGGGATCGATGGCGGTTTCTCAGGCACCAGCCCGTGGATCGGAGTGACGAGCACGCCCCGTGCCACCGGACAATGGGCGGGGAAAACCGGCCGCCAGAAAAGCGATTGGGCGCTGCTGGCCGGTCCCAGTCAGTCCAACCTCGGACTGGCGATCATCTCGCTGCTCAACGAGCCAGCCGCCGCCTCCGCCTTCCAAGTTTATCTCAAACAAAGCTACGACCCCGACCTCGGCGTCACCGGTGCGGACAACACCTTCACCCCGTCCGGCCGGATGCTGCGCGCTCACGCCTACGAGCGGATGCTCTACCACAACCTGCCGTATCAGAACAACATTGGCGGCGGCACCGTCGTCCAACGCATGTTCAACATCCTCGCCGCCTATTCCAATTACATCGCGTTGGAGCAGTTGCTCGAATTGTTCCCCAATCCCGACTTTGCGCCGCCGACCGATGAATACACCCGCGCCAAAAAAATGCTGGGCCTGCTGCCGTTTTCGACGCAACGCATCGACGGGGTGGACTACCAAAATTACGAGTTGAGTCCCGGCGGATTGGGGGAGGCCCATGGTGCGCTCTCCTGCGGCTTCGACGGCGGCGGCTACGGACAGTTCGTCACGTTTTTCGCCCCGCGCATCGCGCAGCTTTCCTTCTGGGACCCGAAGGCCACCCCCGAGGTCCGGGCGGCGATGGCGGAGCGGGCCCGCACCACCCTCGACGGCTTCGCCCAATACCTTTCCCCGGCCGATCGCGTGACGGTGGAGCAGGGGAGGGTGACGGCCAACCCATACTCGTTCTGCCAGGAAACCTACATCACTTACCGCGACGCGAAAAACCCCAACAGTGCTTCGGGATCCTTCAACTTCGACGAACACTACGTCGCCGCCGATCCGCACGGCCAGATCCGCAGCCCGGCGGCGCTCCGCTCGGCCTACCTCGCCGCCCTCAACGAGATGCCGCCCGCCAATTTCTTCTATTTGGCCGATCTCCCGCACTACGAGTCCACCTTGCGCTCGCTGATCGGAGTCAATCCCGCCACCCTCACGCCTTTGCCCGGTGAGCCCGGCCAGCCCGATTACGCCTGGGCCGACACGCGTGCCGGGGCCGTGGCCTTCCTCAACCACGGCGAGCGATTCTACCTGACGGCCAATTACCGGAGCGACCCGAACAAAGGTCCGAACCAGGACGCCGTCATCCATTTCACCACGCCGACGATCGAGCGGGCCTGTCATTTCCGCCTCCCGCATGACGCCGAGACGGTGCAACCCGACGGCAACCTCGGGGGTGGCTCCTTCAATGCCCCCTCCGTGGTGCGCTTCGGCGATTACCTTGTCGTGCTCAACAACGGTGCGGAGCCTTATCCCGCAAAACTCCCCCCCGGCCGCAATGGAGTCAGGGAACTGATCGCACACACTTCCCACGAGCCTGGTTCGGTCGTGCCCGTCCCGCCCGGCAAAAGCGCCATCTTCTGGCTGGCCTCCGAGGCCCAGGTGCAAGCCGGTGTCCCGCCCAAGATGCTCTCGGTTTCCTCCTCCGCCACCACGGTGACGGGCGACAGCGTCGAGCTGCAAGCACTTGCGAGCGATTCCTCCGGTGACGACACGCTGACCTATACCTGGTTCCTCGACGGCCACCCGGCGCAGCCCGCGTCCTTCGCCCAGAATGGTGACAACACCGCCAAACGCACCGTCGCCCGCTTTACCGCTGCGGGCGACTATGTGATCGCGGTGACGGTGCTCACTCCCGACGGGCGCAAGGCCTGCGGTTCGGTGAAGGTCAAGGTCCTCCAAACGCCGAAAAGCCTGCGCATTCGACCGGAAAACCCGGTGCTGGAAAGCGGGGCTCGGCAAGCGTTTTTCGCCAGCGTTGAGGACCAGTTCAAGCAGCCCCTGCAACGACCCATGCCCTTGGTCTGGTCGATGCCACCGGGCGTGGGCGCGCTCAGCCCGGTCGGGCTTTATGCGGCCCCCCAGGCTGGCGGTTCCGGCACGATCCGTGTCTCGTCCGGACCACTCGCTGCATCAACCCGCTTCACCGTACTGGCTCCGGTCGGCGTCTTCACGGGCAGCCGGGACATCGGGACTCCCGCCGTTGCCGGCATGAGTGCCGTCAGCGGCAGGATCTATGACGTGCGCGGCGTCCGCTCCGGCGACGCCACCACCGCTTACCGCGTCGCCGGCGCGGGCGATGACATCTGGAACCAGCGCGACCAGTTCCAGTTCGCCGCTCTTCCGCTGGAAGGCGACACGACCCTCACCGCCCGTCTGACCAAGTTCGAAGGCGTGAAAAATGGCGGCAAGGCGGCGCTCATGTTCCGCTCCTCGCTCGACCCCGCCAGCGCCTACGTCCTGCTCTTTGCCAACTCCGAAGGTGGTGTCGGCTGGGAATACCGCTGGGGCCAGGGTGCGGGTGCGGGCAACCACGGCAGCAGCAAGGCCACGCTCCCGGTATGGCTGCGCATCACCCGCTCCGGCAACACCTTCACCGCCTACACCTCGTCCGATGGCCGGCAGTGGAGCCAGTTGGACACGCCGCTCGGCATCGAAGCCAAGCCCCTGGCTTACGCCGGCCTTGCGGTATGTTCCAACCAGCCTGACCATGCCGCCACCGCGACCTTCGACCAAGTCACCGTCGGCGGCTCCTCCCGCCATGACCTGTTTCCCTCCGCCAAAAACATCGGAGGTAGCACCGGCGATTATGCCGAATCCGGCACCGCGCTCACCCTCACCGCGCGCTCTGCCGACGTGTGGGGCCGTGCGGACAGCCTGCATTTCGCCTACGGAGCACTCACCGGCGATGGTTCCATCACGGCGCGTCTTGTTTCCCAGACCAAACCCAACCTGACCTGCAAGGCCGGACTCATGGTGCGCGAAAGCGTGGATCCGGGTGCCGTGGAGCTCAATGTCTCGCTGCAACCCGCGGCGGGAAACACTTTCGAGGGGCGCCTCGTCACCGCCAGCGAGAGCAGCACCTTGGCTCCCGCCAGCGCCGGCATCGCAGCTCCCTGTTGGCTGCGTCTGGTGCGCAAGGGCGATACTGTTACGGCTTTCCGCTCGCCCGACGGCCGGGCTTGGAAGCCAACGGGCCCGCCCCGCCAGATCCCAAACCTCCGGCACACGCTGCTGTTCGGTGCCTTCGCTTCCTCTAACAATCAGGGCGAGGCGCAGTCTGCAGTCTTCGACAACATCCATGTCACCGGCTCGCCAAATACCGCCCCGACCTTCGTCGCCCCGACCCTTGTCGCCCAGACCTTCTACACCGCCCGCATCGACGGCCGCACCGCGAGCCTGGCCGTCCTCGGCGCCGACGACGCGGGCGAAGCGACGCTCGCCTACACATGGCAGGTTCTCGGCGTGCCGCCGGGCCGGGTCGTGTTTTCCGCCAACGGCGACAACCGCGCCAAACGCAGCGTCGCCACCTTCGAGGCTCCCGGAACTTACTACCTACAGGCGCGGCTCACCGACGAGCAAGGCTTGGAGACTGCGTCCGGCATTTTCCGGGTCGTCATCGCTGAGCCCCCGCCCATCACTCAACCCTGAAAACCCTTCATAACATCTACCCCATGTTCCCGCTCAAATACCTCACCCCCTGGTTGATGTTATTGGCACTGGTGTGCCAGCTTGCCGCCGCCGCGCCCGAGGGTGAATGGCAGTGGTCCGCGCCCATGGGCAAGGGCCGCGCGTTTCTGTGGATTCCGTCGGACTGCAAGCGCGTTCGCGCGGTGGTCGTCGCCCAGAATAACATGATCGAGCTGGGCATCCTCGAACACCCGGCCCTGCGCGCAACCCTTGCCAAACTCGGTATCGCCGAGGTCTTCATCGCGCCGATCTTTGACACCCGATTCGATTTTGAAAATGGCGCGGGCGAACTTTTTACCGGTATGATGAAACGGCTCGCGGACGCCTCCGGCTACTCTGAGCTGGACATCGCCCCGGTCGTCCCGCTCGGCCACTCGGCGTGCGCGAGTTTCCCGTGGAATTTCGCCGCCTGGAATCCGGGTCGCACGCTGGCGGTGCTGTCGATCCACGGCGATGCGCCTCAGGCGAAATATCCCGGCAGCGGCCGACCCAACCCCGACTGGGGCGACCGCAACATCGACGGCATTCCCGGCCTCATGGCCATGGGCGAGTTTGAATGGGGTGACGACGAGCACGGCGTGGACCGGCTCGGCTCGGCTCTTGACTTCAAGAACCGGCACCCGCGCTCCGCCATTGCGATGCTGGCCGAGCCCGGTAACGGTCATTTCAACTTCTCCGACGAACTGGTGGAATTTATCGCGCGGTTTGTCCGCAAGGCCGCCGACGCACGCTTGCCGGACGACGCGCCAGACGCACCGGTGCAACTCAAGAGCTTGGACCCGGCCAAGGGCTGGCTGGTGCAGCGCTGGCACCTGAACCAGCCGCGCACCGTCCAGCCCGCGCCCTGTGCCGCCTACACCGGAGATCGGCGCGACGCGTTCTGGGCCTTCGACGAGGAAACCGCCCGCGCCATCCACAACTACATGGCCGGTCAGCCCGGCAAGCTGCCGCAGCTCCTAAGCGTCACTTCAGAGGGCCAGTCGCTGGCCGAGGGCTGCGGCGAACCGGTCACCCCGCGCTTCGTGCCCGGCGAGGATGGTATCACGTTCCGCGTGCAAAGCACCTTCATGGATTTCGTGCCCGGCGACGCCTCGCACAACCCGAACGCCGCCCGCTGGGCCTACGCGACGGCTGGGGCCAAGCTCGGCCATGCCACAGGCGGCGGGCCGATCCAACTCCACAAGATCGTCGGCCCGGCGGAATGGGTCGCACCCAATACCTTCGAGCTGCGCCTCAACCGCCTCAACTGGGCCAACCCCGAACGCGGCTCAAGCATCTGGATTTGGGCCAGCCATCCTGGCGACGACACCTACAAGGCGATTGTTCAACAAGCGTCAATCACCGTGCCGCCCAATCGCGAGGGAACGGACCAGAACATCGTTTTTCCGGAGATTGCCGACCAGCCGGTTTCGCAAATGACGGTCAGGCTCGACGCGACCTCCGATGCGCGCGCCAAGGTTTATTACTACGTTGCGGAAGGCCCGGCCGTGATCGAGGGCGACCACCTGCGCCTCACCCGGATTGCGCCGCGCGCGAAGTTTCCCGTCAAGGTGACAGTCGTGGCTTGGCAGCACGGCCTGCCCGGCAAACTCAAGACCGCCGAACCGGTCGCCCGAACCTTCCAACTCTTAAATCAATGATGCCCCATCTCCGCCGCTTCCATTCCGCCCTCGCCGCGCTTCTGGCCTGCACGCTTTCTGCCGTCCAGGCCGCGCCGCCGCTAGAACCCAGCCCGCTGCGCCGCGAGTTCCCGGCGCGCAGCGCCTCGGCGAAGCCACCCGTCGCCGCGCTCTTTCCGAAGGAGGTTCCCGTGCCCACGAGCCGGGTCAACATCCGCGAGACCGTCTTCAATGGGTTCGTTCACCCCGGTGTCGGACTCACCAAGGAGATGCTCGAAACCGCCCGTGCCCAACTTCTCGCCGGCAAGGAGCCCTGGGTTTCCGGTTACATCCAAATGACCCGGCACCGCTATGCGGGGAAGGGGACCCGCGCCCGCAACGAGAGCACCAGCAGGCCGGGCGAACCCGACACCGACGCCCTCAACAGCGAGGGCATCAACGCCCGCGTCAACATGGATGGCGAGCGCGCGCAGCAACAGGCGCTCATGTATTACTTCACCGGCGACGAGGTTTATCGCGCCAACGCCCTGGGCATCGTGCGCGTCTGGTCGAAGATGGATCCCGCCAAGTATGCGGGCGACTACCACATCAGCGCGGGTTGGGCGGTCCGCATGATGGTGGTGGCTGCCGAGATTCTGCGTTCGACGGATTGCGAGAACCCCGCGCTGGTCTGGTCGGCTGACGACACCGCCCGGCTGACCCGGAATTTCATCGATCCGATGATCCAGCATTCCATGAGCAGCAATGGCTACTTCATGAACCAGCACAACTTCCCGCTCATGGGAGCGATGGCCGCCTGCATTTTCACCAGCCAGCGCGAGGGATACAACCAGCGCGTCGAGTGGTTCACCGTCAACCGCACTGCGGAGAACCAGGGCATGAGCGGCGCGATCAAGCAACTGGCGCGTCTCGTGGAGAAAGACGACAAGACCGGCAAATCGCTTGCCAAGCCGGTCGTGCAATTGGCCGAGATGGGCCGGGACCAGGCTCACGCCGCCGAGGACATCAATCTCTTCGTTGCCATCGCCGACCTGATGATGGCCCAGGGCACCAGAGTGGACCCGGTCGCGGGCACGGTTTCCACCGCCCCCAATGCCGTCGGACCCTTCGAGTTTCTCCACGACCGCATCCTCGCCGCCGCCGACTACTTCTGCCGCTTCATGCTTGGCTATGATACCCCGTGGACACCGATCGCCTTCAGCACCGACAAACAGGGGAAAATCAACGATATCTATCCGCGCATCGCCGACCAGTATCGCGGGCGGATGACCACGTTTTTCTTTTGGGATCTCTATTTTTACTACACTTACAACCGGAAGCTGAGCCTCGCGAAAATCGCACCCTTCCTGGATCAAGCCTATCGGAAGCGGATCACCGACATCGACTGGCTGCGGGTACCCGTTGCCGCGCAGGCCGAGGGCCAAGCGTTGGTCCGCCCCGCCGCCGAGCCCGGCGTCATTGAGGTCGAGCGGTTGAGCACCCTCTTCGACAAGAATGCGGTCGTGGCCACCGAGGGAAGCGATGCCTTTCTCCGGGTGACGGCGAGTCCGCAGCCCGCGAGGGTTGGCCTTCTGAGCGCCGAAACCGATAGCAAGCTCATCGGCCTGCGCGTGCGGACGACGGCCCCCGCACGGATCGAGATTTCGGGGCTCGCGAAGCCTTGGACCATTCCCGACACCAACGGCCGGTGGCTCTGCACGACTTATGCACTGGGGGAATTCGAACGGCTGAAAGATTTTGCGAACTTGCGGGTTTCATCGGCTCCCGGCCACGCGGTCGAGATCGACCAGTTGATCCAAAAGCCCGGTCGCGATCAGACCGCACCAAGCTTCACGAAGGAAACCCCGGCCGACAGCCTCGTCACCTTCGCGGGCGCTCCATTCGCGCTGGACTTTGCGGCAGAGCCACCCGGTGGCGTCTCGCAGGCACTGACCTACGAGGCGGTCCAGCTGCCGCCCGGTGCTACACTGAGTCGTTCGACCGGCACCTTTCACTGGCGTCCGTCCGCAGCTGGCGAATCCTCCCTTGTCGTGCAGGCATGCACTGACAAGGCTGCCACGGCCCGGGTCGTTCGAATCACGGTGGCTCCCAACCGCAGCGCCGCGCTGAGGATGATTGCCCAAGCCTGCCGCCCGGAAACGTCCTACGCCAGGGCCTCAAGGGAAAACTACCTGAGCGTTCTACAGCAGGCCACCAGCGCGCTGGCCGGCATGACGGACGAAGCGTTTGTCGCACAACTCGGCCAGCTACAGAATGCGGCCAATGCCCTTGAGCCGCTGAGCCCGCTGCTGGCCGACGGCACTCTCGATTATTCACGTTGCGCCACCTCGCCGGAACTCAAGCAGTCGCTCATCCGCCTCACCGACGGCAACAGCGATACCTTCGCCGAATATTTTACCGCCAAAGACCGCGCGTTCAGCTTCGACTTCGGTCCCGACTTCAAGGTCTCCTCAGAGGCCTTCGAACTGCTCGGCCGCCTGAACTTCGAAGTGCGTGCGGAAGGCGCGGCCCTCTTCGGCTCGGACGACGGAAAATCCTGGACGCGCCTCACCCCCGCCGCCATGCCCAACAGCAAGGACACGGTCCGCCTGGACGTCGCCCCGGAACTTCGCAATTCCGGCTTCCGCTTTCTCCGGCTGCAAAAAACCACCGGCGGCATCTTCGAAGTCTCGGAACTCCGCATCCACGGCCGCCGCCTGGAGAATCCAGCAGCGCCCACGCCTAAGACCCACAATCGCTAACATTAAAATCCCCATGCAACCCTCCTCCTTGTTTCTTGCCTTGATGGGCACGCTGATGCTTTCCGCTCAAGCCGCGCCACCTGCCGCAAACACCGTCTTGTGGTATAAGCAGCCCGCGCGCTCGTGGATGACCGAGGCGCTGCCGCTTGGCAACGGCTCGCTCGGCGCGATGATGTTTGGCCTCACGCAAACCGAACGCTTGCAGTTCAACGTGAACAGCCTCTGGACGGGCCATGAGAAGGAAACCGGCTCGTATCAGGCATTTGGCGACGTTTTCATCCAGCTCAACCATGCCGGTCCGACGGATTACCGCCGCGAACTCGACATCGCGAGCGCCGTTGAGCGGGTGAGCTATCAGAGCGGCGGCATCCGCTACGACCGCACGGCCTTCATCAGCCATCCGGCGAAGGTCATGGTGATCAAATTCGGCGCGAACAAACCGGGTGGCTACACCGGACGCCTGTGGCTCGCGGACATGCACGATGCCAAGATCGCGGCTTCCGGCAACCGCATCACCTCGGCCGGCCAGCTCAACAACGGGCTGCAATACGAGGCGCAGCTCGCCGTGCTCAATGATGGCGGAAAACTGCGCGTCGACAATGCCCCGCTGCCTGCGGACAAAACCCTGCTGGCCGGCATTCCCGGCGCGGAGCAACAAAAACTGCCCCCGGCGAGCATCGTCTTCGAGGGCTGCACCAGCATCACCCTCGTGCTCGCTGCCGAGACCAACTACATCCCCGACCACTCCAAAGGTTGGCGCGGCTCCGCCCCACACGACGAGATCACCCGCCGTGTCGATGCGGTGAAGCCCAGCGGGCTGGGCGCGCTCTATCAGGCGCACCTCGCGGATTACCAAGCGCTTTTCAACCGCTATCAACTCAATCTGGGGACGACCGATCCATTGACCGCCGGGAAGCCCACCGACGAGCGCCTGCTCGCCTACACCAAGGAAAAATCGCCAGACCCGCAGCTGGAGGAGATGTTCGCCCAATACGGACGCTACCTGCTCATCAGCTCCTCGCGCGGCGGACTGCCCGCCAACCTACAGGGCCTTTGGAACGATACGAACCAGCCGAAGTGGCGCTGCGATTACCACTCGAATATCAACATCCAGATGAACTACTGGCTCGCCGAGCCCACGAACCTCAGCGAGCTGCACCTGCCGTTCATCTACTACGTGCGCAGCCTCCTTCCCGTTTTGCGCGAGCGTTCCCGCGAAGAGTATCCCAAGGCCCGCGGCTGGACGGTGCGCACCGAGAACGGCATCCACGGCGGCGGCAGCTACGTCTGGAACCCGCCCGGCAGCGCCTGGTATATGCAGCATTTCTGGGAGCATTACGCATTCACCGGCGACAAGGCTTACCTGCGCGACATCGCTTACCCCGCGTTGAAGGAGGTCTGCGAGTTCTGGGAGGACACGCTGGCGAAGCGGCCGGACGGCACGCTCGTCGCTCCGAAAGGCTGGTCTCCCGAGCATGGCCCCACCGAGCCGGGCGTTTCCTACGATCAGCAAATCATCTACGACCTCTTCACCAACTACGTGCAGGCCGCCGACTCCCTCGCCATGGACAAACCCTACCGCGATAAAATCGCCGCGATGCGCGACAGTCTTCTCAAACCGAAAATCGGCAGTTGGGGCCAGCTTCAGGAGTGGGAGACTGACCGCGATAATCCGAAGGACGATCACCGCCATGTCTCGCATCTCTTCGCGCTGCATCCCGGCCGCCAGATATCAAACCTCACGCCCGACCTTTTCGAGGCGGCCAAGGTTTCGCTGCGCGCCCGCGGCGATGGCGGCACCGGTTGGAGTCGCGCCTGGAAAATCAACATCTGGGCTCGTTGCCACGACGGCGATCACGCCTACGTCATGCTCCGCAATCTGCTGACCGCGGTGAATTCCGTCGGCACGGACATGAGCAACGGCGGCGGGGTTTATCCGAACTTCTTCGACGCACATCCGCCTTTCCAGATCGATGGCAACTTCGGCGCCTCCGCCGGTGTGGCCGAGATGCTCATCCAGTCGCAAACCGGAGAGATCGAACTGCTGCCCGCCCTGCCTAGCGCCTGGCCGAAGGGTTCCATCCGCGGAGTGCGCGCCCGCGGCGGGTTTGAACTGGACCTCACTTGGGCGGACGGTCGCCTGACGGGAGCCGAGCTGCGTTCTCTTTCGGGAAATCCGTGCAAGATCCGCTACGGGAAAAAAGTCCTCGAGCTCCGTTTGCCCAAGGGAGGGTCCCAGCATTTGACGCCCTCATCCTGGAAATGAAATCACAGCCGCCGCTTTCCCATGAAAACCCCCACCCACGCCGGTGTTAAGGCTGTGAATATGTCCAAATGAAAGAACAGAGCATCCTTATGAAATTTATCTCCACCGTCCGTTCGTTCCCCCGTGCCGCGCCGCCGAGGCTCGCATGGCTTGGCCTGTTGGCCGCCTTGCTTTTCACCGGGGCCGCCATGCCCTCCGCCTTCGCGCTGCCGGCGTCCGCCCGCCACCGCTTCGACATCGGCAAGGACGCATTCCTGATGGATGGTCAGCCGTTCGTCATCCGCTGCGGGGAGGTTCACGCCGCCCGGGTGCCGCGCGAGTATTGGCGTCAGCGGCTCCAGATGGCCCGCGCCCTGGGACTCAACACCGTCTGCGCCTACCTGTTCTGGAATCAGCAGGAGCCGCGCGAAAACGAGTTCGTCTGGTCGGGCCAGGCGGACATCGCCGAGTTCTGCCGCCTGGCACAGGCCGAGGGGCTGTGGGTGGTCCTGCGCCCCGGCCCCTACGCCTGCGCCGAGTGGGAGATGGGCGGGCTTCCCTGGTGGCTGCTCAAGCACGACGACATCAGGCTCCGCACCCGCGACCCTCGGTTCATCGGGGCCGCGCGCCGGTATTTCAAAGAAGTCGGCCGGCAACTCGCCTCCCTGCAAGTCACCCACGGCGGCCCCATCTTGATGGTCCAGGCGGAGAACGAATACGGCTTTTGCGGCACCGACGCCGACTACATGGGCGATATCCGCCAGGCCCTGATTGACGGTGGATTCGACGTGCCCCTCTTCGCCTGCAACCCGGTCGGCACCCTGCGCAATGGCTTCCGTCCGGACCTCTTCCCGGTTGTCAACTTCGGTGCCAACCCCGACGGCGCGTTTAAAAAACTCCGCGAAGTCCTGCCCACCGGCCCGCTGATGTGCGGCGAATTCTACCCCGGCTGGTTCGATACCTGGGGCAGCCCGCACCACCTCGGCGACACCGGGCGCTACCTGCGCGACCTAGAGACCATGCTCAAGATGAAGGCCTCATTCTCCATCTACATGGCCCACGGCGGCACGTCCTTCGGCTTCACGCCCGGTGCCGACCGTCCGTTCAAGCCGGATACGTCCTCCTACGACTACGACGCGCCCATCAGCGAGGCCGGCTGGACGACCGACAAGTTCTTCAAGACCCGCGAGCTTTTCGCCCGCTACCTCAACCCCGGCGAGACCATCCCCAAGCCGCCCGCCGCGCTCCCCGTCATCGCCTTCCCGGCGACCGCGCCCGCAGGGTTCGCGCCGCTCCTCGCCAAGCTGCCCGCAGCCGTGCGCTCCGCCCGACCGCTCAACTTCGAGAAGCTCGACCAGCCGTACGGACTCGTCCTCTACCGCACGACGATCCCCGCCGGGCCCGCCGCCGAGCTCCGCGCCGACGCCGTTAACGACCTCGGCATCGGCTACCTCGACGGCAAGCGCATCGGCTTTCTGGACCGCCGCGGGCGCACGTATTCGCTGCGCCTTGCCGCCCGGGAAAAACCCGCCGTGCTCGAAATCCTCGTCGAGGCCATGGGCCGCGTGAATTTCGGCCAGGAAGTCCACGACCGCAAAGGCCTGCGCGGCCCGGTCCGCTTCGGCCAGACAGAACTCCAGGACTGGGAGATGGTTTCCCTTCCGCTCGACGACAAGCACCTCGGCGGCCTCGCTTTCGGCCCTGCGTTGGCCCAGGCCCAGCCCGACCGCCTGACGCCCGGCTTCCACCGCTTTGAGGTCGAAATCAAAAAGCAGGGTGACACCTTCATCGACCTGAGCCCGTTCGGCAAGGGGGTCGCCTGGGTCAATGGCCACAACCTCGGCCGCTACTGGAATATTGGTCCGCAGCAGACGATGTTTGTCCCCGGCGCCTGGCTGCGTCCCGGTCGCAACACCTTCGTCGTCCTCGACCTACTCGCCACGCCCGGCACCGCGCTTGCCGGGCTGGAAAAACCGATCCTCGACCAACTGCGCCCTGAACTCGACGCATTTGCCGCCGTCAAATCGCTCCCTCGCCGCCGCGTCGTCGGCGTGCCCGTCCAGCGCGGCGTGTTCCCGCCCGGCGGCGAAACCCAGGAGGTGCGCTTCGCCAAGCCCGTCCGCGCACGCTACTTCATGCTCGAGTCGCTCAGCGCCCACGATGGGCGCGGGTTCGCCACCGTCGCCGACCTCTCGGTGACCGGTGCCGACGCCCGCCCGCTCAACAGCCAGCGTTGGACGGTGGCCGGGGTGGACAGCGAGGAAAATTCCGGCGAGGCGGCCGGTGCCCTCAATGCCATTGACGGCCAGACCTCGAACTACTGGCACTCCCGCTGGCAAGGCGCGCAGCCCGGTCACCCGCACTGGATCACCATCGACCTCGGTCGCGAAGAGACGCTTGGCGGCTTCATTTACACCCCGCGCCAAGGCTCGGAGAAAGACGCCACCGGCCGCATCAAGGACTACCAAGCTTACGCTGGCAACGCCCTCGGTGACCCGGCGAAACCCTGATCAATACGATCCTCTTCATCCTTGTGAAACACCTCACTTTCATCGGAATCGCGGCCTTGCTTTGTGGCGCCATCCAGGCCGCCGAAAATCCGTCCGCGCGCGTCTCCATCGCGGATGCCGGGGCCATCGGCGACGGTCAGACACTCAACACCGTGGCCATCCAGAAATCCATCGATCAGCTTGCCGGGAGCGGCGGCGGCACGGTCGTGGTCCCCGAGGGCGTGTTCGTCAGCGGCGCGCTGCAATTCAAGCCCGGAGTCAACCTGCACCTCGCAAAGAATGGCACCCTCCGCTGTTCCACCGACATGTCCCATTTTCCTCCTTGCCGCACCCGCATCGAAGGGCTTTTCGAGGAGAGCTACACCCCGGCCCTGATCAACGCACGGGATTGCGATGGGCTGCGCATCACCGGTGAAGGCGTGCTGGACGGCGCGGGCCGCTCCACCTGGGACCTGTTCTGGAAGCTGCGCAAAGCCTCTCCCGATCCGGAAAATTTCCGCAACCTCAGCATCCCGCGCGCACGCCTCGCCTTCATCGAGAACTGCCGCAACCTGCTCATCGAGGGTGTCACCTTCAAGGATTCGCAGTTCTGGAACCTCCACCTCTACCGCTGCCGCGATGCGAAGGTGCGCTCGGTGCGCTTCACCGTTCCTGACGACTACAAGTGGGCACCGAGCACCGACGGTCTTGACCTCGACAGTTGCCAGGACGTCATCGTGGACAACTGCTTCTTCTCCGTCACGGACGATTGCATCGCCCTCAAGGGCTCGCGCGGTCCCGAAGCGGTCCTGGATAAACTCAGCCCCCCGGATGAGCGCGTGCGCATCACCAACTGCATTTTCAAACGCGGTTACGGCGCTGTGACCCTCGGCAGCGACGCCAGCGTCGTGCGCGACGTGCGCGCCGAAAACTGCCAGGTCATCGGGAACATGCCATTGCTGCGGCTCAAGCTTCGTCCCGACACCCGGCAGCTTTATGAAAACCTGGTTGTCAGCAACTCCTCGCTGCAAGGCCGCCATGCGACCCTGATCGCCATCGACCCCTGGAAACAATACTGTGATCTCAAAGGCCATCCCGCGCCCAAGTCCATTGTCCGCAACGTGAACGTCTCCGGCATCACCGGCGAATTCAGATCCCTCGGCACCATCCGCGGCAACCCTGGGCAGACCGAAATCAGCGACATCACGCTGGAACACATCGATGTGAAGCTGTCTGATCGGAAGTTCGTGACCGAAAACGTGAAAAACCTGCAGCTCAAAAACGTGGTTGTGAACGGAACCCCGCTGACGAAATGAAACGACTTTTACTGATTGGCTTCATGGTATTGCGGCTTGGCGAAATCCAAGCCGCCGAAAAGCTGACCGCCGTGCCTTTGTCGCAGGTGAGGTTGCTGGCGGGGGACTTCAAAGAGCGGCAGGATTTGCACCAAAAAATCCTCCTCGGCTTCGACGTTGACCGGTTGCTGTATCACTTCCGCGTCAATGCGGGACTGCCCTCGCCAGGCAAGCCTTACGGCGGGTGGGAAGCGCCAGGGTGCGGGCTGCGCGGTCATTTCACCGGCCACTATCTGAGCGCCTGCGCGTTGATGTATGCGGCGACGGGAGAGGCGGCTTTTAAGCAACGGGCCGACCAACTCGTCGCCGAACTGGCGAAATGCCAGGAGGCGCTCGGGGCCGGCTATCTGTCGGCTTTCCCGACGCACGAATTTGATGTGCTGGAAACGAAATGTTTTTCGGGTGTTTGGGCGCCCTATTACACGATTCATAAAATCATGGCGGGGTTGATTGACGCCTATGAGCAGACGGGCAACCGGCAGGCGCTTTCCGTTGCAACGCGCCTCGCCGACTATTTTGACCGTCGCATTGCCAGGCTGGATCCGCAGACGATTGAGAAGATGACCCGCACGGATTACACAGGCGGCCCGGTCAACGAATACGGCGGTTTCGCCGGGGCGCTGCTGTCGCTGCATCGGATCACCGGAGAGCGGCGTTATCTCGATCTGTCGCGGGTTTTCATGCGCGAATGGTTTGTTGCGCCGCTTGCCGCGGGCGAGGACCGGCTGGATAAATTGCACGCCAACACACATATCCCGCAAGCCACTTCGTTTGTGGCGGCGGCGCTGACGGGCGACGAACGCCTGCTCGATGCGGCGGATCATTTTTGGCGCATGGTCACGCTGCGGCATTCCTTTGCCTTTGGCGGAAACGCGTTTGACGAGAAGTTCAAAGCGCCCGGGGTTGAAGCCGCAGACCTGACCGACTTGAGCGGGGAAACCTGCAACACCTACAACATGCTGAAGCTGACGCGCGTGTTGTTCGAGCAGCGGCCCGACTGCGCCCGCGCCGACTATTACGAGCTTGCGCTCTACAATCATATTCTTGCGTCCGTCGCGCCGGACACGGGATGCACGATGTATCATGTCTCGGCAAAGCCGGGGCACTTCAAAGTCTATGGCACGCCGGACCAGTCCATGTGGTGTTGCAACGGAACGGGCATTGAAAACACGGCCCGCTATAATGAGGGAATTTATTACACGGGGTCCAACTCGCTGTGGGTGAATCTTTACATCCCGTCAACCGTTGAGTTACAGGCGCAGGGAATCCGCATGAAGCAGGAAACAAAATTTCCTACGGCGGACCGGATTGCTTTCACCATCGGATGCAAACAGCCAACCGCATTTTCGCTGTATCTGCGGCTGCCCGGCTGGCTGGCCGGATCTGCCGAAGTGAGCGTCAACGGCCAGGCCCTTCCAGCGGAAACGGTTCCCTCTGCGGGCCATTACCTGAAGATTCAGCGTTCTTGGAAGGATGGCGACCGGGTGGAACTGCGTTTGCCAATGTCGCTCCGGATTCGTCCCGCGATGGATAATCCCAAGGTGGTCTCTTTTTTCTACGGGCCGGTCTTGTTGGCGGGCGAGTTGGGCACGGCCAATATGCCCGCCAGCGATCAGGCGACGAAACAGAATCAATTCAGCGCCTGGCCGACGGTTTCGCCGCCGGACCTCGCGTCCTGCGAGCCGGACGCGTTCCGCGCCGATCCGAATAAGCCCTTGGAGTTTATTCAAACAACCACATCCGTCTGGAATGGGGCCCATGCGATCCGCTTTATTCCATTCTATAAACTGCACCATGAACGCTATTCCATTTACTGGAAGAAAACGTCTGGCGAAAATTGATCACCACACTTTTCCACTCATGAATTATCTTCTCCGCACATTCTCCCTCATCGCCCTGTTTCATTTTGTCGGGGCGCTCAAGGCCGAGTCACCCTCGGACTTTCACTGGAGCGCCCGCTGGATCGGCCCCGGCTCGGGAAATACTCCTGACCTTGCCGGGGCCAACTGGATCTGGGCCGACGAACCGGGCGCGGACCCGGTCAAGAACGCCGCGGTCGGCACCCGGGAATTCACGAAAAACGTGGTGCTCCCGCCGGGTCGGCGCATCGCGAGGGCCACGGCCGTCTTCACGGCGGACGACCGCTTCGAGCTGTTGGTCAACGGCAAGCCGGTCGGCTCGGGCGATGCCTGGCAGCGTCCGGCGCGCATCGACATCACCTCCGCATTGCGCCCCGGCGCAAATGCCCTGCTCGTCAAAGCCGTCAACGGTCCCTCCTCCGGCTCGGTCAACGCCGCCGGGCTGATCGGCAAGATCCGCATCGAGCCGGCGGGTGCACCGCCGCTCGAAATCGCCACCGATTCCTCATGGGTTTCCCAAGGCCGCCCCGCCCGCGTGATCGGCCCGCTTGGCACTGCGCCGTGGGGAAATCTGCGCGAGGACGCCGGCCCCGCCAGCAACCTCTGGACGGCCTACCGCAAGACCTTCGATCTCGCCCACAAGCCTGCCACCGCCCCGGCACGCATCGCCGTGGACTCGAAGTATTGGCTGTGGGTCAATGGCACGCTCGTCGTCCGCGAAGGCGGCCTGAAGCGCGGCCCGAACCGCACCGACACCTATTTCGACGTCGTGGATCTCGCGCCTTATCTCGTGCAAGGGCGCAACCAGATCGCCGTGCTCACCTGGTTTTTCGGACGCGATGGGTTTTCGCACAAGAACAGCGGCACCCCCGGCTTCCTCTTCGAACTCACCGCTCCCACCGGCCCCGTCGTCTCCGACGCGAGTTGGAAGACCCTGCGCCATCCGTCCTTTGGCGAGGCGAGCAAAAAGTCGAACTTCCGTCTCGCGGAAAGCTCGGTGCGTTTCGACGCGCGGCTCGAGCCGCAAGGCTGGACTGCCGCCGCGTTTGACGACTCCGCGTGGGGCACCGCCGCCGAACGCGGGGCACCGCCCGCCGCTCCTTGGAACAAACTCTGGGAACGCCCGATCCCCCAGTGGAAGGATTTCGGACTGAAGGACTATGTGAACTCCGCCGAACTGGCCGGTGGCAACGGAGGAACCCTCACGGCCCGCCTGCCTTACAACGCACAGGTGACTCCCTGGATCAAGGTCTCGGCACCGGCTGGCCGTCTCATCCGCATGAAGAGCGACAACGATCTGTGCGACATCCAGGCCGAATACCTCACGCGCGAAGGCGTGCAGGAATTTGAAACGCCCGCCTGGATGAGCGGACACGCCGTCATCTACGAAATCCCGAAGGACGTCCGTGTCCTCGGTCTCAAGTATCGTGAAAGCGGCTTCAACACCGAGTTCACCGGCACATTCACCTGCGACGATGTCTTTCTCAACACCCTCTGGGGAAAATGCCGCCGCACGCTCTACATCAACATGCGCGACACGTTTTTCGACTGTCCCGACCGCGAGCGCGCCGCCTGGTGGGGCGATATCGTCATCCAGCTCGGCCAGGTTTTCCACACCTTCGACCCGCGCGCCCACTCGCTCATCCGCAAGTGCATGTATAACCTCGCGAACTGGCAGAATCCCAGCAAGACGTTCTTCTCGCCCATCCCCGCCGGCAACTGGAACAAAGAACTGCCCCAGCAGATGCTCGCCTCCATCGGCCAATACGGATTCTGGAACTATTACCTCCACACCGGCGACAAGCAGACCCTCGCCGACCTCTACCCGCACGTGCGCGACTACCTCTCGATCTGGCAGACCGATGCCGACGGGTTGATCGTGCATCGCTCGGGGGAAAACGGCTGGGACTGGGCCGACTGGGGCAAGGAGGTTGACCTCCGCGTCCTCGACCAGGCATGGTTCTGCCTCGCCCTTGACGGCGCGGCGCGCATGGCCGACGAACTCGGCAAGCCCGCAGAGGCATCCGCCTACCGCGCGAAACGCGGCTCGGTTATCGCCGCGGTCAACGCCCGTTGCTGGAACGGTCAGGCGTATCGGGATCCCCAATACAAAGGCGCGACCGACGACCGCGCCCAGGGCATGGCCGTGGTTGCGGGCATCGCCGGGCCGGACAAGTTTCCCGCCATCCGCGCCGAGCTGGCCCGGAGCTTCCACGCCAGCCCCTACCTCGAAAAATACATCCTCGAATCCCTCTTCCTCATGGACGCCCCCGACGCGGCTATCGAACGCCTGCGCACGCGCTATAAGGAAATGGTCGGCTCCGAAACCAGCACGCTCTGGGAGTTGTTTTCCCGCGCGGACGGCACGATCAACCACGCCTGGACCGGCGGCCCCTTGACCCTGCTGTATGAGGAAGTTGCCGGCGTCGCCCCGACCTCCCCCGGCTATGCCACCTATCGCGTCACTCCCCGCCTCGGCCCGCTCAAGCGCGTCGAGGCAGGTTTCGACTCGGTCAAGGGACGCATCGAAGTGAAAATCGCCAACAGCCCGGACGGCTATTACCTCCGCCTGAGTTCGCCCGCTGGCACCAAGGCGACGGTCTCGCTCCCGGTTCACGATCCCGCCCGCGCCGTCGTCAAGGCCAACGGCGTCATCGTCTGGCGCAACGGCAGTCCCGCCCAGTCCATCGCACGCCTCGCGCCGGGCCGCATCGAGGGCGGACGACTCAACTTCGTCGCCTCTCCCGGCGACTGGACCTTCGAGGCGCGCTGATATAACGGAAGGTCTTGAAGGATTACAAAGGAAAATGAGAACCACAACCGAGCGGAGCGAGATAGCCTGACACAAAATCTTCTAACAATCAGGCAAATCAGTGGGAAATCAGTACAATCAGTGGTTTGAAAAAGCCGGCCGCCGTTTGCAGTTTTCCGTTACCCCATTATGAGAACCTCCAAATACCCGCTTGTCTCACGCGCCCGATCCTGCCTGCTGGCTGCCTGTCTAAGCGCGGCGGCGCATGGCGCGCCCGATGCCCCGCCCTTGGTCAAGCTGGAGCGCCCTGTTCCTGCTTGGTTGGCCACGGCGGTCTGTTACCAGATCTACCCGCAGAGCTTTGCTGATACCAATGGCGACGGCATCGGCGATCTGCGCGGCATCATTGCCAAGCTCGACTACGTGAAGTCGTTGGGCGTGGACGCGATCTGGCTCAACCCCATCTACGATTCGCCCTTCGGCGATGCGGGCTACGATGTGCGCGACTACAAGCGCGTCGCCTCCCGCTACGGCACCAATGCCGATGCGAAGCTGCTTTTTGCCGAGGCCCACAAGCGCGGCATCAGGGTCGTCGTCGACCTGGTCGCCGGCCACACCTCGGTCGAGCACCCGTGGTTCAAGGACTCCTGCCGGCAAAATCGCCCGGCCAAGCCGGATTTCTATATTTGGTCACCGCCGGATTCTAACAATGGCGACTTCGTCGCCGGCCCCGGTCCGCGCGACGGGAAGTATTTGAAGAACTTCTTCCCATTCCAACCCGCGCTTAACTACGGCTACGGGCGTCCGAACCCCGGGCGTCCATGGGAGAAGCTCCCCTCAGATCCGAACTGCGTGGCCGTGCGCGAGGCGATGCGCGATGTGATGAAATTCTGGCTGGACCAGGGGTGCGACGGATTCCGCGTGGATATGGCCGCCTCTCTGATCAAAAACGACGATGGCAAGGCGCTGACGGCACTCTGGCAGGATTACCGGACCTGGCTCAAACGCTACAAGCCCGAGGCGGTGCTCGTTTCCGAGTGGTCCAACCCCTCGAAGGCCATTCCCGCCGGGTTCGACATCGATTTCCTCATCCATTTCGAAAGCCCCGCCTACAGGCTGTTGATGAACCCGGTCCTCAACCGCGAGAATGCGAACCATTCGTTTTTCAGCGTGGATGGCACCGGCGATATCACTGCGTTCCTCGCGGAATACCTCCCCCAATACGAGAAGACCAAGACCCTCGGCTTCATTTCCCTGCCCACCGGCAACCACGACTTCAGCCGACCGCGTTTCCAAGGCCGCGAAATCCCCGACCTCAAGGTGGTCTATGCGATGCTGCTCACGATGCCGGGCGTGCCGTTCATTTACTATGGCGATGAAATCGGAATGCGCAATCTCAAGGGCTGGCCGGACAAGGAAGGCGCGATGTGGCGCGGCTCGTGCCGCTCGCCGATGCAGTGGAGTGCCGATGCGAACGCGGGCTTCTCCACCGCATCTGCCGACAAGCTCTACCTGCCGCTCGACCCCGATCCGAAACGACCGAACGTGGCCGACGAGGTGCGCGACCCGGATTCGTTGCTCCACTTCACCCGCCAACTCATCGCCCTGCGCCATAAGCATCCCTCGCTCGGTTCCCTCGGTGGTTTCAAGCCCCTCTACGCGCGCAAGAACACCTACCCGTTTGTCTATCTGCGCTCTGGCGGACCGGAGAATTTCCTCATCGCGGTCAACCCCTCCCATGCCGCCACCGAATGCGAGGTGCCCGAGTTGGACGGAGCCAAACGGGTCGCATCCTCAGGTGCTGAAACGAATGGCACGAACTTGAAAATGGGTCCTGCGTCCTACGCAATCTATCGCACCCAAGCCACCCGCTGAAACCCTCTGAGATCACCACCATGAAAACCACCCCGCGTATTTTTTCCTCCGTCCTTGGACTGTTGTTTTCCATTTTGTTTTTGATGAATGGCCATGCCCAGACCCCACTCGCCGCTCCGGCCACGCTTTCGGCGTCCTTTCCGCTCTGGCCCAAGGGCGCTCCCGGTGCCAGCGGCTCCGGCCCCAATGACACGCCGACGCTGACGCCATTTTTCCCCGCGCCCGAGAAAGCCACCGGCGCGGCGGTGATCATCTGCCCGGGTGGCTCTTACGCGATGCTCGCCAAGCACGAGGGGGAAGGCTATGCGGTCTGGCTCAACGAGCAGGGCATCGCGGCCTTTGTGCTTCAATACCGGCTGGGCTCCCACGGTTACCGTCATCCGGCGATGATGCTCGATGCGCAACGCGCCATCCGCTATGTGCGTGCAAAGGCGCCGGATTGGCACCTCGATCCGAAACGGGTCGGCATCATCGGCTCCTCCGCCGGGGGGCATCTTGCCTCCACCTGCCTGACTCATTTCGACGCCGGCCAGCCCGGTGCCGCCGATCCCATCGACCGCGCAAGCTGCCGGCCGGATCTCGGAATCCTGTGTTATCCGGTGGTCACGATGGGACCCAATACCCACGAAGGCTCCAGAAAAAACCTGCTGGGTGACCACCCTTCCGCCGCCCTGATCGACGGGCTATCTAACGAGAAGCAGGTCACCAGGGACACTCCGCCCACCTTCCTCTTTCACACGGTGGCGGACAACGGGGTGAAAGTGGAAAACACCCTCGACTTCGCGTCCGCGCTCCGCCGCAATGGAGTGCCATTTTCCCTCCACGTCTATCCGAATGGCGGGCATGGCATGGGCCTCGGGGACCGCGATGGCAACATCGAGCACCGCCACCCGTGGACCCGCGAATGCGCCCTCTGGCTCAAGGAACTGCACTTTGGTAAATGACTCAGGGTGCGGTGCGTTGCGGCCACTGGAACCCAACCCGACCCACACCCATGAATAATATAATGACCCCCCTGTTTGCCCTTTCTCTGCTCGCGCTCTGCGCGGTATCGCTCGCTTTGGCGGCGGTATGGCCCCGACGCCGTCGTCGCCAACGGCGAGGCGAAATCGAGCGGCATCAGCGGAGATCCTCAAATGGCGCGCATGGGCGACCTGTGGGTGATGTTTTACTTCGGCGCATTCTGGAAACCTGGAGCTTTCGATACCTTCGCCTGCTCCGTGAACGACGCTCTTTCCCAATCCACTTTTTACCCATCACTCCGCCTCAATTCCCTGATATGAATAACCACCTCCTCGCCCTCATGGTTTGCATCCTTCCAGTTGTAACCGCCAGCGCCGGCGAGCAGTCCGCCAACTCCGCAATCCTTCCTGACCGCTACACCCACTACGTGAGCGATTCGGTCTCGCCCGCGAATGACGAGTCCCGCCTGAAAGACGCAAACGACAGCTCGCGCATCACCGGCTTCGGAGGCCTCACCGCGCGTACCGCCGGCCGCGGCGGCGGATTCGGCTACGAGCTTGCGCTGGGCGACGAGCCCGGTCCGCGCTTCCTGGTGGTTCAATACTCCGGCGACAACGTCCCGAAGAAAGACCAGCCGATCCTGTTCCGCATTTTCGCGGACGGGCAGGAGATCTATGTCGAAGGACTCAACCGCAACAAGGCCGGGTTCCTGCACGAGGTGAATTACCGGATTCCGCCCGAACGGCTCGTCGGCCCGGCCGAAAAATCCGGGGTTGATAAGAAACGTCTCTCGATCCGCTTTGAGGCCTTCGACCCAAAATCCGTCGTCGGAGAAGTCTATTCCGTCGCCATCGTCCGGGGCAAAACCCGCGCAGGGCTTTTCGATGATCCCCGCAACTATGCCGGGCTCGGCAAGGACCGCAGTTGCGCGGTGCCGGGCACCTTCGTTTTCAACGAGCCGCAAGGCCCGGTCGGCGCGCCGGAACCGGAGAACTCCTCCCTCGACCTGATCGAGAACTACGGCCTGCGCCTGCGCTTTGACCTCGGCTCGCTCGACCGCGTGTCGTTGGAGATTTTTGCATCGACGGATTTTCTTAAACCTGACGTGCCCCTCAAGGAAGGCTTCCGCGTCCGCCGCGCGAATTTTATCCTCACGCGCGGTGCCAACGGCAAAGCTGAGCTGCTGGTTCCGTTCGCCGATTTCGATTCGCCGGAAATCATGCGCGGCCATCTGCGCGACATCCGCTCGTTCGCCTTCCGCCTGGGCGGAACACCCGCCGGCCGGGTCAGGTTGCTCTCGGCCGAGTTGCTCCGCGGGCGCTCGATTGTTGTCAGCGTACCCGTGCGCGGCAAGCCCGCCGAGCCGGGCAAGCCCGCCCGCTATGCCGTCCAAGTGACCAACACCGCCACGGTTCGCCAAACGATTTTCCTCTCGCAGCAACACGATGGCTTCGAGGCCATGCGCACCGCGATCGACCCCGCCCAGGTGGATCTCGCCCCCGGCGAATCGCGCCCGATTACGGTCACCGTGGACACCCCCGCCGACATCCCACCCGGTGGTCGCGAGCACCAGACCATCAAAGTCCGGCCCTCCGCCGATCCGACCGCCGAGCAGAGCATCCATTTCACCACGGTGCGCGCGATGCCGCACCCGTTTACCGTCCACACGAAGGAGGGTTGGGACGAGGTGCGCGCCAAGGCGGGAAAATACGACTGGGCCGGTGAACAGAACGCCCGCTACCTCAAGGACGCCGACGCCTGGGGCGTCCCCCAACGCCCGCCTTACGCCGCGAATCCCGACGGTCTGCCCTATCTGTTTCCCACCGACCATGCGGGCAAGGCCGAAGGTGCCGCCGTCGCGTGGCAGCTGTCCCGCGACCCGCGCTACGCCGAGAAAGTCAAAAAATTCCTGCTCGCCGTTTCCGACTACACGACCGGCTTCCCGTCCACGCGCAAAGTCGCCCATCAGGGCACGGTTCACGAGGGCGGCGTCTTCCAGAGCCTCGCCAAAGCCTACGACATGGTCATGGACTCCGGGCTTTTCTCCGAGGCGGACCAGGCACAGATCGAAAACACCTTCCGGATTTATGCCATTCAGGAGGCACGCAACCAGCGCCCCGAGGGTGCCAACTGGGCGGTCTCCCAACTCACCGGCGGGGCCTTTTGCGCCCTGGTGCTCCAGGATTTCGAGCAGGTCGATTTCTACCTCCACGCGCCCTCAATGCTCGCCGACAAGCTCCGCACCTATGTCATGCCCGACGGTTGGTGGGTCGAATGTACGGTGAGCTACAACTCGTGGTGCGCCGAGATGTTCACCCAGATCGCGCTCGGGCTGCGGCCGTTCGGCTACACCTTCCTCACCGACAAGTTCCCGGTGAACTACTCGCGGGTGCCTGAACCCGAGCGCGGCGGTGCGCCCGAGGAGGAAAAGTATAAGCGGCGGGAAATCAACCACGGCCACGACTTCGGCGTGCGTGGCATGATCGAGCAGCCCTACGTCACGATCAAGATGCTGCCCGACGCCCTCGTCTCCCACCTTGACTACCGCGGGGTGATGTTCGGCATCAACGACTCCAACGAGATCAACGTCGCCGGCAAAAACTATGAGCTCGCCTACTATGCCTTCCGCGACCCGCGCTACGCCT
>JBAXBG010000006.1:0-42761 GCA_037142115.1 Verrucomicrobiota bacterium | reverse complement strand
CTCGACTCCGGAACCCCGGATTTCCAGATTTGAAAAAGACCCAAGACTTGAAGACGCAAGACACAAGACACAAGACACAAGACTTGAAGACCCAAGACGCAAGACCCAGGAAAAGAGCATGAATTCACCCGCTTGAGGCTGTCACCGTCTCTTCTCTTGAATCTTGAAGTCTTGCGTCTTGCGTCTATCAACCGCTCACCCCAATCCGAAACTAACATGAAAATCGCCGCCAACATGGCCGCCACCGTCGGCAACACCCCGCTCATCCGCCTCAACCACGTGACCGCCGGCCTGGAGGCCGAGGTCTGCGTCAAGGCGGAGTTTTTCAACCCGCTTTTCAGCGTCAAGGACCGGATCGGCAAGGCGATGATCGAAGCCGCCGAGCGCGACGGCCTGCTGCTGCCCGGCGGCCTGATCATCGAGCCGACCTCCGGCAACACCGGCATCGCGCTGGCCTTCATCGCCCGTGCCAAGGGCTACCGCTGCATCCTCACCATGCCGGAGAGCATGTCCCTCGAGCGCCGCGTGCTGCTGCGCCTGTTAGGCGCCGAGATCGTGCTCACCCCCCGCGCCCGCGGCATGAATGGCGCCATCGCCATGGCCAACAAGCTGCTGGCGGAAACTCCCGGCGCCTTCGGCCCCGGCCAGTTCGACAATCCGGCCAACCCGCAAGTCCACCGCGAGACCACCGCCGAGGAAATCTGGCGCGACACCGACGGCCAAATCGACGCGTTTGTCGCCGGGGTCGGCACCGGCGGCACACTCACCGGCGTTTCGGAAGTCCTCAAGTCGCGCCGCGATGTGAAATGCTTTGCGGTCGAACCCGCCGCCAGCCCGGTGATTTCGGGTGGCCAGCCCGGGCCGCACATGATTCAGGGCATCGGTGCCGGCTTCATCCCCAAAAACCTCAACGTCAAGATCATCGACGAGGTGATCCAGGTGACCAACGAGGACGCGTTTGCCACCGCCCAGGCGCTGGCGCAGTTAGAAGGCCTGCCTGCCGGCATCTCCACCGGCGCCAATGTCTGGGCCGCCATCCAGCTGGCCAAGCGCCCCGAATTCAAGGGCAAGCGCATCGTGACCGTCGGCTGCTCGTCCACCGAGCGCTACCTCTCGACCCCGCTCGCCGAGAAGGTGCGCGAGGAGTGCGCCGCCCTGCCGGTGCATGAGATCTAACCCAGTAGCCGCGTTCGTGAGAACGCGGGGGCCAGTAGCCGCTTGGTTCGCCCCAGCCAGGCGGTAATTAGATCGTCATCGCATGGAAGCCGCCGTCGACAATCATTTCGATGCCGGTGATGAACGAGCCGGCCTTGGCCGAGGCTAACAACAAGGTCGCGCCGATGAGCTCCTCGGCGTTGCCGAAGCGCGAGGCGGGCGTCTGGCGCAGGATGTCGAGCACGCGCGATTCATCGAGCACCTTGCGGTTTTGCTCGGCGGGGAAGAAGCCGGGCACCAGCGTGTTGACGCGGATGTCCTTGTCGGCCCACTCGCGCGCCAGGTTGCGCGTCAGGTTGTGGACCGCGGCTTTCGAGAGCGAGTAGGTGAAGACGCGCGACAGCGGATTGAGGCCGGAGATTGAGCCGAGATTGATGATCGAGGCGGGTTGGGATTCGTCGACAAAGTAGCGGCCGAAGACCTGGCAGGCGCGGAACACCGCGCTCAGGTTGGTGTCGATGATGCGCTGGTATTCGTCGGCGGGGATGTCGAGGAAGGGGGTGGGAGAATTGGTGCCGGCGCCGTTGATGAGGATGTCCACCTTGCCGGAACGCTCCAGCACCGTGTCCAGCAGGTGTTGCAGGGACTCGCAGGAGGTCACGTCCACCGGCACAAAATACCCCTTGCCGCCAAACGTGGCGATTTCCGCCAGGCGCTTTTCCGCCTTTTCGGGGATCCGCCCGCCGAGGACGACTTCCGCCCCGGCGCGCGCCAGGCCGACGGCCATGGTGCCGCAAAGTTCGCCGGTGCCGCCGATGACGACAGCGGTTTTGCCAGATAGATCAAACAGGTCTTTGAGAAAGGATGCGGTCTGCATGCCCCGAGTGTTGGATTGAACGCGACCCCTTGCCAAGCGCGGAGTTGGGATTTCGCCGCCGCGGGCAGTCGCTGCGCTAGCGGTGCAACCGGGTGCTTCCGGGCGGGATCGAGAGCGGCAGGGGCGATGTCGCCGCACTACGGGTGTTGAGTCTGTCGGGTGTTTAGGCTCGCCCTTGGGCCGAACCCGAACTAGCAATCCAGTGAGCCCGGTTGCCATGAAAAAATGTCCCTATTGCGCGGAGGAAATCCAGGATGAGGCCATCAAGTGCAAACACTGCCTGGAGTTTCTCGATGAATCCAGGCGTGTGATGCCGCCCGCTCTGCCCGCGAGCGCCGACCAGGCGCTGCCCTGGTATTTCAAGACCTCGTTCATCGTGCTGATGTTTCTCAGCGTGCCGCCGCTGGCGTTGCCCTCCGTTTGGTGGCATCCCAAATTGCAGGTCACCTGGAAACTTGTGCTCACCGCCGCGGTGATCGGTTTCTGCTGGATTTCCTTCCTCGCCCTCAACGGCTTCATCCACCAGTTCGATGAGGCCATCAAGATGATCAATGAGATGAAGTAGTGACCGGGGTCTCTCCCGCCGGAGAAAAGTCCCCGGATGGGGGCCCGGCAGGCGTCGCGGTCCTTGAGCCCCGTGAGGTTCCTGTGATCAGACTGGCGGCCATCGCGCCTCTTGTGGTGCCGGGCGCCCAAAGGGTAGTGCTCTTCGCTTGCCGGGGGGGGCGCGGTAGGGCAGGGTCGCGGCGTTCATCATGCAGCGCCCACCGAAAAAGTTTGTTCCCGTTCCGTTTACCTATCACCAGGAGATCGAGGTGACGATTGACGCGCTGACCAATCTGGGGGCGGGGGTGGCGCGGGTGGATGGCTGGGTGGTGTTCGTGCCGTTTGCACTGCCGGGGGAAACCGTCACTGCCCGGGTCTATCGCAATGACAAGAATTGTTCGCACGCGGACCTGGTGGAGGTGGTGGTGCCCTCGGCGGACCGGGTGGAGCCGGTGTGCCCGTTGTTTGGCGATTGTGGCGGCTGCCAATACCAACACCTGGCCTACCACAAACAACTGGCATGGAAAACCCGTCAGGTGGGTGAGTTGCTCAAGCATATGGCCGCGATCGAGTTTCCGGTGAACCCGTGTTTGTCCACCGACCAGCTGTGGCATTACCGGTCGAAGATCACACCGCACTTTGACAAAGCACGCGACGGGGTGATCGAGGAAATCGGTTTTCTGGCGATGGGCCGGCGCTCGCAGTTGGTGGATGTGCCGGAGTGCGCGATCGCCATGGACGCGATCAACGCCGCCTTGCCGGAAATCCGCGCCGGCATCCGCGCCAAGGCCGACTCGTTCAAACGCGGCTCCACGGTTCTGCTTCGGGCCACCGGCGACGGCGTGGAAACCGACTTCAAGGCCACCGCCACCGAGCGGGTGGGGGAGCTCACGTTCCAGTTTCTGGCAGGCGATTTTTTCCAGAACAATCCGTTCATCCTGCCCGCGTTCACCGGCTACGTGGCCAACCAGGCGGCGGCTGGCGGCGCGCGGTTTCTGGTGGATGCCTATTGCGGCTCGGGCTTGTTCGCGCTGACCCTGGCCAAGGATTTCGATCAGGTGGCGGGCGTCGAGGTGTCCGAAACCTCGTGCGAGTGGGCGCGCAAGAACGCCCGGTCTAACAAGATAACGAATGCGACCTTCCTGACCGCCCCGGCGGAGGCGATCTTCGCGCAAATCAATTTTCCCGCGGCGCAGACTGCGGTGGTGATCGACCCGCCGCGCAAGGGCTGCACGCCCGAGTTCATCGCGCAGCTGGTGCAGTTCGGCCCCGCGCGCGTGGTCTATGTTTCCTGCGACCCCGCCACCCAGGTGCGCGACCTCAAGCTGCTCGGCGACGGCGGCTATCAGCTTGCTGACGTCCAGCCGTTCGACCTGTTCCCGCACACCCGGCACCTGGAGTGCGTGATGACGCTGCGTCGGGGCTCTTCGTAGGCGTGCGGGTGACCGCACGCGCGTTCTGACGAGCGCGTCCACTGCCGCCGGCGAGTCTGGATACTCGCGGTCCACGTCCGCGCTGACTGGCGGTTGGATTAATATTTCCGCCAGCCGATACGGGGCTTGCGGGCGGCGGCGGGGCGTGCTTGCCTGAGGTTTGCCCGGCTGACATGAAAACCGAACGCGCCGACATCCTGTTAGTTCTGCGTGGGCTGAGTGATTCGCGCGAGCAGGCCAAGCGTCTGATTCTGGCCGGCGAAGTCCGATGCGGTGACCATCTGGTTGAGAAACCCAGCGCCAAATTGGCCGCCGACGCGGCGCTGACGGTCAAGGACAAACCCCGCTTCGTCGGGCGCGGCGGGCTGAAACTCGAAGCCGCCCTCGACGACTTCCAGATTCACCCCGCGGGCTGGGTCTGTGCCGACATTGGGGCCTCCACCGGCGGCTTCACCGATTGCCTGCTGCAGCGCGGCGCGCTGCGGGTGCATGCGGTGGATGTGGGAACCAACCAACTGGTTTGGAAATTGCGCAACGACCCGCGGGTGGTGGTGAAGGAACAATTCAACGCGCGTCACATGGTCCCGGAGGATCTCGGCGAGGCCGTGCGGTTGGCGGTGATGGACTTGTCGTTCATCTCGTTGACCCAGGTGTTGCCGGCAGTGTTTTCGGTGTTGGACGGGCAGGGGACGGTTGTCTGTTTGATCAAGCCCCAGTTCGAACTCCAGCGCGCGGACATTTCCAAAGGCGGCATCGTCCGCGACCCCGTCCTCCATCAGCGCGCGGTGGACAAAATCCGGCGCTTCGTCACCGAGGACCACGGTCGCGAATGGCGTGGCCTGATCCCGTCGCCCATCACCGGCATGGATGGCAACCAGGAGTTCCTGGCGTGGATCGGTCTTGGCTCATGAAAAGTTTGGGGGGCATCTCAGTGCCGCAGTCGCAGCACCGTTTCCGTTAGTGAGCGGATCTCGCCGTCACTGAGGGTTTCGTGGCCCGGCATGTCAGTGCCGGGGCGGCCGAACTTGATCAGGCGGGCGACCCGCAACTCAAGATTGGCGCCCGGGGAGGTCGACAGGAACGGTCCCGTGGCGAGGTTGGCGGGCGGCTTGGCGAAGTTGCCAGCCAGCGGGCCGTTGCCCTCGCCGGTGGTGCCGTGACAGGCGGCGCAATTGGCCGCAAACAGCACTTTGTCATCGAAGCCGGCAGCCGCATCGGTGGTGGCGGGCTGCCAGCGGGCGGCTTGTGCAATCACGTCGGGGGCGGCGTGCGCGCCGGACTCTTTGAGATATTTGACCAGATCGTCGCCGCGGCCGTCCTGGAACAGGTGCGCGTAGGATGGCATCGGGCTGCCGGGTGCCAAAACCCGGGGCTGGAGGAAGTGAAGCTTGAGCCAGGCTTCCGAGCGGCGGGCTCCTACTTGCGAGAGGTCCGGCCCCTGGCGGCGGTTGCCGATGATCACCGGTTGGCCGTGCAGGACTTCCGCCACGCTGCGCGCCGGCCCCCAGATGGTTTCATCGGGCGAGGCCGGCCGCGAATACTGAGAGTGGCAGTGGATGCAGCCTTCGGCGAGATAGACCTGCCGGCCGCGGTCCCGCGCCGCAGCATGAGCCGGCGGCTTGCGGACGTGGCACACCGCCGCGACTAACACCACCGCGGCCACGGCCAGCGCCGGCCGCCACAGCCGCCGGTTGGATCGAACGGTCATGCCGATCACGACGATGCCCGCCACCGCGACGAAGCCCGGCGGCACCTGGTTGAGTGATTGGGCCATGCCGACGCCATTGGCGGATCCGAACCAGCCCGCGATGGCAAACAACCCGGCCGCCCGCCAGGCCGCCGGGCGCGGGCCTTGCGCGCCGCTGAACCATCCCGGCCACGCCACCAGTGCCGCCGAATACAACGACACGCCCGCCGGATAGAACCACCCCGCCAGAACGCGGGTCGAATCGGCACCGAGCGCCAGCGCCGCCCCGGCTAACAGCATCCACGCCACCCCCGGCAGGGCCGGCGCGCCGCGCCGCGCCAGCCACAGCCCGGCCACACCGCCCAGCGCGAGGTGCACCGCCGCGTTGCGCCACAGCAGGCCGGCGCTCCAGGTGCCGGCCTTCAGCTCCGGCGCGTGTTGGATGATGAAAAATGCCGCGGAATCCAGCCAAACCAGGGCGGTGAAGATCAGCAGCGCGCTTCCTAACGGAAAAACCATGGCGGTTTCGCGGGTCTGCCACCCGGCGCGCGCGGGCACGGCGCACAGGCCGGCCACTGCGAACCCGGCACCGATCCATGACTGCGCCCCCGGAGCTTGCAGGAACACCGCCGGCAGGTTGCAGCACGCATAACCCAGCCCGGTGCCGAGGCCCACCCAGGCCACCCCGCACCACGCAGGCAGCAGCGCGGCCAGGCTCACGGTGGCCGCGCCCAGTGCGGCACCTGTGGTGATCGCGATCAGCAGCAGCCCGGGCAGGGCGTGCGTCACCGGGGCCAGCGCGGCGGCCAGAGCCGCCACTCCCAAAGCGAGCCGCAACCGGCCAGGCGTCACCCCGCGCCAGGCGGCGCAAAATCCGCCGGCGATTCCGGCGACCGCCATCAGGCCGAGGGCGGTTCGTTCCAGCAGCAGGCTGGTGCCAGCGGCGCGCAGCAGCTCGATGAAGGCAAACTGCGCGAAAATCAAAAAGAAGCCATAGACGGCAGCGACGCTGAGCGCGGCGCGGATCGCCAGCCAGTGGCGGCGGGTCATGTGGTCCTCCGTTCCCATAACCAACCCAGCGAGGCGGCTAACATCAGCTCGCCGCAGTGCGCGCGCACCATCCAGCCGAGGGTGCGCCACGGTGCCGGGGTGGTCATCCACGCCGGACCGGCGCCCTCGCGCCAGCCCAGCACCGCGAGGGTCACGACCATCACCAGCACGGCCAGATGCCACGCCGCCACCGTGGCGCTGTGGCCGAGCCGCCGGCGGGTGAGCAACACGATCAGCAGGCCGCAAAACGAGCTGGTGAATCCTGCCATCGCCAGGTGCGAGTGCGCCACCAGCCCGTTGGTGAATTTCAGCCGGTCGAGCACCCCGGGCTGATACATCAGCAGCCCGCTGGCAACTAACACACCCCACCACCCGAACATCGCCAGCCGCCACACCCGCGAGCCGTCCGGCCAGGCGAAACCGGCCCAATCCCGCGGCAGCCACCAGACCCACGGCAGCAGCAACAGCATCGAGGCGATTTGACGCGCGTCATGGTGGGTGCCGCCGAGGGCTTCCATCACCGCGAAAAACAGCCATGAAAACCCGAAGAAAATCCAGATGGCGCGCGACGGGCCGTCGCCGAGGCGGGTCGCGGCCGCCCGCGGCAGCACCAGCATCAGCCCCACCACCGCCAGCGCCGAGCCGAGCAGGCTGGATCCGGTCGGCCCGCCGGTGGTGCGGTCGATCGGCGGATAGACGGCGGGCGAGGCGGCGAACAGCAGCGCCGCGGGCACCAGCGCCAGACCAATCAGTCCCACCCGCGTCCAGCGCCTGCGCGCCGGAGTCCAAGCTCCCTCACGCTCTTGCCAGGCCGCCGCCAGCACGCACCACAGGAACATCATCGCCGCCAGCAAGGCCCACAGCGCGCCGCCCTTCCAATCGAGGAAGAGCTTGCCCGAGGTCACGCCATGGAGCCACTGCCAGATGCCGACCGCCAGCGCGCCCGACCAGGCCCACACCGCGGCGGGCCCCCACGCCGCCACCCGGCTGCGGTCTACCTGATAGATCGAGAGCAGCCAGGCGACCAGCGGCAGCGCGGTCCAGCCGTAGAGCTGGACGTTGAGATGCGCCGGCACCCAGCGGCCATAGCTCCACTCGCCGAGTTGCCACGCCGGATGGAGCAGCAGGAATGACAGATAGAGGCCGACCGAGTTGCCGGCCACCAGCCAGCCCAGCGCGTGCGTCACGGCGGTGGCGACCCCAGCTCCTTCCGGTTGGTGTGCGCGATGGGTCATCCTAAGGAGGAAAAACAGAACCGCGGATGGACGCGGATAATAAAAGGTTGATGCCTACCAGCGGCCGCTGCTGCAGGGTGATGGTTCCGCGCGATCCGCCAAAAGCAGTGGGGCCAGTGCCAGGCGCGGCTCAGCTATACGACGATTCGACGCGGTGGGCGACGTCGCGGTAGCTGTAGTCGACCTCGTAGATTTGCTTGAAGCAATCCAGGGCGGTGGCTTTGTCGCCCATTTCGCCGTGGAGGATGCCCTTTTCATAGAGGACTTCCTTTTTGATGTGGTCCATGGTGTGGAGGTCGGCCAGGGCGTCGGAGAGTTGTTTGATCGAGAGGTCGAACATGCCCTTGGCCTTGAAGGTGCGGCCTAACATCAGCAGCACTTTGGTGCGGATGTGGGGGTTGCGGGTGGACTGCTGGAGGTGGGGGATGGCCGCGCTGTAATCGCCGGCGTTGTAGAGGGCGGTGCCGAGTTCGAAGCGGAGTTGGGGGTCGGTGGGGTTTTGATCGACCCTGCGCTGGGCGTCCTGGATTTGTTCGGTCAAGCGGTCGGCCCGGCGAGCGGCGAGGGCGGCCTGGAGGTCGAGGTTGTCGGGGTCGGCGGCGGCAGCGATTCCGAGGTTTTTGAGGTCCGACTCGATGGCGCGGTCATTCATGGTGGCGGCCTTGGAGGCCAGGGCGACGTCACCGACGCTGAGCGAGTGGGCCCAATGGTAGAAGGTGAAGGCGTTGTGCCAGTCTTCGAGTTGCTCGTAAATGCCGGCGAGTTCCTTGACGGTGACGAGGTGATTGGGATCGGCATTGTAGCGTTCGATCACGGTGTCGCGGCGCACCTCGAGCTGTTCGCGGGTCAGGCCGGTGCGCGAGGCTTTTTCCAGCTCTTCGACCTGGGCGGAGTCGCGCATCAGGTCGCGCATGTTGGCGTTTTCGTCCCACTTTTGTTTTTTCATGGAGGCCCTGGCCGAGGCGTCCTTGGAGCCTTTGATGGCGGCGCCGTCGATGGGGTGGTGTTTGATGATGTCATTATAGACCTCGGAGGCGAGGAGCGGGTTCTCGCGGTTGAGGTAGAACTCCGCGAGTTTGTGAAGGAGTTTGTTGTTTTCGGGGCTGTATTTGCGGATCGTCTCGAGGGCGAAGGCTGCGGTTTCAAACAATTCGAGTTTGACGGCGACCTCATGGAGCAGGTCATTGGCCTGGTCGTTGAGGGGGTCTTTTTCGAGTTCTTTTTCAATGAGTGGGAGGGTCGCGGCGGGATCCTTTTTGGCTTGGCCATGGAGTTTCATCACGCCCATGCCGCCGCTGGAGCGGCCGAAGAGTCCCTTCTTCTTGGTGCCGCCGCAGAGTTCGAGTTCACATTTGCGAAGCCGCTTGCGGGCCTCGATGAATCCCGGGCTGTCCTTGAGAACACCCTGCAACAGCTTGATCGCGTAGTCGTAGTTCTTGCGCTCGATGGCAGTGAGAGCATTGAGCCACAGAGGTTTGAGGTTCAGAGGGAGTTCTTTTTCGGTGATCTCAGGCATGGTTGTGAAGCGAGTTGCGTTTTTCAACTGCCGGGGCAGGGGTCTAGGGGCGGGCAAGATGAAGTGTGGGTGACGGCTTGGCAAGCGCAGGTGATGGAGAAAAACCGTCGATTGTCGGATGTTGTGTTTTTTGGGATTGCTGGTTGGGCGGGGATGGGTTACCCAAGCGGCGCAGATCAAGCGAGCGCTTGATTTGTGAGTATTATCCCCAGCCAACATGCCTCCGCGCCCAAAAAAGACGGGAAGACGTCCGTCCCGCAACCGCAATCGATATGGACCGCCCAAGCGTTCCTCCAAAGACGAGGAAGAAAAGGCGGTGGAAGTGGATGGCGAGATTTCGTCGGTGTTGGCGGGAACCATGTTTCGGGTGAAGCTGGAGAGCGGTCACGAGGTGTTGGCGCATATTTCCGGCAAGATGCGCAAGCGCTTCATTCGCTTGGTGGTGGGCGACAAGGTCAAGATGGAGATGTCGCCCTATGACCTGACCAAGGCGCGGATCGTGTTCCGGATGAGCTGAGCCAGAGCCGAGGGCCGGCAGGCGGCAACGCAGGGCGGATGCCCTCCGCGATCCCGTTCCGGTTGAGATCGGACATGGTTCTGAATAGGGTTGACGCGGCCCGCCGGATTTGGTGGAAATCAGCCACCGGTAGTTACTACGCGTGAGATCCTTGAGGCCGCGCTGGACCCTACCCGCAAGTATTACGGCATGCCCAACACCCAAGTTCATTGGCTCACCACTCCCGAGGAATTTGTCCCTTGGGTGGACGCATGGCGGGATTTGCTGCGCCGCAGCATTGCGCCGCCCACCCCGTTTCACGATCCGGCATGGATCCTGGGTTGCTGGCGCTGCCCACGCAATCGCATCGCCGTCGGGTTGATCTCCGAGGGCGAGGTGCTGCGGGTCGGGCTGGTCTGCAATGCGGAGTATGATGCCGGCCACGCGATGTTGGTTCCGGTTCGCACGCTGGGCTTCACGCCGCACATTTCGGCGGCCTATCCGGCCCGCTTGGTCGCGGTTGCCGACGACCACCCGCCGACTGAAATCACGATTCTGCTTGAGCGCGCGTTGCGCCACTTCCACTGGCAGGTCATGTTCCTGCATTGCCTCAGGCCGTCCAATGCCTGGCTGGAAGCCGCCGTTCTGGCCACGGCCAATGTCAGCGGCTGGCGGATCCGGCCCGGCGAGGCCTCGATCGACGCGTTTCTGGACACCACCGGCGGGGCGGCGGGCTATCTGGCCAACCGCGCCAACCAATTTCGCGGCAACCAACGCCGCGCCCGCAACCAGCTGCTGGCCATGGGGACCTTGACCGCCGTCGAGGTCGCCCGTGGCGACGTGCCCAACGAGGCGATTGAGGCCGAGTTGATTGACTGCTTCAGCCGGTGCTGGCAGCGCGATAGCATCAGCAGCCCGCTCCACCCCACGATGCGGCCACACCTGTTCCGGCTGCTAGCGGAAATGCGCAAGGAGGGTTTGCTGCGCGTCTATTTCCTGCGCCTCAACGGGCAGGCCATCGCTTTCGAGTTCGGTTTTGTGGATCGCCACCCCGGCGGCCTCTATTATGTCTGTGCCCGCGGCTACGACGATGCGTGGAAGCGCCAATCGCCCGGCAACCTGCTCACCGAATTGACCCTGGATGACACCGATGCCGCGGGCCTGCGCGGGATCTACCTCGGTCCGATCACGCTGGGTGCCGACAACGGCTATAAACAAACCTGGCTCACCGCGGAGTGGGAGGTGCGCACCCTGATGCTCATCCGTCCGCGAACGATCTACGGACTGCTGGATTCCTGTTACGAGGGATGCGCCCTGTTCCGCAAGGTTTGGTGGAAACTTGAGCTTGGGCAACGTCTGCGCCGCCTGTTTTGGTTTTTCCACGGTCCTACCGGGTAACCTGGAAGGGAAAATGAGAACCACTGATTTCACTGATTAAACTGATTTTTAATAGGTTACAACTTTGGTGTCGCTCCCCTAAAAGGTGAACCCAATAACTGATAGTTCGATTTCGGTCTTTCAGTGAAATCAGTGAAAAATCAGTTCAATCAGTGGTTTGAAAAAGCCAGCCCGCCGATTCGATTTTCCTTTGTAGCACCAGAACCCGGCGTGACCGGGTGTGGAAAGGCAAGTAACTGCCAAAAACTCACCGCCGAGTCGCAAAGGTCCAAAGGAACGCAGAGCCATGTACTACTCCTGTGAACAAAAATCATCCTTTGCGAGACTCTGCGACTTCTGCGGCTTTGCGGTAAATCTGGAAGTTAGTCGGGAGGGTTAAGCGCAGCGACTGGCTCAATCCTCGGTCCGTTCGGACGGGCCGCCGCGGCGCTCGATGACGATGTCGCCGAGCAGGTCGCTTTGGCGGACCACGAACTGATTGAGTTTCATGAGTTCGAGCAAGGCGAGGAAGGTGACGATGACTTCGGCCTTGGTGGTGGCGGATTGGAACAGTGCCTCGAAGCGGCGGGACTCGCCGGGCTGGAATTGTCCCATGAGTAACTCGATTTTGTCGGAAACGGTGAACCGATCATCGATGATATCGCCGAAATCGTGGGACTCCTCAAAGCGTTTGAGGACGTTTTGGAAGGCGCGGATCAGGTCGAAAATCGAGATTTCGGCGAGCGTGGGCGGTTCGGGCTCGGGCAGGTCGGAGGCATCCGGCTGGAGGGCGAAGCGGCCTTCCTGTTCGATCGCGCGCAGCGAGAGAAATCCGGCGGCGTCCTTGAATTTTTTGTATTCGATGAGCTGGCGGATGAGTTCCCAGCGCGGATCGTCCTCGTCGGCCTCTTCGTCGGGCGGTTGATCGACGCGAGGCAGCAGGGTGCGGCTTTTCAAATACATCAAATTGGCAGCCATCACGATGAACTCGGAGGCGAGGTCGATGTTGAGCAGTTTGAAGGTGTTGAGGTAATCGAGATACTGGCGGGTGATGCGCTCGATGGAAATGGCTTGGATGTCGACTTCATCCTTTTTAATGAGGTAGAGCAGCAGGTCGAGAGGACCTTCGAAGATTTCAAGGCGGACTTTGTAGTCGTTGGCTTCCACAGGCAGGGTGGTAAGGGATGAGGGATTCGGGAGCGAGGCAAATTTCACTCGCGTCAGCGGCGGAGCTGGGCTTTACTCTCGGCGCTGCAAAGCGACCCGAATTATGGATTCCGAGCAATCGCAAAATTTCAATGAACGTTTAAGTGCGTGGGTAACCAACCAAGGGTTTTGGTTTCAGCTGCGGTATTCCATGTCGGGCAGTGGCATCAAGGGGCGGGCGATGATCCATTTGTTGCAGCTAGGCTTCCGGGTGCTGGTGTTCCTGCTGGTCGTGGCGGTGGCGATCTGGGTTTATCTGGTCAAACGCCCTGATTCGTTGAGTTTCAGTATCGGCCTGCAGGACAAACTTCAGAGCGCGCTGGGGGCCAAGGCTCTTGAAATGAGGGGGGCCAAGCAAACCCAGGGCCAGCTCGATATCCAACGGTTTGCGGCCGAAGGCACGCCCGCCACGTTTTTCTCCAGCTTGGAGGTCAAGAACGTTCGCTGCCGGATGGGGCTCATCGACGGCTTGATCGGCGTCTGGAAGCCGGGCATCATCTCCGTCGCCAGACTGGATATGGATCTGCGCGCGGGTGCGGACGACACCGATACCGCCGCCAAACTGGCGGCGACCTTTTTTGGCCAGTCGCCCAAGGTCGAAGTGCAGTCTTTGGAAGTGATGGATACCACGGTGCGCTGGGGATATTCCGAGCGGACTGAGGGTGCGATTGAATCGAGTGCTTTGAAAATGCAGCGCACGCCGACCGGCTGGCGGATGAGCTTCAAGGGTGGGTCGTTCCATCAGAATTGGCTGGGCAAGCTGGAGGTGGTCAACCTGGTGGTGGCGTGCAATCCGGATGGTTTGGTTTTCGAGAAGGCCGAGATGAAACAGGGCAAAGCCACCGTGGATTTCTCCGGCCTGCGCTTGATCGGCGGCGAGCGACCGCTGGTGCAAGGCACGGTGAAAATCCGCAATCTGGTGCTGGAACAGATTCTGCCGGCGGCGCTGCTGAATTTCATGGAAGGGTCGTTTTCCGGGGATTTCCGGGTGTCTGGTTCGACCAATTCGGCGGACGGGGTGGGGTTTGAGGGGCAGGTCGTGCTGGATGGCAAGGATTCGATCACCTTGCGCGAACAGATTCCTTTGCTCAAAGCGTTGTCGGTGGTGGACTACGCGCGGAAATATCACCGCGTCGATTTCCACGAAGGTTCGTTCCAGTTGAAAACGCTGCGCGGAGGCTTGGAGGTGTCCGAAATCAAGATGAAAGCGGACGAATTGATGACTTTGGACGGGAGAATGACGGTGCGGCTGCCAACCCAGGAGGAAATTCAGGCGGCCACTTCGCGCGGCGCGGGCTCGGACACTTCGCCGCTGTTCGGTGGCGATGACAAAACCGCGCAACTGGAGTCCTCGTTCACGTTGAAGCGGGCGGCCCAGGAGGCGCGCCGGATCAAAGAGGGGACACAGAACGCGGAATCGCTGTCGCTGTTCGACCGCCTGGGCATGGCCATCGAGATGCGCCGCTTGCAGAGTCAAGCCGCCGAGCGCATGTCCCGCATTCTGCGCTACGAGGGCGAGTTGCGGATCACACTCATCGGGGACGCGTTTGAGCGCGGGCGCGAGCTGCAGGCGCGCTATCCGGTGGATAGCGCCACCGGCCGCATTCCTTTGATCGTTCCGATCGAGGGCAGTATCTACGACCTGACCCTCAAGCAGGCGGAGTCGATCTACCAGCAGGGCCAGCGCTAGGATCAGTCGTTGGCGTTGAGACCGAGGTTGCGGTAGATTTCACAGGTGGCGCGGCTCTTGTTCAGGGTGTAGAAGTGGATTCCGTCCACCCCCTGATTGAGGAGGTCGGCGCATTGTTCCGAGGCATAGTGGATGCCGATGCGTTCCACGGCTTCCGGGCTGTGGTTGGCCCGATTGAGGGCGCGAATGAGCTTGGCAGGGTATCTGGCGCCGCCGGCCAACTCGGCCATGCGTTTCATCCCCGACAACGAGGTGACCGGCATCACCCCGGCAATGATCGGAATCTGAATGCCAGCGAGCCGGCAGCGGTCGCGGAAATCCAGAAAATCGTGGTTGTCAAAAAAGAGCTGGGTGCAGATGTAGTCCGCTCCGGCGTCCACCTTGGCTTTCAGGTAATCGAGTTCCAGCATCCGGTTGGGTGTGGCCGGGTGGCCCTCGGGGAAACCAGCCACCCCAATGCCGAAGCCGCGCAAATCGGGATGCTCGCCCGACTCATTGAACTGACGAATGAAAGCCACCAACTGGGCGGCGTAGTGGAAGGCGCTGTTGGAGTCATCGTAGTTGGCCGCGTCTTGTGGTGGGTCGCCGCGCAGCGCGAGGATGTTGCGAACGCCGGCGGCGGCGTAGCGTTGCAGGATCGCCCGCACTTCCGCGGCGGAGTGGCCGACGCAGGTCAAGTGCGGCACGGCCGGGATCGAGGTGGTTTGTTGGATGCGCTCCACCAGATCGTGGGTGAGTTCGCGCGTATGGCCGCCGGCACCGTAGGTGACCGAGACGAACGACGGGTGGAGGGCTTCGAGTTCGCGGATCGTCTGATAGAGATCCTCCCATGCGGGGGCGGCCCGCGGCGGGAAAAACTCGAAGGAGAGCGAGGGCTTGGAGCTGACGAGGATGTCGCGGATATGCATGACGGTTGGGGTGGTGACAAACTAGGGGCGGGCCGGCCCGGAAGTCGAAACTTTTCGGGATGGGCGGAGTTTCTTTCTCGATAGTTCCGTGGACCGGAGCTAAACAAGCTGTGATTTCCCATGAAAACAATCCCTGTTTCGTTAATTGTCGCGGGCATGCTGGTTCCGATCGCCGCTCTCGCCCAAACGGGTGCGGAGGGTTCCCGGCCCGCGCCGACGGCGGGTGACGGCAGGCGTGGCCAGCGCCACCCGTTTGAGGAAGTCTGGAAGAATTCCGACAAGGACCACGACGGGTTTCTCTCGAGGGAGGAATTCGACGCCATGCCGCGCATCCAGAAACTGCCCGAAGAGCAGCGCTTGCGCATTTTCACGCGTCTGGACAAGGACGCGGATGGCAAGCTCAGTCGCCAGGAGCTCGCGCCGCTGGCGCAACCCCATGAGGGGCAGGGCCAGCCGTTGCAGCGTCTGTGGGAGTTGGACCTGGACAAGAGCGGCGGCATCAGTTTCGAGGAATTCAAGGCTGGCCCCCTGGTCAAAAAATTGCCGCCGGAACGGCAGGCCGAGCTCTTCCAACGGCTGGATAGCAACCATGATGGAGTGATCACGCCGGAGGACAAACCGGAGCAACCGTTCAAGCGCGAGGGCGGCAACCCGAACGGACCGCGCATGGACCCCCGCCAAATCATCCGTCGGCTCGATCAAAATGGCGACGGTGCCTTGTCGTTTGACGAGTTCCGTGTCAGCTGGCTGGTCAAGGAGTTGTCAGAGGAACAGCGCAAGGCGGTCTTTGAGGCGCTGGATCAAAATCACGACCAGCAACTGACCCCGGCGGACTTTCCTCCACCCGCACCGCGTGACGAGCCAGGGCCAGCCAAGCAAGCACCTGATGCCCCGCCCCCGCCGCCAGCCCAGTGAGGGTGAGATCCGTGTCTCGTGGCGCGGGTTTGGGACGGAGTGGGTCGGTTCAGAGTCCGCCTGCAGGCGGGACTACCGACGCTGGAAGCGACGTGGCTCGTGGAGGTATGTAGCATCAGAATCCTCGCTGAGCCGGCGGTGGAACCGGGAGTAACTTTGGCTGCCCCATGGAGCGCGGGCTTCAGCCCGCTGAGTCCGGGCGGGCTGAAGCCCGCGCTCCGTAGTCAAATGGCCAAGTTAGTCGGGAGTGCCGCCTTCAGGCGGAATTTTTCGTCACCCAGTCCATCGGGTTGTCGGGCCATGGGTGGCGGGGGTAGCGGCCGGCAACTTCCTTTTTCATTTGGGCGTAGCCGGTGGTCCAGAACCCGTTGAGGTCCTTGGTCATTTGCCAGGGTTTCTGTCCGGGGGTTAGAATGTGGACCAGCAGCGGGACGCGGCCCTGGACCAGGGTTGGGGTCTCCCAGACGCCGAACAGATGCGAGACGCGCAGCGAAATGAACGGGTCCTTGCCGGGTTGATAGGTGATCTTGGCGGACTGGCCGTTGGCAAGGTCGATGCGCTCCGGGCAATAGGCGTCGAGCGCCGCGCGCTGGGCGGCGCTGAGCCAGTCGCGCAGCACCCGCCAGACGTTGGCCTCCTTGATTTCCTTGTAACTCACCGCACCGTGGCAAATCTGCGCGATGGCGTCGGCGCGGTCGTCCTCGGACCAGCCGGGCATGCCAAGTTCGGGCAGCGCGTTTCCTAACAACGTGAGCCGGGCGGTCCATTGGTCCACGGTGTGGTCCCAGTTTTTGAGGACCAGCTCGCCGGATAGGACGCGGGCGGCGAGGATTTCCGCGGCGCGGTCGAGGTTGATGCCGTGGTCGCTTTCCCTGGTGGCGAGCACCAGGTCGCGGAAGCGGGTTTCCTTGCGGGCGACGACCCGGCGGCGGGTGTCATCCCAGGCCGCGCCGTCAGTGACGGATAGGTCCTCGGCGAACAAGTCGGCGAGCCACGCCGGATCGATGGCGGTGGCGCGGCGGAGGTGGACGATGATGTCGCGGGCCTCGACTTCGGTGATTTCGGCGGCGACGAAGGCGGCGGCGGTTTTCACGCACGAGTCGTCGTCGAGTTTGCCGCGGCGGTTGCCCACGAGCCGGCAGGCCAGCGTGCCCTGGTTGAAGCGCATCGCGAGTTGGTCGCTGAAGGAGGCGAGCATCGCGCGGCCGACGGCGTGGCGGCGCGCGCTGAAGTCCACCGCTTGCCAATCCCAGCCGAAGCGGCGAGCCAGCGTGCCGAGCCGGTCGAAGCCTTGGGCGATTTCGCGGGCGCCGCGGGCGAGGATGCCGAGTTGGCCGCAGCGTTGGGGGTCGAAGTTCATGGCGGCGGCGGATTCGTAGGCGCGCCACTCGCCGGCGAAATCCGAGTCATCGTCGGCGAAAATGAAGTCCTTCCGGCCGACACCGCCGTGTTTGTTGGAGAACACGCCCTCGCCCTGGACGGCGGCGGCGATGAAGGCGGTTTCCGCCACGCAGCCGTGTTCGTGGCCGGCGAGCATCAACCGGGAAAACCGCGGTTCCAACGGCAGCGCCGCCATTTTGGCACCTTCTTCGGTGAGCGCGCCGTGCAGGTCGAGCGCGCCGAGCGCGTGCAGCAGGTGCTCGGCGCGGGCCAGGGCGGCCTCGGCGGGCGCGTCGAACCAGCGGAACGCGCGGATGTCGGCCACCCCCGCGGCTTTAAGCAACAGCACCGCCTCGGCCAGGTCCACGCGCTGGACTTCGGGTGCCTCAAATTCCGCGCGCCGCGCGTGATCGGGCGCACTCCACAGCCGGAATGCCCGGCCGGGCGCGGTGCGGCCCGCGCGCCCGGCGCGTTGCTCGGCGGCGGCCCTCGAGATTTTTTTGATCAGCAGCGTGTTGATGGCGCGGCGCGGCTCATAGGACGCGATGCGCGCCAGGCCCGAGTCGATCACGGTGGAGACCCCCTCGATGGTTAGGGAGGTCTCGGCGACGTTGGTGGCGACGATGATTTTGGGTCGTGAGCCGGGCGTGATCGCCGCTTCCTGGGCAGCGGGCGGCAGCGAACTGTATAACGGCAACACATCCCAGCCTCGGCTGGCGGAGCCGCCTTCCAGCAATTCGATGGTCTTGCGGATCTCGTGGGTGCCTGGCAAAAACATCAGGATGTTGCCCGCATCCGGCAGGGCCATCGCCTCGCGGCAGACGGCCACCATTTTTTCCCACACCGGCACCTCGCGCGGCGGGCCGCCCCGGCGGTCGTTGACGGGTGGCCGCTCCGGCCGATAGAGCACCTCCACGGGAAACATCCGGCCGCCGGCTTCAAGCGTGGTGGCGGGCGCGAGAAAATCCGCCAGGCCGGCGGTTTCGAGCGTGGCGGACATCACCACCACCCGCAGGTCCGGGCGCGCGCCATCCTGCAAATCCAGGCACCGGCCGAGCGCGATGTCCACCGCCAGGCGGCGCTCGTGGAACTCGTCGAAGATCACCGCGCCCACGCCCTGGAGCTCCGGGTCGTCCTGCATCCAGCGCTGAAACACCCCGTCGGTTAGATAGAGCAGCCGCGTGTCGGCGCGGTATTTGGAATCGAAGCGCACCGCGTAGCCGACTTCGCGGCCGAGGGTGGCGCCGCGTTGTTTGGCCACCCAGCCGGCGAGCAGGCGTGCGGCCATGCGCCGCGGCTGGATCACCAGGATCATGCCGGTGATCCCCGCGTCCAGCAGCATGCCGGGCACCGCGGTGGATTTGCCCGAGCCGGTGGGCGCCTTGAGCAGCACCCGCGCGCGGTTGCCCGCGGCCATGGCGGCTTGAAGGGCGTCGGCGATTTCAAAGACAGGCAGTTGCACAAGGGTACCTCAATGCCTGAAGTGCCGGTAACCGGTGAAGACCATGGCCATGCCGGCGGCATCCGCGGCGGCGATGACCTCCGCGTCGCGCACCGAACCGCCCGGCTGGATGCAGGCGGTGGCACCGGCGTCGATGGCCGATTGCAGGCCGTCGGCAAACGGGAACATGGCGTCGGAGGCGACGATGCTGCCGGTTAGATCGAGGCCGGCCTCCTTGGCCTTCCAGATGGCGATGCGCGAGGCGTCCACCCGGCTCATCTGGCCGGCACCGATGCCCAGCGTGCGGTCGGTGGTGGCGTAAACGATGGCGTTGGATTTGACCTGCTTGACGATCCGCCAGCCGAAGCGCATGGCGCGCATCTCCTCCTCGGTGGGCGGGCGCTTGGTGACGACCTTGGATTCCAGGTTGTCGAGGCCCAGCGCGGTGAAGTCGCGGTCCATCACCATGATCCCGCCGGGACACGAGCGGATGACGGCGGATTTCTTTTCCGCCAGATAGGCGTCGTTCATTTTCATGAGCCGCAGGTTTTTCTTTTTCTGGAGCAGGGCGCGGGCGTCGGCCTCGAACTCCGGGGCGATGATCACGTCGGTGAAGATTTCCGAGATCACGCGGGCGAGCTCCAGGGTGAGCGGGCGGTTGCAGACGATCACCCCGCCAAACGGCGCCTGGCGGTCGGTCTCAAAGGCTTTCTGCCAGGCAACGCGGAGGTCCTCGTCGTCCTGGCCGACGCCGCACGGGTTGGTGTGTTTGAGGATGGCGACGGTGGGTCTAACGAAATCGAGGATGATGTCGGCGGCGGCCTCGATGTCGAGGATGTTGGTGTAGGACAGTTCCTTGCCTTGGACCTGGGTGAAGAACTTGCTGAAGTTGCCGTAGAGCGAGCACTTCTGATGGGGGTTGTCGCCGTAGCGCAGTTCCTGTTCAAGGGGCAGGCTGAGCGTGAAATTGCAGCAGGTGCCGGAGCGGCACTGGCCGAGGTAATTGGTGATGGCGGCGTCGTATTGCGAGGTGCGCAGGAACACCTTGACGGCAAGCTGCTCGCGGAAGCCCTTGGTGGTGTTGCCGTTGTTTTCCCTCATTTCCTCGATCACCAGCGCGTAGTCCGAGGGGTCGACCACCACCGTGACCGAGGCGTGGTTTTTGGCGGCGCTGCGCAGCATCGACGGGCCGCCGATGTCGATGTTCTCGATGGCCTCCTCGCGGGTGACGCCCGGTTTGGCGATGGTTTCCACAAACGGATAGAGATTGACCACCACCAGGTCGATGGGCGGGATGCCGTTGGCTTTGGCCTGGGCGATGTGCTCCTTGTCGTCGCGGCGCTGGAGCAGCCCGCCGTGGACTTTGGGATGGAGGGTTTTGAGGCGGCCGTCAAAGAGTTCGGGCGCGCCGGTGTATTCGGACACGTCGACGACCGGCAGGCCCGCCTCGCGCAGGTCCTTGGCGGTGCCGCCGGTGGAGAGCAGCTCGACGCCGAGCTCATGCAGTTCCTTGGCGAAGGCCGCGAGGCCGGTTTTATCAGAGACGGAGAGCAGGGCGCGGGTGATTGGCATGGCGGTTGGCTTTCTCGATGCGGATGCCGGTGCGGCGGGTGCCGTCCGGTAAGGACTGCCGTAGCCAAGGATGGGCCCGGGAGCAAGCGCAATAGGCTGGGGGGAATGGGCGAGGGATTGGCTCATTCCAAGGCTTGCGCTCGGCGGGGAGGACAGGGCAGGGTGGTGGTGTGCCAGAGACGATGGAGAGTTCCCGCCGGTGGAGTGGGTTTGTGTGTCCGGATTGCCGGTTCGTGTTTCGCGTGCCGCAGGAGCATGACGGTCAGGGCGTGGTCTGCCCGAGTTGCCGCAGGATGCTCAGAATTCCCACCGCGGGTGACCGGCCGCCGCCGCTGCTGGCACCGCTGGCGGCTGACCGGCCGCCGGTTGCGGCACCTCCAGAGCGCGGCAAGCAGCGCCGGACGAAAAAATCGCGGCAGGGTGACGGCAATGCCTGGGACCGGTCGCCCGTGGATCCGGGCCGCACCCGCCGTGGCGAAAGGCGGCAGATGTTGTGGATGCTGATTGGTGGAGCCGTGCTGTTCGGGATGATTTTGACCGGGGTGCTGGTGGTTCTGCTTGGCGGAGGCCCGGCGAGCGCGCCGCTGGCCGCCCCGCCGGCGGCCAAACCCGAGGTGGCGGCGCCGGCCGCCGCACTGGCCGATGCGGCCGTGCTCGCGGAAGCCGAGGCGCTGGCACAAAAGTTTCTCGACGCCCGGCAGATCGACGAACTGCTGCCCCTGGTGCGCGATCCGCGAGTGGTGGAGCCCAAGCTGCGGCGATTCTATCCGGCGGGAATCATCGAGGCCCCCGGTATGACGGGATTCAATGTGGATGCCCAGACGACCCGCCGTGGGACCCTCACCTCCCTCAAGGTGAGGACCCGCAGCTATGAGGAAAAAGCGCTTGCCTTTGTCGCCACCCCGCAGGGCCTCAAAATCGATTGGGAAAGCTGGGTGGGCTGGTCGGACATGCCATGGGAGGAATTTATGGCCACTAAGCCCACCACGCCACGGGTGTTCCGGGTTTATTTGAGCCCGGTGGACTATTACAACTTCGCGTTTTCCGACGACCTCAAATGGCAGGCCTATCGGCTGAGTTCGCCGGATGAAGCCCATGCTCTCTATGGCTATGCCGAACTCGGATCCAAGGTGAATGCCTCGCTGCGCCCGCCCCCCGAGAGCACCCGGGTGCCTCTGACTCTCGCCTTGAAATTCCCCGAACACGCGACATCTAACAACCAGGTGCTGGTCGATCGGCTGGTCGCCGAGGGCTGGGTGCTGGAAACCGAATCACCGCCGTGACCCCGACCACTTACGACAAGGCTCTCGAGCTCAACCTCGACCCGCAGATCTACGGCACGTTCGCGGAGATCGGCGCCGGCCAGGAAACCGCCAACTGGTTTTTCCGGGTTTCGGGGGCGGCCGGCCTGGTGGCCAAAACCATCTCCGCCTACGACATGACCATGAGCGACGCGCTCTACGGCCACACCGGGCGTTATGTCTCGGCCGGGCGCCTGGCGGCGATGCTCGACCATGAAAACGCGATTCTGCTGGAGCGGCTCGGCCCGCGCCGCGGCCAGGACACCACGTTTTTTTCGTTCTGCAACACCGTGCGCGCCCGCGGCTACATGGACAGCGGCGAGTGCCACGGCTGGCTGGGGGTGCGCTTCCAACTGCGCCCGGGGGATCCACCCTCCGACATCATCCTGCACGTGCGGCTGCTCGATTCGCGCGCCATCGACCAGATGGAGGCGCTGGGCATCATCGGGGTCAACCTGATCCACTCGGCGTTCCGCCACCGCGGCCATCTCCGGAAATTCGTGGACTCGTTGTTGGACAATCTGGCGGAGGGCCGGGTCGAGGTGGACCTGCTGAAATTCACCGGCCATGGCTATGGCATGTTCGACAACCGCCTGTGCGCGCTGCAACTCGTTGAAAGCGGCCTGACCGACGCCACGATGTTTCTGCCGGACGGTGAGGTGGTGCAGCCGGCCGAGGCGCTCTACCGCCGGCCGGTGCTGCTGCTGCGCGGCAGTTTCGACCCGGTCATGAACCTGCACCTCACCATGCTCGAACAGGCGCGCAGCGGCTTCGACCGCTCGCTCGCCGAGTCCGACCGCGGCTCGGAAATCGAATTGTGCGAAATCTCGATGCACAACTTGCTGCGTGGCTCGGGCATCGATGCCGTGGATTTTCTCGACCGCGCCGACGCGCTGCAGGCCCTCGGCAAAACCGTGCTGGTGTCGCGCTGCGCCGAGTTCCACCGGATCGCGGCATTTCTCAACCGCTGCACTGACAAACCGGTGGGCATCGTGCTGAGCATCGGCCTGCTCAATGAGCTGTTCAAGGCGAAGTGGTCGGAGAACCTGGCCGGCGGGCTGTTGGAGTCGTTCGGGCGCCTGTTCAAGGCCGGGGTGACCCTCCAGGTCTTCCCGTGGCAAAACCGCAAGACCGGCGAACTGGTCACTGCCGACTCCTTCCGCGCGCCTGAAAACGGCGCTCCTCTCTATCAGTATTTTGTCGATACCGCCCGCATCCAGGGCGTGGCCTGCGGGGATCCGGCGTTGCTGGCCGCCACCGGCCGCGACGTCTGCCGGATGATTCTGGAAGGCGACCCGCGCTGGCGTGAGTTGGTGCCCGAGGTCGCCTGGCCGATGGCCGAGCGCCACGCCCGGCGCTGAGCCGGTGATTCCGTTGGGCTGTCAGTAGGCGTGCTGGTGACAGCACGCGGGGACGCGTTCTCACGAACGCGCCTACTGCCAGGCTAACACGGCAGCGCCGCGCGGAGTTGCGCCGCCAGGTCATGGAAGGCGGCGGCCACCGGGTGCCGTGCCGGGTCTAACAACGCGACCGGCGCTCCAGAGTCGCCGCGCTCGCGGGTGACCACGTCGATGGGGATCCGCCCGAGTAGCGGGACCTGGAGGGACTCGGCCTCGCGCACGCCGCCGCCATCGCCGAAAAGATAGTATTTTTTGCCGGCATCGCACTCGAACCAGGCCATGTTTTCAACGAGCCCGAGGATCGGCACGTTGACTTTGGCGAACATGGCCACCGCTTTGCGGGCGTCGATGAGGGCGACCTCCTGCGGAGTGGTGACGATGATTGCGCCGTCGACCGACACGGTTTGCACGATGGTGAGCTGGATGTCGCCGGTGCCGGGCGGCAGGTCGAGCACCAGATAGTCGAGGTCCTGCCACGCCACCTGGCGCAGGAATTGCTGGATGTAGCGGGTGGCCATCGGCCCGCGCACGACCACCGGCGAGTTGTCCGCGAGTAAAAACCCCATCGACATGAGCTGGATGCCATGGGCGCGGATCGGAATGATTTCGTCCTGGGCGTTGGCCAGCGGGTGCTCCTTGGAGCCGAACATCTGTGCCACCGACGGGCCGTAGAGGTCGCAGTCGCAAAGCCCGACCTTGGCACCGGTGGCGGCCAGGGCGACGGCCAGATTGGCGGCGACGGTGGATTTGCCCACGCCGCCCTTGCCAGACGCCACGGCGATGATGCGTTTCACCCCCGGGATCGACGACTTGCCGACGCTGCCGCCCAAGCCGGCGACGGCAGGGGCATCCTTGACCGCAATGTCGATCTGCAGCGTGCCGATGTCCGGCAGGGTTTCGAGCACCGCGTGGCAATCCCGGAAAATCTGTTCGGGGACCTTGGCGTCGGCGGTCTGAACCTCGATGCGCACGGTGGTCAGGCCGGGCTCGCAAGTCACCTCCTTGACCAGACCAAACGAAATGATGTCCCGGGAAAAACCGGGGTAGCGGACTTGACGGAGGGCTTCGCGGATGAAATCGGGACTCATGGGGCGGCGGCAGTCTCGCTCATTTCAGGGCACACGCAACGCGATAGTGAGATGGTGGCCGGAGCGCGAGTCTCCAGACTCGCCGGCCAAGGAGTGAGAAGAGTGCGAGTCTGGAGACTCGCGGTCCAAAATCGCCACGCCGAGTAGATGCGTCTTTCCCTGCCAGCCGAGGCGCCCCAGGCTGGCGCAAGTGCGCGGCATTTCACACATCCGGACCGATCCGCGGGCGATTTTCATCGTGCTGTGGGTTGTCTTTTTTGTGTACGGGATGACGCCCGGGTTCTGGTTGCCCGCCCTGACCAACATCCTGCGGGCCCGGGGTTTGAGCGACTGGGTGGCGGCGGTGTTTGTGGTGACTCCGGTGTGCGCTTTGATTTCCCCGTTGATCGGTGGCGCCCTGGCCGATCAACGGGTGCCGGCGAACCACTTGGTCGCCTGGTCCTCGCTGATCAGTGCGGGGGCCTTGCTGGCCGCCTTCGCTTGCCTCGACGCGGGTTGGCACCCGGCTTGGTTCGTGGGGTGGTTGGGGGTTTATTCGCTGTTTTCGTGGCCTGTCTGGGGCTTGCTCGCCACGATTTCGCTGACTCATCTCACGCACGGGGAGCGGCAATTTCCGCTGGTGCGGGTGGGGGCGACTTTGGGCTGGGTGGCCGCCGGGTTGATGACGAGCTACCTGCTGCATGCCGATACCAGCCCGGTGGCGGGCTACGCCTCGGCGGGAGCGCGTCTGCTCGCGGGGGCACTGGCCCTGCTGCTGCCACACACGCCGCCGCTAGGCACGAGCACCTCACTCAAAAGCCGGCTCGGGCTGGATGCGTTTGTGTTGATGAAGCAGCGTGACCATTGTGTGTTTTTCTTGGTGACGGCGTTGTTTTCGGTCCCTCTGTCGGCATTCTACATGTACGGTCCGGAGTTTTTGCAAGTGCTGGGCGACCCACACCCGACGGGCACCATGACCCTGGCGCAGGCCTCGGAGGTGGTGAGCATGTTGTTGGTGGGCGTGGTGATGGTGCGGTATCGAGTCAAGACGGTGTTGCTGTGGGCCTTGGGGCTATCGGTGCTGCGCTTCGCCATGAGCGCCAACGCCGGTGCGTCGGGCTTGGTTTTCTGGCATATTGCGGGCATTGCCCTGCATGGGGTCTGCTACACCTTTTATTTCATCACGGCGCAGGTGTTTCTTGACCAGCGGGTGGATCCCGGGCTGCGCGGCCAGGCGCAGGGCTTGCTGGCGATGGTTGCCGGCGGGCTGGGTCCATTGATTGGGGCCTTCGTCTGTGCCTGGCTCAGGAACCATTGCGTCACGCCCGACGGCCATGGCTGGACCTTGTTCTGGTTGGTGCTCGCGGCGATGATCGCGGGCTGTTGGGCCGTGTTCGCGCTGTTCTATCAAGGCCGCGGGCCCCGGACGGCGCTGCCACCCGAGGGATAGGGCGGCCCGGGCCGGGCCGCCACGCCCTACCTGTGGGCGATCGTGGCCGGGCGCGCCGCGGGCGCTCCGAAGATTGGCGCTTGCGGGCGGCGGGGTGGCGGCCTTAGGCTTGCTCTAACATGAAAGCGAGTGGCATTCTGCGCGCCGTGCGCGCCGTGCGATTTGACCGGGCCGTCGGCGACGCCCCGAGCCTCGGGCATGTCGAGCGGGCCTGGGGCACAGGCACCTCCAAGCGCAGGCGGCGGCAAAAGTCCGGAGCCACCGGGCGCAAGATGCGCGGTCGGCGGCGCTGGCGCCGCAAGGTGGTCATGATGTGGTCGTTGGTGCTCGCCCTGCTGGGGATGGCGACCATCGTCGGCGCGCTGTGGCTGTGGGGGTCCGATGAGGTGGAGCAATCAGCAGCGACTGCCGAGCAACAGGCCGCCGTCCCTGTCATCGAGGAGCGGGTGGTGTCGCGGTTCGAGTCGCCCACGCGCGAGGCTGCCCTGGCCTTGGTGAAGCGGGCGCTGCTGATCCGCGATCCCGCGCAAGTGGCGGAGTGTTTCCGGCTGGGATCGGCCAGCCCGCAAGAGGTGGTCGGGTTCCTGCAAAACCTGGAAAATGTGGATGGCGCGATCACCAGTTACGTGTGGCTCAGCAGCATGGACGCCAACGGCCTGCTGCTCGACGGCGTGGCGGTCAAGTCCGTCATTGGAGACAAGCCGCGCCACCGACTGGCGATCCTGACTCCTGATGCCAAGGGCAAGTGGCAAATCGATTTTGAGGCGCTGGCGCGCACGCTCAAGCCGGCGTGGAGCGAGTTGCTGGCCAGTCCTGTCGGCGGCCAGGGCCTGGTGCGCGTCGTGTTCGCCAAGGACAACTATTACAACGGCCCGTTCCGGGATGAGGAGGTGTGGGTCTGTTATCGCCTGGGCTCCGCCGAGCTGGCGGACGATTTGTTAGGTTACTGCCGCAAGGGTTCGCCCCAGGCCGCCGCGATGGTGCGGATGCTCGTCCATGACAAGCCCGCGGCCAAGGGCGGCACCGCCAACCGCGCCGTCCTCGAGATCCGCCGCGTCGCGGGTGCCGAATCCCGCCAGTTCGAGATCGTCCGCGTCCTGGCCGAGGACTGGGTGCTCTCCGCCACGCCGTTTGACCAACCCCGCAAGTGACCGGGCGCAGACCTCCGCTGGATTTCACCCCCACCCAGGCAGGGTGCCGGCGCCAATCCACGGGGCGAATTCCAGCGGCACGGGCGCTTCGAATTGCCGGCGCTCACCGGTGACCGGATGGTTGAACGACAACCGCCAGGCGTGCAGCATCAGGCGGCCGGTGAGTTCGGAGGTGGTGCTGGGCCTGCCATAGATCGGGTCGCCGACCAGCGGGGTTCCCTTGTGGAGCATGTGGACGCGGATCTGATGGGTGCGTCCGGTGTGCAGGTGGCAGAGGACCAGGGCGGTGAGGGTGGCGGGATCGGCGGCGAGTGTCTGATAGTCGGTGATCGCGGTCTTGCCGCCGGGCGGGTTGACCACCGCCATTTTCTGGCGGTGGACCGGATGGCGCCCGAGGTGGGTGAACACCGAGTCCTGCGCCGGCTTGGGAATCCCCTGGGTCACTGCCAGATAGAGTTTTTCCATCGTGCTGCGCCCGGAAAACTGGCTGACGAGCGATTGGTGGGCGACGTCGGATTTGGCGACGACCAAACAGCCGGAGGTGTCCTTGTCGAGGCGGTGAACGATGCCCGGGCGCTCGACGCCGCCGATGCCGGAGAGTTTGCCCCGGCAGTGATGGAGCAGGGCATTGACCAGGGTGCCGTCCGGGTTGCCCGCGGCGGGATGCACGACCATGCCCGGGGCCTTGTTGAGCACCACCAGGTCGTCGTCCTCAAACAGGATTTCCAGCGCGATGTCCTGTGGCAAGGCGTCCAGCGGCACGGCCTCGGGCACGGCGATGGCGATCCGGTCGCCGGCTTTGACCGCATCGCGCGGTTTGGCGGGTTGGCCGTTGACCACGATGAATTGCTCGCGGATGAGCACCTGGATGCGCGAGCGCGAGAGGTCCGGCAAGCGCGCGGCGAGAAACGCATCCAACCGTTCGCCGGGGGTATCCACCACAATTTCCACGGGCGCATTCTCTCCAGGAAAAATAGCGCCGCAAGATTGAAGTTTGCACATCGGCGCTCCGTATCGTTAGCCTGTGCCCATGACCGAGCCAACGGAATCCATCGCTTTCTGCCACGCGTGCGGATCCCCGATGGATGTCTCGGCGGTGGCGCCCTTTGCCAACGTCGAGTGCCCGAACTGCGGCAAGCACACCCGCGTCAAACGCGAATTCGGCCCCTACACGCTGGTGCGCCGCCACGCGGTGGGCGGCATGAGCATGGTTTTTGCCGCCCGCGACCACACGCTCGACCGCGAAGTGGCGCTCAAAATCCTCAGCGAGACGTATTCCGCCAACCAACGCCGGATCGCCGCCTTCGTCGAGGAGGCGCGCCTCACCGCCTCGTTCAGCCACCCGAACGTCGTGCGGGTGCTCACCACCGGCCGCGCCTTCGAGCGCTTCTATATTGCCATGGAATTCGTGCCCGGCGGGCACTTTGAGGCCCAGATCCACGAGCGCGGAAAAATCCCGGAGCTGGACATGCTGCCGTTGGCCATCGAGGTGGCCCACGGCCTCAAGGCGGCGCATGCCGCGGGATTGATCCACCGCGACGTGAAACCCGGCAACATCCTGCTGGATGCCGAGGGCCATGCCAAGCTGGTCGATTTCGGTCTTGCGCTGGTGACGCATGGCGGCAAGGCCCAGGCGACCGAGTTATGGGCGACGCCGTATTATGTGCCCCCGGAAACGGTGGAGGGCAGTGCCGAGGATTTCCGCTCCGATATCTATGCCTTCGGTGCCACGCTCTATCATGCTCTGGCCGGCAAACCGTCGTGTGGTGAGGAATCCATGGCCACCGATGTGTTGCGCGAGGCCAAGAAGCGGGTGGTGCCGCTGAGCCTGGCTGACCCGTCGATCTCGGCGGCAACCTGCCGGATCGTTGAGCGGGCGATGGCCTACGATCCCCAAGCCCGATTCAGTTCCTATGATGAATTGATCGGTCGTCTGGAAACCGTGCTCAGCGACCTGAAATCAGGCCGCACCGGAGTGGCCGACACCGCCGCCACCCGCCGGGCGGCTAAAAAACGCAAAGAGCAGATGACCGTGAGGGTCGCGGTGCTCGCCGGCCTGGCCGTGTGTGGGCTCGCTCTCGGCTGGGTGACGCGCGCGAAACATCCCGCCGCGGTCATTGCGCCGCCCACCGTGAAATCTTTGCCTGTCACCGTGGTGACGGATCCCTCGGTCGCGATCATGAAATGCTACCTCAAAGCCCGCGCCGCGATCACCGCGCGCGAGTTCGAAAAGGCCGCCAACGACTTCACCGCGCTGTGCAACAACCCCGCGGTGCAGGAGCCAACCCGAACCTTGGCCGGCGTGGAAGCGGTCCTGGCCGGCTATCTCAACGGCCGGGCAGCTGATGCGCGCAAGCATGCACATGCGACCGTCGACCACGCGCGCTCACTGCCGGCTGAATCTCCCCAGATCGGCAAGGTCTTGCTTGAGACGCTCGAGCACTTGGAGCAGTTGCCGCCATTGCCGGTGCCCGCGGCGGACGCTTCCGCCGCCACAGGCGCGTCCCAAGTGATCGCCACCATGCTTGCCGGCCTCAAAAATTGGGAGCAGGGGATGCCCGCGCGGGCCGCCGTGTGCTTTGAAGCCGTGGCCGCGGCCCAACTGCCGCCCGACGCCGAGTGGGCCGCGATCTATCAAGGCCTGGCCCGCGACTACCTGTCGGACGATCAGATTCTGCGCGGCCCGCTGTTCACGGCGCAGCCCGCCGACCAGGCCGCCTGCATATCGACCATCCATCAACTGGAGGCCGCGCTGGCCACCCTCAAAACCCGCGGCCGCGCCCGGTTCAACGTGCGCGCCTGGCAATTCGACTTGGTCCGGCAGGCCAAGCTGATGGCCCCGGCCAAATAGCCCGCAGGCGCGGTCCACTATGGACTGCGGGGCAAGCGTCAGCGCCGCACCGCTTTGGGTGGGCGTGTCGGATGCGGGAGCAAGCCACTCCATCATCCCAGGTCCGGGCCGGGGCGCTGGTTCGCACACGGGAGGGTTGTCCACCCGCAAAAAGCGGCGATTCTCGCCGCAGTCCAAAGCTTGCGCCAACCGCGGTGATAGAATCGGGGCTTGCGGCGGTGCGGGTGGTCGTTAGCCTCCGGCGCATGGAGCATCATGTTTATTTTTGGCTGAAGGAGGAAAACAAGAACCCCGCAGACTGCGCCGTGTTCGAGCAGGGCCTGGCGCGCCTGTTCGAGATCGGGTTGGTGGCCGGCGGGCGCTGGGCGGTGCCCGCCAAGGTCGTGCTGCGCCCGGTCATCGACCAGTCGTGGAGTTATGCGCTGAGCATGCAGTTCGACACGGTGGCGGAGCACGACGCCTATCAGGCCGACGCCGACCACCACGCGTTCATCAACACGTTCAAGGAGTGGTGGGCCAAGGTGCTGGTGATGGACCTGGCGTGAGGGCGGGCTAGGGACGCTCGCCCACCGAGTCGATGTAGGCGATGATGGCGGGGATGGCCACATCGAAGACCTTGGCGACCTCCTCGTAGGCGGCGGGTCCCATGCCGATCGGGTCGGGCACGTCGGTGCCGCAGCGCTTGTCGGTCATGCCGGCGAACTCGCGCAGCAGGAAGAATTTGTCGGCGTGCTGCGGGAAGCGGGCTTCCAGGACGGCGAGGTGCCCCTCGGTCATGGCGAAGACATGGCTGCTGGCCTTGAGGATCGCCTCGGTGACCGGGCGGCTTTTGAAGCCGTCGAGCGAGGCCCCACGTTTTTTGAGGACCTGCAGGGTCTCGCGGCTGGCGGGTGAGCCTTTGGTGGCGGCGATGCCCGCAGAGCTCACCGAGAAATCGCCGCGCTTGGCGGTGGCCAAACGGAACAGCCCCTCGGCCAGCGGGCTGCGGCAGGTGTTACCGGTGCAAACAAACAGCACGTGCTTCGGGGCTGACATCGCCGCGGAGCCTGCCTGCCCGAAACCCATCCGTCAAATCGCAAAGAAATGGCGGCGCGCTGGCTGGCGCGTTCTCACGAACGCGGCTACGGCGGGATCGTGGGCGCGCTGGTGACAGCGCGCGGGACGGCGGGCTCTGACGCCAGAGATGGAACTGGGTGCAGGACAAAAAAATCAAGGAGCGGCGGAATCCGTCCGCCGTGAGGATGAAATGACGATGGCAATGCCATTTGGGCTGTAAATCGGCACACACTCCGCGTGGGCGGACGGATTCCGCCCCTCCTTGAGTGCCCACGGCGGACTCTTCATGTCTAGGATAACTTTTTTGTCCTGCACCCGATGGAACTCCCCCAAAAACCCCCGGTTGACATTGCCGAAAGCTCGCGATATTGCACTCCGATGTCTGACGTAGGATCCGCACTCCCACAGCCATATCGTTGCCTAGTCCTCTGGTTGGGGTGCCTTGTTGGAACTCTCACCTGCGCGGCCGCCGGCACCAAGCGCCTGCCCGTGCTCAATCATCCGATTGCCGATCGGAGCGGCCTGGCAGGCAGTCCGCTGACAGTTAACCTGGCTGCTGCTTTCGGTACCGAGGCCATCGACGATCAGGTGGTGAGGTTCACGTCCCAGTTTAGTGATGGTGGCGTTCCGTTGGTGTTAGATATGGCACTGTTCAGCAACCGGACTCCGGTGACGCGTAGCAACTTCCTCAAGTATGTGGCAGATGGGGACTATGTGAATTCATTCATTCACCGCAGTGTGTCTGGCTTTGTGATTCAGGGCGGTGCGTCTCGGATAATCAATTATAGCTTTGAATCTGTTCCTACTGATCCGCCTATCGTCAATGAGTTTGGAATTTCCAACACGCTAGGTACGGTTTCCATGGCCAAACTCGGAGGAGATCCCAATAGTGCCACTAGCCAATGGTTCGTGAGTTTGGGGGCTAACTCCGATATTCTGGATCCGCAGAATGGCGGGTTCACGGTTTTTGGCCGCATGACGCGCACCACGTTCGGAAACGCGCAGATCTTCGGCGATCCGAACGATTTTCCCACGTATAATTACGGAGGGATCTATACCGAGTTGCCGCTTTTCTATACGCATGTGCCCGGAAATCTTCGACTCGACGAGTTTATTCTTTTCCCAGGGGTGTCCCTCGTCGCGCTGCCAGCGGGCGAGGCAGGGGAAAGTTCCGTGCTGACCTACAGCGTGCTTGCTAACAGCAATCCGGCGGTGGCCGCCGTGTCCATTCTTGCCAATGGCGTCTTGAGTCTCGCTCCCGTGGCGGGACAATCGGGCACCACCCAGGTCACGGTCCGCGCCACTGACAGCGTCGGCAATACCGTGGATGACAGTTTCGTGCTGACGGTCAACCCAACAGACACCTATGCCAGTTGGGCGGCGCGCACCACCTTCCCGGGCGGCCAGAGCGGCATGGCACAGAACCCGGATGTGGACGCCTGGAATAATTTGCAGGAATATGCGTTTCTCACGGATCCGGCGGTGCCGAGCGCGACGCATCAGGTGGTTTACCAGGGGGTGGCTGCAGGCCCCGCCGCCAGGTACCTGACTCTCACCTTTCCGGTGCGCAAGTTGACCCAAGGCCTGACCTACACGGTGGAGGCCAATAACACCATGACCGGAACCTGGAGCGAGATTTGGAAATCGACCAACGGCTTTACGCACGCACAGGTGGTCAAGACGGTGGACCTGACAGACCGGACGGTGGTCACCATCAAGGACACGGCGGCGATCAGCGCGCAACCGAAGCGGTTCATGCGGGTGCGGGTGGTACAGGAATAGTTCGCAGGATTCACGGAGAAGGCGCAAAGAGTCCGCCTGAAGGCGGGACTACCTACGCTGGAATCGACGGTTCTTGGGGAAGTATGTAGTACCGCCTTCAGGCGGGATCTTCAACTCATGCTCACGGCTGGGTGACGCGCAGGCGGAGGAAGATTTTGCTGCCGGAAGAGCGCGGGACGCTTGCCTGGCGGGTTTGCACGGTGCCGGTGGTGGTGATCAAGGCATCGCTGAAGCCGGTGAGCGCGCCGGCGTCGCCGGGGGCTTTCCAGGACCCGAGATTGGTGCAGGCCTGGGCGGTGACGGTGACATCGGTGAGCGCGGTATCCCGTTGGTATTGGATGATCTGATTGGCCGGATTGGCGATCACTATCGGCATGCGCGGGGCGGCATCGTTGCCGACGATGGGCGAGGTGCCGAAGGCGTATTCGATCAGGTTGGACCGGCCGTCGTGGTCGTAATCGGTCAGGACGTTGGCGATGGAGCCAGGGGTCAGGGTGTTAGCTGTTTCGATTTCCGAGGCCCAGGTGGCGAACGAGCGGGTGACGGTTTTGGTGCTTGCGGTGACCTGGGCGGTCTTGGAATTCACGAATCCGGCGACGTTGGTGACGCGGACCCAATAGCTGGTGGTGGTGGTGAGGACGGGAGTGGTGTAGGAGGCCGTGGTGGCACCGCTGATCGGGTTGGTGAGGGTGCCCGTGGTGCCGCTATACCATTGATAGGAGAGCGAGTAACCGGAGGCGATCACGGTGACCGTGGTGCTGGTATTTTTCGTGATGGTGGGTGAAACCGGTTGGGAGAGGATGGCGGGGGCAGGCGGCATGGCGGTCACGCTGAGCGTTTGATAGGCCGCGGGGAACTCGCGGCTGGAGATCACCGGCGCCAAGGACATCAGCCAGGTGCCGGCGTTCGGGGTGAAGCTGCCGCTGGTGCCGCTGAGCGTTTGGGCCCCGACGTTGGTTAACGAGGCCACGCCGGTGAAGGTGATGGCGTCGATGAACCACCCGAACGAGTCGCCGGAATAGTTCGGATAATAACTGCCGGTGGAGTATAACAGGAAGCGGACGCGGAAGCTTTTGCCGAGCATGCTGCCGAGGGCTGCGGAACGCTGGGTGAAGACGGATTCCCCGGCACCGCCGGAACCGGTCTGGCTGAATACATCCTGCCATACCACGCTGCCTTCTTCCTTGACCTGGACTTTGAAACGTTCCGCGAGCGTGGCATTGCGAATTTGGCTTTGAAACGCGAGGGTCGGGGAGGACTGACCGTAGTAGAGCGCGTTGAGTTGGATCACCTGGTCGGCACCAGTGGGATTTGCCAGATGGAACGAGGCGCTGCCCTCTTTGATCACGGTGGTGTTGTGGATAGAATAGCTGCCGGTGGTGGCGGATGTGACGGTGGCGGCGCTGTCGCAGGTTTCGGTGGCGGCGGTGGTGGTGGCCCAGCGGTTCCACTGGTAGGCGGTGGCGCCGCCCACGCCGGTGAAGGTCAGGGTGTGGGTGAGGCCGGTGGAGGCGGTGGCGGCGCTGGTGATGGATGGCGGGGCGTAGGTGAGCTTCAAATCCGTCTTACAATTGGTGGCGGCCGGCACCACCAGACTGGCGCTCTGGTTCAGATTGAGTCCTGAAAACGTGACCGTACGGGTGGTGGCGGTGGAGGGGATTGGCACCACCCAGCCGCCGCCGAGGGCGGTGGTGCAATATTGCGTCACGCCGGTGCCGTTGATGTTGACGGTGAGTCCGGCGATGCCTTCACCGGCATCGTAGGATCCGCTGGAATCGAGGTCGTAGTAGGCGACCCCGGTGGCCAGAGTCGGGTTGGTGAAGCTGGTGCCGAAATCCTGGGTGACCAGTTGGGGGCCCACGGTGTTCGAAGAGATGCTATTGGTGCCAAGCGTCACCCCCACGCCGATCTCGTGGAAGTCGGCACTGTGGATGGTGTTGCGATGGCCGCGGGGGCTCTGCATTCCGCCGGTGCCGCCACCCCAATCGACTTGGAACCCCGCATGGCCGTGCCAGACGCTCCGGGCGGTGGCAAAAATGTTTTCGCCGACCGTGGACCACCAGTAGCCAGCAGCGGTGATCCGACCGTCGAAGGTATTAGCGGGGTTGGTTTCGTCGTGCGACTGGAGGGCATTGGCGAGCATCCACGCCGAATGGCCGCGCGCCGAGGTGGTCAGACTGGCATTGGGGGCCAGCGGTGGCTGCACGGCAATCGCGTTGAATTCCGTTTGCAGCATCGCCAAATTCACGCTGAAATACGAATAGGCGGTTAGAATGATCGGGTCGGTGGTGGCGGCGAGTCGGGTGCCTTCAGCCGGGGGATTGGCGCGGGCGCGGTTGATCAGCTCGATATATTGCTGTTCCTCGCCGGTGGGGTTGCCAAACTCATAGGGCGTGAGGCAGTGGCCAGGGGCTGCCAGCGCAACCCAAGCACCCAGTCCCAGCAGACTGGATCGAAAAAATCGGGGGTGTGGGAGGCTGGACATCCTGGCTAGGGCAGGCGACGGCTGGGAGGCACCCGCGCGCCCGGAGTATGGTGGCACAGCCGTGCCGCAAAGACAGGGCGGGCGCTTGTGATTTGGGTGTCACCCTTTGAACTACGGGAGCGAACCGGCAGGTTTGCCACCGCCGAACGGTGAGATCCGTCATCCGCAATGAAGAACCGTGATTGATTTGAGGGATCGTCGCCGTAATACAGAACTATTGCCGCCGGGGCAGGTTGAATAGGCCACGAATCATGGAACGACGCGAATCATCAGTGAAGTTGAGCTGCTGGCTTATGACCTGGGCCGCGGTGGCGGCAGCGGCAGGAGCGCCGGTGACCTTGGTCGAACCGTTTGAGAGCCAGACCGGGCCGCCGGCGGCCGCTCTGGATCGGCTGGTGGAGGCACCGTTGGCCAAGGCCGGGATTGAGATCGGGCCGTCATGTTCGGACGCGGTGTTTCTGCGCCGGGTGCAGCTCGACCTCACCGGCACGCTACCGTCCGCGGACGAGGTGCGCGGGTTTCTAGCCGATGTGCGGCCGGACAAACGTGCGGCGTGCATTGATCGGCTGCTGGAATGCCCGGGCCATGCCGATTACATGGCGATGAAGTGGGGTGACGTGCTGCGGATCAAGGCGGAGTTTCCAATCAACCTGTGGCCCAACGCGGTGCAGGCGTATTGCCGGTGGCTGCATCAGGCGCTGGCCGCCAACCTGCCCCATGACCAGTTGGTGCGCGAGTTGCTCACTTCCAGCGGCAGCAACTTCCGGGTGCCGCAGGTGAATTTCCTGCGCGCCGTGCAAGGTCGCGATCCGGCCGCGCTGGCCGCCGCCGTCGCCGTCAGCTTCATGGGCTCACGCATCGAACGCTGGCCGGCCGACCGCCGCGCCGGACTGGAACAATTTTTTTCGCGGGTGAGTTACAAAGCGACGGCCGAGTGGAAGGAGGAAATCGTGTGCCTGGATCCGGCGCCGTCCGGGCCGTTAGAGGCGCTGCTGCCTGACGGGACGCGCGGTCGGGTCGCGGCCGGCAAGGATCCGCGCGAGGTGTTCGCCAACTGGCTGCTGGCAGCCAATAACCGTTGGTTCGCGCGGGCCACGGTCAACCGGCTGTGGTCGTGGATGATGGGTCGCGGGATCGTCCAGCAACCCGACGATATCCGCCCGGACAATCCACCGGGCAACCCCAAGCTGCTCGAGTTTTTGGAACGGCAATTTGTCGCATCGGGATTCGACCGCCGCCAGCTGCTGCGCACGATCTTGAACTCGCGAACCTATCAGCGCTCGTCGATCGCCCGCGCCCAGGGCGATGCCGCCGCGGCCATGTTTGCCTGTTATCCGGTGCGGCGGCTTGAGGCCGAGGTGCTCGTCGACGCGCTGTGCCAACTCACGGGCATGAACGAAAGCTATGCCAGCCCGATCCCCGAACCGTTCACGTTCCTGCCCGACACTCAAACCGCGGTTGCGTTGGGCGATGGCAGCATCACCAGTTCGTTTCTCGAATTGTTCGGACGCCCGCCGCGCGACACCGGCCTGGAAGCGGAGCGCAACAATGCCTCCTCGGATGACCAGCGGCTGCACCTGCTCAACTCCACCCATGTGCAAAACAAGCTGCGCAACGGTCAGCGCCTGCGCAAGCTGTGGGACAATCACGGCGACCAACCGGCCGCGGTGGTCACCACGGTCTATCTGGCGGTATTATCGCGGCCGCCGACCCGCGCCGAGGTTGCCACCGCGGACGGCTATCTGGGAGGCGCGCAAGGCCCGGCCCGCCGGGCCGCCTGCGAGGACCTGGCGTGGGCCCTGGTCAACAGCAAGGAGTTCCTCTACCGCCACTGATCATCATCAAACCCGAATCCGAATCCTCTAGCCCACCATAGAATGAGAACCACTGATGGCACTGATTATACTGATATTGAGGGATTCATCGTCGTTCCATCCAACCCGACGGGTGAACACACAAGCGAGGTCATCACGATTGAACTCTTTCAGTAAAATCAGTGCAATCAGTGGTAATAAATGCCGTCTTCATCTCAAATCTCAACCGGACTAACAAACCCGAGCCTGCCATGAACGACCCGATGATTGCCAACCTTCTGTCGCGCCGCCAGATGCTCAAGCAGGCCGCTCTGGTCTGCGGCGGCCTGGGACTGGCCGCCAACCGCCTGGCGGCCGCGCCGCCACCGGCCGCCCGAGCCAAGTCAGTCATCCAGATCTGGCTGTGGGGCGGGCCCAGCCACCTCGACACGTTTGATCCGAAGCCGGGGGCGGGGCGCGACTATTGCGGGCCGTTCGACAAGCCGCTGGCGACCAATGTCGATGGCATCCGGATCAATGAATTGCTGCCCAAGCTGGCAAAGCAGGCGGACAAATACGCGCTGATCCGCAGCATGACTCACGGCAGCAGCGGCCATGAGACCGCGGCCTACATCGTGCAAACCGGGCGGCGGCCGGACCGCCTGGTCTATCCGAGCCTGGGCGCGATCGTCGCCATGTTCAAAGGCCACGACCACGGCTATCGTGGCAAACTCCCGCCGTATATGGTGCTCACGACGCCGCAGGGCCGCTTTTCCGAGGCCGGCTTTCTGGGCGCGCGCTACAAGCCCTTCGCCACCGGCGGCGATCCGGGACTCAAACGCTTTGCCGTCGAAGGGGTGGTCATGGAGGGGGTTTCGGACGAGCGCCAGGTGGCGCGCCGCAACTTGCTCCACGGGCTCGACACGCTGGGCCGCGCGCTGCCGGGCGAGCCGCAGTTCCAACAGCTCGACGGCTGCGAGAGCAAGGCCTACGAGATGATTCTGGGGGATGCGGGCAAGGTGTTTGATCTATCCACCGAAAGCCAGGCGACCCGCGACCGCTACGGCGTGAACACGCTGGGCCAGTCGTGCCTGATGGCGCGGCGCCTCGTCGAGCAGGGGGTGCCCTACATCACGATCAACGCCAAGGGCTGGGATACCCACAAACAACACTTCCAGGCCATGCAGCGGCGCCTGCCGGAACTCGACATGGGACTGGCCAGTTTGCTCGAGGATCTGGCGCAGCGCGGGTTGCTCGACAGCACCCTCGTCTGGTGCGGCGGGGAATTCGGCCGCACCCCCAAAGTCCTGTGGGGCTCGCCGTGGAACGGCGGCCGCGGCCATTATGGCAATTGTTTTTCCACGCTGGTGGCCGGCGGCGGCTTCAAGGGCGGGCAGGTGCTGGGCGCCAGCGATGCCACCGGCTCGGAGGTCGCGGAGCGCCCGGTGGACCCCTCCGAATTGTTAGGCACGATGTGTTCGCTGCTGGGGATCGACCCGGACCAGCCGCTGCCCAACCCGCAGGGCATCGAGGCCACGGTCATGCCGGCGGTGGCCAAGGGCGCGGGGCGCTTGAAGGAACTGATCTGAGCCACCCATGAAGCCAATGCGCCGGATAACAGCAATGATGATGGTGGTGGTGGCGGGTTGGCTGCTGCCGAGCCTGCAGGGACAGACGACCTCCGCGCGCGACCCGCATCTCGGGTATGTGTTTCCGGCGGGCGCGCGCAGCGGGACCCGCGTCGAGGTGCTCGTCGCGGGCCAGGCGTTGCGCGGGGCCTCGCAGGTGGTGTTTTCCGGGCCGGAGGTGAGCGCGCGGGTGCTCAAGGTTTACCGCCCGGTGCGCAACTTCGACAAGGAGCAGCGCGAGGAAATCCAGCGCCTGATCGCCGCCAGGCGCGCGGTGCTGGCGGGACTGCCGGTGCCGCCGCTCAAGCCGCGCCCGGCCGACGCCCCGGCATTCCAAATGCCCGAGCTGTATTGGCTGGACCGGCTCGCCCGCGCCGACGCCGCCGAGTTGGAGCATCTGGTGCACGTGTTCCGCCGGCCTAACAAAGCCCAGGGCAACCTGCAGCTCGGGGAGATGGTCACGCTGGAGGTGACGGTGGCCGCCGGGGCCGCGCCCGGGGCGCGGGAGTTGCGCTTGCTCACGGCCGGCGGGCTGACCAATCCGCTGCGCTTTGAGGTCGGCACGTTCGGCGAGGTTTGCGAGCGCGAACCGAATGACCCGCAGTCGAAGCCGCAGGTGGCGGCGCAGGTGGCCGGGTTGCCGGTGGTGTTCAACGGGCAGGTGTTGGCGGGCGATGTCGATCACCTGCGCTTTCACGCCACCGCCGGCCAATCGCTGGTGGTCGAGGTCCAGGCGCGCGCGCTGATTCCGTATTTGGCGGATGCCGTGCCGGGTTGGTTCCAACCAGTGCTGGCGGTCTTTGACGCGCGGGGCAAGGAGCTTGCCTATGCCGATGATTTCCGCTTTCTACCGGACCCGGTGTTATTGTTCCGGGTGCCGGCGGATGGGGATTACGCGGTGGAAATTCGTGACTCGCTGTTTCGCGGCCGCGAGGACTTTGTCTATCGCATCAAGGTTTCCGAACAACCGTTCGTCACCGCCTGTTTTCCGTTAGGTGCCGCGGCCGGCAGCCGGACCACCGGCCATCTGACCGGCTGGAACCTGCCGCAGACCGAGGTCGCGCTGGACACCCGCCCGGGTGGCGGGGCGGTGCGCTCGTTGCGCGTGACCGGCCACGGGATGGCATCCAACCCGGTGGCGTATGCGGTGGATGAATTGCCCGATGTCGCGGAGAGCGAACCCAACAATGCCCCCAAAGGCGCGCAGGTCGTGCCGTGGCCATGCGTGATCAACGGGCGCGTCAACCAGCCCGGCGATCTGGATGTGTTTCGGTTGGCGGCGCCGGGGGGGGCGAGCTTGGTGGTCGAGGTGGCGGCGCGGGGTCTCGGATCGCCGCTGGACTCGGTGGTGCGGGTGACCGACGCGGCGGGCAAGGTTCTGGCGTGGAATGACGATTCCATGCCCAAGGATGGTGCCTTGCAATTGGGCGACGGCTTGCTCACCCATCACGCGGACTCGCGGCTGTGTGTGACCTTGCCGGCCAAGGGGCCGTTTTTCGTGCAGATCGAAGATGCGCAGCATCAGGGCGGCGACGCCTATGGCTACCGGTTGCGGATTGCGCCCGCCAAGCCGGATTTCGCGCTGCGGATCACCCCCTCGGCGATCAACCTGTTGCCCGGCCAGGCGCTGCCGGTCACAGTGCATGTCGACCGGCGGGATGGCTTCGTCGGGGCCGTGACGCTGGGAGTGGATGGGATGCCAGCGGGGTGGGGGGTGTCGGGCGAGGTGATTCCCGCAGGCCACGAGCACCTGCGGTTCACCGTGCAGGCCCCCATGGACGCGGCGGGCGGAGTGATCCCGTTGTGCCTAACGGGCAAGGCCGAGTCCGGCGGGGTGAAGTTCACCCGTCAGGCGGAGGCCTGCGACGACACGATGCAGGCGTTTTTGTGGCGGCACCTGGTGCCGGCGCGCGAGTGTTTGGCGGCGGTGACGGCCGGCAAGGCGCGCGCGCCACTGGCCCGCAGGGTGGGGGATGGGGGCCTGGTCAGGGTGCCCGCCGGCGGCGAGACGGTGGTGACGTTCCAGGCGCTGGGGTGGGTTGCCAAACGCGGCCTCGAGGTGGTGACGGTGGAGGCACCCGAGGGCCTGGGCGTGCGTCCCGTGGTGGGGGACTCGGGCGAAATCGCCGTCCACCTAACGGCCGAGGCGGCCAGGCCCAAGCCGGGGTTCACCGACAATCTGATTCTTGGCGTGCGGATGAAGCCGCAGGCGGCCGAGACCAAGCCAACGCCCGCCGCGCGGCGCGGGGGCGCGCCGCTGGCGGTGCTGCCGGCGATCACCCTAACAATCACAACCCCGCCTTCCCAACCATGATGGTCCAAGCATTTGTCAGTTCAGTCGAGCCCCGCAAGCGCGCCCGCGCGGGCGGGGCCGCCGCCGTGAAGATCGCGCATTTCCGCGGAGCCGGCGGGGTGACCGAGTGGCACATCACGGTGGTGCCGGATGCGGCGGGCTCGTTCGAGGAGCATCTCGCCCAAGTGGCGGACGGCTACCTGGATGCCCTCGCCGCCGTCGGCTTGGATCTGAGCAGCGCGGTCTGGCGGCGGATGTTTTGCAGTGACATCGCCAATCAGGAGCCCGTCCTGCGGAGTCATCCGTTGTGCCAGCCCGCGTGCGCCAACGAGGCGTGCGCGGTTTCCCTCGTCGGCCAAGCGCCGCTGGTGGCGGCCAAACTCGCGTTGTGGGCCTGTCACCTGGCCGACCCCGCGGGCCCGCTGGAAAAATCGCACGCCGGCACCACGCTGGGCTTGCGGCGCGGCGGCCTGCTCCACCAGTGGAGCACCGGCATGGCCCAGCCGGCGGCCGGTTCGGTCAACCAGCAATCGCACGCGGTGTTAGACGGTTACGCGGCCCGGTTAGAGGCCGGCGGCCTCACCCTTGCCGACCACTGCGTGCGCACCTGGTTGTTCCAGCCTTACATCGATCTCGACTACCAGTCGATGGTGGCCGCCCGCCGCGAGTTTTTCGCCCGCCACGGGCTCACGGCGGCAACCCATTTCATCGCCAGCACCGGCATTGCCGGTGGCCATGCCTTGCCGGGCACGCGCGTTTTCATGGACGCCTATGCAATCGGCGGCTTGCACCCCGGGCAGGTGAACTACCTCACCGCCCTCGACCATTTGGGGCCCACTTCGGACTACGGCGTGACCTTCGAGCGCGCCACCGCCGTGGCCTATCAGGACCGCAGGCAGGTGTTCATTTCCGGCACCGCGAGCATCGATCCGCAGGGCGACATCGTCCATCCTGGAGATGTCGTGCGCCAGCTCGACCGGACTCTGGGCAACATCCAAAGCCTGCTGGCCGCGGCGGGTGCCGGCCTGGCCGACATGCTGGTATTCCTGGTGTATTTGCGCGACCCGGGCGACCACGCGCGCGTGCTGCCGGTGCTGCGCGAGCGGCTGGGCGATGTGCCGATGGTGGTGCTTCACGCCGCGGTGTGCCGCCCCGGCTGGCTCATCGAGATCGAAGGCGTGGCCGCCGTCGCCGCAGAGCATCCCGCGCTGCCGCCGTTCTAACGAAATTAGGGCGGCGTCTCTCATCGTTCCGCGGCCTGATAACGCTAGGCGGCGGGCAGAATGCCCGCGCCACGGTGGCCCGGGCATTCTGCCCGGAGCCCACATTACCAAGCCCCGGCGTGGCCAGCCCATGCCGGGGCTTGTCATGTCGCGGGATCGCGCCATGCTGGGGCGCATGATTTCACTTGGCCAGTTGGAGCGCCGCTTCGGCGGCTTGTCGTTTCCGGGGTTTCTGCGCTATTACGCGCTGCTGCACGCGTTGGTCTATCTGTTGCAGCTGGTGCGTCCGGACATTGGCGGGTTGCTGGAGTTCAACCGGTCGAAGATTTTCGCGGGTGAGATCTGGCGGGTGGTGACGTTTTTGTTTTCGTCCTCCGGGCTGGTGGCGCCGGGTGGCATGGGTCTGGTGATGATGGTGTTTCTGGTGATGATCGCCTTCATGATGAGTGCGGCGCTGGAAGACGCCTGGGGTGTTTTCAAGACGACGCTGTTCTATGCCTGCGGGGTGCTCGGGTTGATCGTCGGCAATTTGCTGTTGCCGCAGGTGATGGCCGGCTCCGGGTTCCTGATCTATGGCGCGTCATTTCTGGCGTTTGCCACCCTGTTCCCGAAAGTCGAGTTTCTGTTGTTTTTTATCGTGCCGGTGCAAGTCCGCTGGCTGGCTTGGCTGCAGGCGGCGGGGCTGGTGTTGGCAGCGACGGGCGACCTGCGGTTGGTGCCGTTTTTTCTGCTGGGGTATGCGAACTATCTGATATTTGCCGGCCTTCCGGCGCTGCGGGGCACGGCCCGGGTGCTGG
>JBAXBG010000005.1:0-51581 GCA_037142115.1 Verrucomicrobiota bacterium | reverse complement strand
CCTTGAGGATCTCATCAAGCCACGGCGGTAGGCCCGCAAGCATCTTCGCCTGTTTGATCTCCGCCCTGGTAACAAGTCCCCTGCGCAGACCCTCACTCAGCGCTTGGAACAAGGGGAAAGCCCGGCAGCCCTTCAGCGCGAAAACTCAATCTTTCCGCCCGACTACTTCGAGCAACACCGGATTCTCAATTTCGCTTCGGCCCTCGGCAAGTGAGTGCGACGCAGGCTGGTTCTTAACCATCAGCAAGTGCCATTGCCTGCTTGGGCTTCCTCAGGGCGACTGCCAGGACGAACGCCACGTCCGCATGCTTGCGCTGATCCTGCCGCAATACTTCACCCTCCTGATCAGCGACGTGGAATCTGGTGGAGTCGAAGCCCGCAAGTTGCTCCTGGAAATCAAGCTGCTGAGAAAAATCGCGGCATCGGGCCCACGTCGGCGAGCGATGCGGAAACTGGCCATCGACCCGGCATCGTTGATTCCCTGGGCCCGGCTCGGGTTATCCAACTCCGAACTCCTGAGTAAATGCGCTCGAAGTCAGCAGCCAGCCGGTGCTTCCGATTTGCCTGTGACCATGCGGGAATCAGGCGGGATTTAGTCCACTGGGACCCGGATGACACCAAACCCCCACCACTACCTCGGTCGCGGTGGAGGACGATGGCGCGACGGCGCCTTTAGGCACTGATCCATCGTTAAACTTCAACACCGTTGGTTCGGCGCTGGCAATGTGCTAGCGGCGACGTGGAGAGGTCGCAGACTTCCTCCGACGATTGCACGCTATCCTTCCCTTTGAGTGATAGTTCTCATCGAGCGTCCATTCCGCACTCCAGACCTCGCCATGATCTGGCAACTCCCGCCCTTGCCACGAACAGGGCTCGATGGTGGGGAGGCATTCGTCCGCCCCCACGAAGGTGCTGTCCAGGAATGGTGCCCCCTCCAGGTTTCGCCAAAGTCGGAGGGGCCCCGGGGGACGCCACATGCGGCGCAATGACACCTACCGCGCGCCAATCAATCCCTTTTGCCCACTTGGAGGATTCCCATCTGAAAGGCTTTGGCGATGGCTGCCGGAGCATTCTTGACGTTGAGCTTTTCGTAAATGTGACTGACGTGGGTGACCACCGTGTTGATGCTGATGCCAAAGCGCTCGGCAATTTCTTTTTTGACCTGGCCCGCAGCCAGTTGGGTGAGGATTTCCATTTCCCGCTCGGTGAGCAGCTGCTCGAGGTCGCGTTTCGGGAGGTTGCTTTTCAGGGTGTGGAGGACAAACTTTGCGACCTGGGCGTCCAGTGAGGCCCCCCCAGCCATGACGGTCCGGATGCCGTCGGTGACCTCACGCACCCTGGTGGATTTCAAGAAATATCCCGAAGCCCCGAGCATGATGGCTTGCAGGATATCGGCCTCCCGGTCGGACTGGGTGAGAATGATGATCTTGACATCCGGAAGCGTGGCAAGGAATTGGGGGATCGCTTCCAAGCCGGAGATGCCCGGCAGGTTCAGGTCGAGCAAGATGACGTCCGGATGATGAGAGCCATCGAGATCCTGCATGCTTTGCAGCGCGCGTTCAGCGGTTCCAAACTGGCTGGTCAGCTCGATGTCCGGCTCCCGGCCCAAGGCAAGGTTGACGATTTCCCGATATTCCGGATGGTCCTCGACCAGCATGATGCGGATTGGATCAGTCATGATTTTGTTAATTTCGAAATCCCCAGTTGCGGGTTCGGAGTTTCAGGTCAATGCAGGTTCCGCCTGCCGCGGGGCTCTCGACGGTGACTTTAGCCCCCAGCAAGCGCGCCCGGCGTTTGACGGAGAATGGGATACCATTTCCCTCAGACTTCACCAGGCCGCGACCGTTATCGCTGATGCGCAGATGAATGTGATGGGCGGTGGCGATCAAATGCGTCGTGAACTTCGTGGCCTCGGAGTGCCGGCTGATATTGACCAGGCATTCCTTGTAAAAAAGAAACAAGTCGGCACGAGTGCGCGGTTTGAGCCGTTTGAGGACTTCCTCTCCTTCAATTGAAATTTCGTGTTCAAGTTTGACCAAGATCCGGTTGGACGCCCGTTGCATGTCAGCCAGTAGGTCGCTGTAGAGACCGTCGGCTTGCAGCATGTCAGTACAGTGGCGCACGGCGATACCGGACCGTTCCGTCTCCGCGCGAATTCGGCGAAGGATGGTGGCCAGTTCTTCCGGGGAGCCCCTGCCATCTTCCGCGAGATCGCTGAGCCATCCAATGGTGTGGATGGACGCCCCCAGTTCGTCATGCAAGTCGGCACCAAGGCGTTCCCTGATCTGGGCGAGTTGCCGCCGCCGGATGATCCGGTCGATCAGGACGATACAGACGATGCCGCCGCCTAGCAGCACTGCCAGCCAACCCATCCGCTTCAAGTTGGTCTTTTGGCGGACATAGCGTTGGCCCAATTCGGCCACCACAAGTGGCCGCTCCGCCTCCAGGTCATGGCGCCGGGCCAGTTCGCCGAGCCACCCGCGCACCGACAGAATCTGCCCATAGAGGTTGCGACCGTCGGTCAGTGCCGCAAATTGTCGCTCCAAGTCCGCCCCCACGAAGTTCGCTTGAACCGGCTTGCCAAGTGCGACATTGCGGCCTTGGGAGAAAATCTCGATTTCCGCAAACCCGATCTGTGATCCGCGGACCTGATCCACATCATTGATGTAGGGCTGGATGGCGGTCAGGCGGAAATAGCGGCACAACGATTCCGGGAAACGGCGCATGATGATGGGACCTGCATCATAAATCGAGTCCATATGATACTCAAACAAGACAACGGCATCGGAAAAGTCCGGTCTGTTCGCGCCTTCGACAACGAGGTTGCGTGGCAGGCCAAAATCGGCGGGGTTGGTCTGGGGAACGGTGTCACTAAGATCCAGCGCATGCAGGTGGATCCGGTTCACGGACTGACTCGTTCCGAGGTCCATCGTCATTGCGGGATGATCGCCAATGCCAGCCGCACTCAAAAAGGCCAGGCTTTGATGCCCTTGGGCGGCAACCATCAGATAGGGCACGAATCCATCCACCAGAAATCGCTTGTCGCGAGCTCCGCCTTGGTCCTGCCCAGGGCTTGAGGTTCTCACTGGCTTATGCAGGGCAACATCTTCCTCGCCACTAAACACAAAGATCTCGGACAATTGAAAAATATAGAGGCCGTCCCATGCGCGCGGCGTCAAACCCGAGGCCTCGACCCGAACCCAGGACGCTTGAGTCGCAGGGAAGGAGGCCACGACGGGAGAGAGCCGGGGTAGCAGGTGGTCCTTCTCGCCAAAGGTGGCCACCACGGTGCCTGTGGCGTCTTGGCCAGTTCCGACCACGACGCGGAATTCCAACGGGAAGCCATCCGCCCGGAAGCCGAGTCTGGAGTCGCGCCAAATGGCAGGAACCAGCACGACCTGGTCAATCAATTCCTCCGGACCCAGCTCGATTTGGATCCATTCGACGTGGGCTCGGTCTTTGTGGGCTCCTGACCGAAACCCCACTGCGCCCACCCCGCTGAGCAGGCTGTAGCTGGCAAGCTGATCAAGTTCGGAGTCGATCGAGGCCACTCGCTGCTCAAGCTCGGTGATGGCAAGTGTATTGAGGGGCACGCCAAGTTCCACGGTGGCCGCCATGCCGGGGAGGATTCCCACCAGCAGCAGAGCGGCTCCGATAAAACGGATGGCATGCATTTTCATTAATTTATAACAACCCGATTTGCAATCGAACCGAATTAAGTCTGACGAACGCAGGCAGTCTCAGTCCTTTGCAGGGTTGCGTCAACCCTATCGATTGCAGGACGGATTGCATGGCTGTGAGCGGTGAGGCGTCATCGAGGCTGGCGCCCTGCGTTGATTGATTTGCGCGCAGTGAAGGACCATTGGCCCGGATCCACGGCAAACACCAGGTAACGTGCAGAGGCCTCTATAAAGCGCACGCCAGGCACAACATCGTTGGTCCCGCCCGCGTTCCAGACAGCCTTGCCATTGGCCTTCACTTCGGTGATCTTCGCACCCGCCAGCACTGGAATCCCCACCGTCGCCCGCGTGCCTACCGGCGAGGAAAGGTCCAATGAAAAGAGCTCCTTCGTGTTAGCCAATTGCACCGCAATATCGCCCTTCACACTGGCGACCTTTGCGCTGATTGTGTTCAATGCCCCCATTTGCGGCAACACGCTATAAGTCGAAAAACCCACTGACGTCGGCGCGATGCCGGCAAAGTATTGCGACATGATCGTCAGCGGTCCGCCGCTCCAGGCGTGATTGCTGGTGCCGCCGCCAAACCCTTTGGCACCAATCCCCCACCCTTCCCACAGCGTGGTCAAGGTCGGGTGCTCCACCATCTCGCGATAGCGGGTTTTGATCCGCTCCTGCGCAAACGCCGGCTGGTCCATCATACAGAGCGCTTCAAGCACGTATTTTTCCATATAAGGACTGGCGTGTGACTGAGATTTAAAGACCGCCAACAGCGCGGGGAACTGCTCCGGCTTCGCCAGGCCGGCCACCACCGCCAGCGCATTGGCCCGGTCATCGGTGAGCCCCTTATACCCTGGCGAACGGTATTCCGTGCCGCTCCAGAAGGTTTTATTAAATGCCGCCTCGATTGACCTCATGCGCGCATCAATCCATGGCAGGTCGCCGTCATGATGGATGGCCACCGCCATGTTCCGCATCCCTTGCATCGCGAGGTGATACCAGGCGTTATATAAAATCGGCAGGTCGATGTTGTCACCCCAGTCACCCCATTCCCACGCGCCGCGCCGGGGCGCCACCAACCCGTCGGCTTGCATGCCCCATATTCCGAGATAATGCCTCACCCCGGGATAGACGGTGTTTAAGGTTTCCAGATCGCCACTATACAAACCATAGGTCCAGAAGCCGGTCCGCCCCACGCTGGCCAACATTTGCATGGTCAAATCCTTATTCCAATTTCCGGTGGGCACCGGCGAAAACAACACGCCGTCAGGCTTCTGCCAGGCGATCAGATCAAAAATGCACTTGCGGGTGAGCTGGTCGCTGCGGCGGTCAAACGCATAGAAGGTCTCGCCCAGTTCGTTGACCGCATCGCCCCACCACAGGGCCCGCTCCCGGTCCGGGCAATCCATGTAGGTGTCGCGCATGGTGATATAAAGCGTTCTTGCCGCCTTGGCGCGCAGACGATTCATGAAATCGTCGTCGCAGGCAAAGGTGCCGCTGAACTCGGTAGCAAAACCGGTCTCACGATACTGCAACCCGATGATTTTGATCCCGGCTGGGATTTCATAGTTCACCGCATGTCCGTTCATCCAGCCGTAGCATTCAAACTCCTGCACCCCGTCGCGTGTGACGTACTCCGCCCGCACGTTTTCCTCGCTGCCGCCACGATAGTTGTCCATCTGGATTTTGATCACCTGCCCGGCTTTGGCCTCGATCTTGAAATACGGGGTGACCTGCGCATTGTAGGGAAGCTTGGCTTGGATAACCTGGCCGATAGAAGTCGTTGGCAACTCGGCCGAGTTGACGAAAGGTTTCAATCCATAGTCTTTCCAAAACGGCACCGGTCGTTTCACCAAGCGGTTCCACGGCGCGCAATCCGGCGCGCCCAACTCAGTCGCGGTCGGCCATGACTTGTCGTCAAAACCGAGGTTTTTCCAATCCCTCAAATCCACACCGGCGTCGAAGCGGATGTTCGACTCCGGCAGTCGATAGTTGGGCTTGGGCGCCCCGGTATCACCGAAGGACGGATGCGGCTTCGCGCGCCACGTGGCATCGCTGGTCACTTTTTCAGTGCCCGCCGCCAGCTCGAATAACAGTCCGCTTTTGCCGCTGCTTTTATGACTGAATCCCTCTTTACCGAAATACCACACCAGCACGGCTACGGTGTTGCCACCGGCTTTCAAATACGGGGCCAGTTCGACCTCATCAAAGAAGGTGTCCGTCGGCGTCGGCCCGCGCTTGAGCCCGCCTTCGCGCACCACCAACTGGCCATTGACCCACAACCAGTATTTCGAATCCACCGCGATCCGCGCGGGCGCGGTCTTGGGTTTCTCCTTCAAACTGAATTCTTTGCGGTAAGCGGTCCATTGGTTCTTGGCCGCGACGGTGGCCGCCGGCGTGGTCGCTGCCGCGCCAAGCCAATGCGCCGACCAGCTTGCGGCCGGCACGGTGTCGGGATGAACGAACGAGGACGTCGGCGCGGCCAAGGCAGTGGCCAGACAGAGCGGTCCGGTTATGATCAAGGGAATGAATCGGTTGGCGAGGAAACTCATGGTATTGCTTGTTTTCAAAATCGAGGAAGGGATCGGTTTTATGATGACTTTTCAAATCAGCGGGTGACTAACTTGATCTCGTAGCGGCCGGGGCCGACCGGTTGGTCGGCGACCAAGCGGTCGCTCTTCGCCGAAGCGGGCAGCGGCTTGCCGTTGCACACCAAGCTCGTGCGCCCGGCCATGGCCGTAGCTGGCAGCGGCAGGCTGAGAACTGCGGTCATGCCTGTGGGGATTTGGACGCTGAGGGTGAATTCAGGCGCGGTTTTAAAGGTCACCAGGACGGGTCCTTTCGGGGTGGGATACTTCATCAGCCGGTCATAAGTATCGCGCGCCATCTGGATATCATAGTCGGTGGCGTAGTGACTGAGTTGGTTGATGTACGCGTCAGCCTCGTAGGGAATTCGTTCCCGGTCGCCATCCACATAGACCCCGGCAAAGGTCATCGCTTTGATGGAATATCGGCAGAGTTCCCAGATCCGGTTGAGCATCTCGTCGGAGCAGGTGAAGGCGGCCGCTTGATCATCCCAGCTGCTGGCGAAAGCCGCCTGGCGGCGCAGTTGTTTTGAAGTTAGATCGCCGGACCAACCTTCGATTTCCACCCAACGGAACGGCGTGACCACGCCCCATTCCGGCGGGGTGAGAACGGCGGCAGGTTGTTGCATATTACGCGCGTCGGCTAGCGGTGCAACCACAAGGGGTTTTGCCCCAACGAGCACGATCTTCGTGGCCGAGTAGCGCACCGAGCCCGGCGGCTTGCGGTTGATCCGGCCTTGAGCTAAGGCTTCACCAAAATGAATCGTAACACCCTGATTCATGCCGGCAGGTGGCGTCAACCGGAGGTTGCCGAAAGCGACCCGGCCGAAATCCACCAGGAAAACCCCGGGGGCGACGGTGCGGATTTCCACCGGGGCTTCGTCTGCCAGATGAACCGGCGCGGCCTGCGCCGCTGCCGCAGGCAGGAGGACTAGGAGCGTGGCGGTGATCAGTTTTTTCATGAAAACGGGCGATTGGTATTATCGGTTCAATTCGGGCAAGGTGGATCGGAAATGGTAGGTACCCGCGCCGACGGCATAAACGGCGGCCCCCGCCTCCAGACGCAGGAACTTTACGCCCAACGCTTTCGCCACCGGTTGACCGGATTCGCTAATCGCGGCGGCGTCCTTCGCCGGCACATAAATCGTGGCGGTGGTATTGGCCGGAATGGTCACGTCCAGTTGCAAGTTCGACGCTTCCACTTTCCAGGCGGTGGCGATCCGGCCATAGGGCGATTCAAAACCGGTCTTAGCCCAACTGACCCCGGCTCCCAGGATCGGCCGGATTTTAATCGTTTTATAGCCGGGGCTGGCGGGCTGTATCCCGCCCACATACCTATATAAATACTCACCAACCGCCCCGAAGGCATAGTGATTGAACGAGTTCATCCCAATGTCGCCGAATCCCTTCTCAGGGGTCCAGCCGTTCCAGCGCTCCCACATGGTGGTGGCACCGTTTTTCACCGGGAAAAGCCACGACGGATAGGTGTCGGTTAACAGAAGTTGATACGCCACCTCGTCGCGTCCGGCCAGGCTCAGCGCCGGCAACAAACGCGGGGTGCCAATAAACCCGGTGGCGAGATGATCTTTGAAGCGCTTGATCTCCTGGACGAATTTATCCGCAGCTTTTTCGCGCATCTCGGCGGGCAACAGATCCATGGTAAAGGCGAGCGCGTAGCCCGTCTGGCTGGATTCCTTGATCGCTCCATCCGGCAGAATAAACTCCCGGGCAAAGGCTTTTTTGATGTCGCTACATAGCTGGGTATAACGAGCCGAATCCTCGCTCCGGCCAATCGCCTGGGCCATCTCCGCCATGATCTGGGACAGGTAGGCGTGATAGGCGGTATCCATCACTTCCTTTTTGGCCCCGCCTCCGGCATTCAGCCAATCGCCAAAGCCTCCGACGGTGGAAATGCCGTCCTTGGTTTTTCCTTCAAGCCATTTCATATAACGCTCCATCGACGCAAATTGCTCGGCGATGAGCCGGGTGTCACCGTAGTTCCGGTAGATGTTATACGTGCAAAGCAGCGGGGCATCGCTCCAGGCGGTGGCCCCTTCGCCGCCATAGATACCGGGGATCGTCGGCGGGAACGCACCGTTGGAATATTGGTCGTCCCGGGCGTTTTGCAGCCAGCGGGTGAAAAAGTTGGCGACGTTGAAATTATACGCCGCGGTGGGGGCGAAAAACTGGGTGTCGCCCGTCCAGCCCATGCGCTCATCGCGTTGCGGGCAGTCGGTGGGAACCTCCAGATAGTTACCCTTCTGCCCCCATACCAGATTACTATAAAGCTGGTTCAGGAGCGGGTGGGAGGATTCGAAACTGCCGGTGCGTTGCATCGGCGTATGCACCACCAACCCGGTGACCGCACTCAATTCCGGCTTGGTCTCCAGCCCGCGGATTTCCACGTAACGAAAGCCGTGGAAGGTGCCGAACGGCTCAAAGGTTTCGTCCCCTTTGCCCGACATAATATAATAATCGGTGGCCGGGCAACTGCGCAACGCGGCGGTATAGATAGTGCCGTCGGCATTGATCATCTCGGCATGGCGCAGCGTGAGGCGACGGCCGGCCGGTCCACGGACTTTGAGGCGCACCCAGCCGACCATGTTTTGGCCCAAGTCAAAGGTCCAGCAGCCGGGTTTGGTCTCCCGGACGGAGCGGGCGGGGAGTTCTTCGATGACGCGTGAAGGTTCCGCCACGGAAGCTTGAAGCGAAAATGTCGCTTTTCCAGAGGCCAGATCCCCGAATTCGGCTTTCGTAATCTTCAGCTCCGGCCCCGTTAATTCCAGCTGCTCATTTTCAACGATAGTTTTGGTGAGCTTCTTTCCGGCTTCGCTGTAGTCCACGGCGAGTGCTTTTTTTCGGCCCGGGGCTGGATCGCCGCCAAAGAATCCAGTATCGGCCCTGATGGATAGTCGGCCGTCCTTGATGGCCGCTTTCAGTCGATCCGTGACATCCTTAACGATCACGTCCGTGCTGCTGTTTGGGCCTTTGGGTCCGATCCCTTTCACGAGAACCGGGATCCAGGCTTGTTCATTAAACCCAGTCCGGTCCCATCCCGGCATCGCCAGGCGGGCGTCGTATTCGCAGCCGATCAGTAAATCGGCGTGCCGCAGCGGCCCAAAAGCCGTTTTCCAGGTGTTATCCGTACACACCCGCTGGATCGTGCCGTCGGCGAGCTCCAACTCCAATTGCAGCAGAAAGCGGGGGCGGCCTTCATTATACATATTTCGCCGTTCGAAATGTGCCAAGGTGCTGGCATACCAGCCATCACCCAAGATCGCGCCAACCGCATTGTTGCCCGGGGTAATCAGGCGGGTGACGTCGTAGGTTTGATAATGAACGCGCTTGAGAAAATTCGTCCAGCCCGGAGCGAGGACGTCCTTGCTCACCGACTGGCCGTTGAGACGCAATTCATAGACGCCGAGGGCGGTAACATAGGCGGTGGCGCGTTTAACCGGCGAGGTCACCGCGAATTCTTTGCGCAAATAGGGGGCGGGCATCCGGGGCAAGTCGGATTTGGTAGGCGGATGACCCCACGGCATGATGCCGAGCAACTCGGCGCTCAGCCAGGCGCTTTCATTAAAGCCCACAGCCTTCCAGCCGGAAGCAGCTTGTTGAGTGACTTTCCAACTGGCGTCCAGGGGCACCAAAATAGGTTCGCCCGCAGTGAATTGTAACACCAGCTGGCCGATGGCCGCCGGCAGATGCGGGTCGGTGTGGCTGACCACCAAGCCGAGGCTGTTGCGGCCCGGCTTTAGGGCTTTGGTGACATCCAACCGCGAGGTCGCTTCCCAATGGGCCGCGCTGCCCACCGCCACCCCATTCACCGTCGCCCGTCCTTCATTAAACGCGTAGAGCACCCAGGTCGCGCGCTTGAGCACCCGATCGGCGGGCAACTCGACTTCGCGCCGAAGGTAGGTGTCGACGGTGATTTTGCCGTCCTTTTTCGGCATTTGTACCCACTTCAGCCCTTTCAGCGAAAGGAGGTTATCTTCGGCGGCGACTGCGTCCCGGGTTTGATAGGCCCCATCGTTGCCGATCCATTGCGCCTGCCAGTCTTCTGGCGCGAGCAAGCCCATGCTCCAGGCAGCAGTGGCACTCCACGCGGAGGGCTTGCCGGCCTGGTCCCAGACCTTCACCTTCCAAAAACACCGGGCCCGGGACGTGAGAGCTTCCCCCTTGAACTCAACCTGGTTCTGCTGGTCGGATTCCACCTTCCCGCTGTCCCACAGGTCACCTTGATTATTAGTCAACTGTGCCAGGGTAGAAGCCACCAATATCTGATAAGCCTTCTGCCGCACACCGCGCGCCTGCGGCTCGTTTGCCGTCTCGCTCGCCCACGATAACCGTGGAATCGCGGCATCGATGCCTTGCGGGTTTGCGCGGTATTCGCAGCGCAGGGTGGTGACCTCCACAGCGGTCGCCGCAGCCGGCAGGCCCAATGCCATCATGATGATCCATGCCGCCTGCGGTTGATTCAAAAGTTTGTAAAATGCCATGTCGTGTTCTCTATTATCATCAAGTTATCGGATGTGCGTTCTACTTTTCAACGCCGACGATCATCGGCGTGTCTTTCACAAAAAACTGACACTCAAGCCAGGGCGTTGGATTGGCCTCCTTGCATTCCAGTGAAATATTCAGGCGGCCCTGTGGGGCGCTGAAGTTCCTTTTTTTGAGCGGCAGATCGGCGGTCTTTTGCCAATTCAAGTCATAGACGCCAAGAGAGTTTCCACCCTGATACCAGACATAGGATTCGCTCGGGATCGTTCCGGTGATTTGCAGCAACCCCGCGCCAACATGGATTGTTGGATTGTTCAACGCCGTCGGGACTTCCGGCAAGATGCGGAGCTTGCTGACTTTAATATCGACGGAGGTCTTTGGCGGTACTTTCCCGAGTCCGATGGCCATTTTCCCGAGCTTTCCATATTCGGCTCCTTTGGTTCTCATATACCAACCCCAGCGGGCATCGGTCCACGAAACTTCACCGCACGGGATGACGATGTCACGCGGGCCCTTGAAATCCAGGGGAACGATATAGTCTCTCTCGCCACGGAAGAATGCCTGAAGCACCAGAACGGCCCCGCTGCCATCGCCGGTGACCGTTAGGCCGATACCTCTGGCTTCTGACATATTGGCGGAGCAGTCGAATGCGGGAAGGTTTTCTTCATGGGTCACGGGCGCGTCTCGCTTGTTCTCAAACTGGATTCGGAGCGCATCGCCGTCATCCGAGAATTGGTGGTCACCGAGGTCGCGGATTTTGTCAGCTTTGGGCTGCAGCAGCGTCTTCTGGGTGCCGCCGAAACTGACGGTGGCTTTGCCCCAGATCGCTTCACCAAAGCGCTTGAGTTCGGCGGCGTCCTGCCACCTGGAATCGTCAAACCCGGACTCCTTCCATTGATTCTGCGTGGTGGCACTGGTGCGCCAGGTTTTGTCGGTGGCAATGGTCTCTGTGGCCGCGCCGCCGCTCATCACAATTGCCGCAGTTAGGCAGCCGGGTCCGCCGCCGCCATTGGTCGCTTCCACCGCCACGACGTTATCGCCCGCTTTCAGCAGTTTGGTAATCTCAGAGGCGTAGGCGATGTGCCAATCGCCATCGGTTCCGCGCACTTTTTGTCCGTTGACCCACAGCAGCGCGTCATCATCCGCCTGACAGATCAAGTCAACGCGGGCATCGGCAGATTTCGACCATTTGAAATGTTTCCTAAACCAGCACTTCCCACCGTTGGCCTGGCCGTCGGTGACGGCGGCACCAGCCCAGATATGAAAGGCGTTTCGGAAAGGATGTTCGGCAGTTTTGAGGCCGGTGCCGGTATTGTATTGATCAATCAACCCCTGGTCCTTGGATCCAGTTGCATCCGCTCTCGATTTGTCGTTGATTGGGGCGGCTGGGCTATCACTAAATCCGTTCATGACCCGGATCACGAATTCGGGTTCCTGGGCAGGATAGGGGTTTTCAATCTCCATCGTTGACCCGGTTTTCACATATTGCCGGGGCACGACCGGTCCAAATTCGGAACCCGCTTTCCAGCCGATATCGATGCCGGGGCGGTATAGCATCCGCAGCGGTGTCACCTGATAGCCAGACTGGGATTTTTCCGCCCGATAAATCACCTGGTCAGTGGCGGCGAGGATGGACTTTTGTTGTGGCGCATTGAGCAACGGCGCGACTTTTTTCCAGGCCAAGACGGTGCTGGCGGCATATGACGATAATCCGTGGCTCTTTAAAGATTCGCTGGAGACGCCGAACATCGGCTCCGGCTTGTAGATCCCCACGCTGGTCACTCCGGAGGCAACCGGTTTTCCAACCAGTGAAAACATTTCATACGGGCCGGTAGCCAGGCGGCCGCCGCGCGCGACTGTTAGAGGAACCTGCGGTTGGTTTCTGGCTGCGATGGCCGCTTTCGAACTGTGGAATTTGTATTCAAACTGGCAGGGCATTGGACTCCCTCCGGAATTGTTGCTGGTGACGGGATGATCGAGGTTGGTATAAACGGCCTTGGCGAATTTCGCATAGCCCCACTGATGATTGACGGTGTGGATTTCACCGGCGTCCTGCTCGCAGTGGATGATATTATTCCGGTTATTGAACTCGGCGATGCGGCGACCCAGCTCTTCGACCAGGGTGCTGTCGTTGTCGGCGGTGAACACCTGATCATAAGGCCGGATGAGGCCCGCCATCGCGACTGCGGCGGGATGGACGCACGGCGCGGTTTTAAAGGCACCGCGGGTGCAGTCTTGCAACTGCCATACGTCCTTGTCGGTATCGACAAATTTACCCACGCGGACCAGCTCATTGCCGATGCGCACCGTTTTGATATTATTCCACGGATCGACATGCGCGGGGCCGGTCACGGGCCGATCCATGGTTAAGGGCAGTTCTTGACCCGGGGCCGGCCTGAAATAAAGCGTTTGATCAGCTGCGGCAGCGGGTTGTGCGAGAGTGCCGTCAATCCACCTGGCCAGTCGCGGGTCGATTTTCCCGACCACATAGTCAGGGTCCTCGTTGGCAATGGAGCAGCTCACCGTGTGGATGGTCAGCCCGATTCCCTTTGCCCGTGCATATTTGGCGAACTTTTGAAAATCCTCCTCACCCTTGGGAAAGGTCTGCGGATTCAGATGCAGAAAACTGTATTTAACCGGCCAATATTCTCCCCGCCAGGTATCAGTGTGCATATAGATGCGTTTGATGTCCATCGTGGTGGCATAGTCGGCGAGCGAATAGAGCTCCTCATTGCTTTTGGCCGTAATGAGCATCTGACTCTGGTCGGCAAATTGGGTTTGCCAGTCGGCCAGCCATTTTCTAGCGGTTTGCAAGTTCCATTCGCCATGGACCTTCGGATGTGGCAGTCCTTCGTTGGCCCAGAGTTGGAGCAGGGTTTCGTCTTCATCCGCATCGCTGGTTGGGGAGTAGATCGCAAAACCGCCCAGGATCGAGTTGGCATTGCGGTTCCAGAGCCAGTTCCAGTTGATGGTGCATCCGTTGGCGCTGGCATGGGCCATGTAGTCCAGCGCGAGCACTTTGACATTTCCTTGGACATTCATTTTAAATGCCATCCAGGTAAGGTTCTTTTGAGGAACACCCTCCACCCGAGTGAGCTTGAACGTGATGTATCGGTCGGTCGCCTTGACATCGAAGCAGACACGCACGTTGTCCCCGATGGATGCCGTTAACTGATTGCCGTCGAACCTGAGATTTTTGAGTGGAAACGATACCGGCTTGCACTCGTTGAAATCAAACCCGTTGAGCACAAATCCCTTGCCAGGATCCTGCGCGTTGAGCCGTTCCTTGCCACCCACCAGGAAAGATCCGGGCGTGCCGTCAGCGGCGAATTTCAAGCACAATTGGTCCGAGCCGATCATGACCGGAGTGCCGGTAGCCGCAGCAACAGCCGCCGCCATGCGCAGGTGGCTTGGATCGGCAAATCGCTGCTGTGCCGCTGCAAAATATTTTTGGGCGGTTTCCCAATTCCATGGGCCGGTGACTTTGGGCCGGGCAAGGCCTTCGGTGGCCCAGACGTGGCGGAACATGACGTCCTCGCCGGAGGTGGACTCAAAAATCGCAAATCCGCCCATCGGTGTGTCTGGCGTTCTCGCCCAGAGCCACGGCCAACTGACCTCGCAACCTTTGCCGCTGGCTTTTGTCATGTAACCCAACGGAAGCGTCTTCACATCCCCCTGGACATTCATGGTGAACTTCAGCCACAGCAGGTTGTTTTTTGGCACCCCTTCCACCCTGCTGAGCTTGAATGCGAGGTAGCGGTCAGTCGCGGTAACCTCAAAGGTGATGCGCACATGATCGCCGATAGAAGCCGTTAGCTGTTTGCCATCGAACGCCAGATTTTGAAACGAAAAGGAAGCCGGACCGCATGAGTTGTAATCAAATCCTTTGAGCTCGAAGCCTGTTCCGGGGTTCTGTTCATCGAGCAATTCCTTGCCCCCGATCCTGAATGATTTCGGCTTGCCGTCAGCGGCGAATTTCAAACTTAGCCTGTCCGATTTGATCTCCAGCGGATTCCCGGCATTGGCGACCGAGGTGATGACAAGTCCGAGTATCGCCGCGAATGTCGCTTTGATTATTGCAGTCCGATTTAATTGAATCATTTTTGGATCTTTCCAGGTATGCAGATTCTTTGAGTGTCAGCAGGCAGTCCTAGCGGTTTGCCTTGTCCCGCTTTTCAAGATCCGTGGACTTCTTGATTTCTTTCTGGATCGTCTCATCGAGATTTTGCGGCACGGCATCTTTCATGGCGGCAGGAGCTGTCGCATCGCCAGTTTCCACGCCGCCTTCCCAGTGGAGATTGCGGAATTCGCGCGGGGCTGGCCAGCCGGTGGCGCCGCCGTATTCCACTTCCTTCCCATCTTTGAGGAAGGACTTCGTACGCCTGAAGGAAAGCTCGGTCACGGTGTCCCATGAGGTCAGCGCGGGCGCGTTGGGTTTGTCGGCGATCATCTCCCCCATGGCGATGGAAACCGTCTGCCAGTCGGGGGAACCGGCAAGCGGCTTACGAGCGCAATAGGCGCCAGCGGGCTGGCCAGGAAATGCACCCCAATCGTTCAGGCTCACCGCCACGGCGATGACATTGTCATTGGGACACTTGACTTCAAACACGAGCTTGGCACCGGCAGGACCGCGCCATTTGGCGTCTTTGAGCTTGCGGGTTGCGGCCATCCAGACATGGGGATTTCCCCATTCCAGTCGATACCAGTCCTGCCAGCCACGGGCGAAATCATCGACCATCCGGGAGGGTCTATCAGTGGACTTGACGCCGGCCGCTTTCAATTCCTCGGGAAGATAGATCGCCTCTTTGGTGCTGATGATAAAAGTTTCAGGCGGCTTGGAGCCCCGTTCGCCGATGACCGCGGCATTCAGTTTGTAGCTGACATTGGCATACACCAACAGGGGTTGGTTCGCACTCAGGATGGGGCAATCGGCCGCCCAGAAATTCCCAACCTTTTTCGCCTCTGCATCTCTCCAAAATCGGGTCAGGCAGTGTGGATCCACTGAATAGTAGAGGTCCACTTTGGCAACCTCGCCCGGGCGATCCGTCTTGATGCTGGCGCGGGGAACCCCATTGGCGGTTTTGAAGGTGACGATCAATTCCGGCGTTCTCGGAAATACAAACGAGTTTTTGAGATACTGCTCGAACCAAAGGATCCCGGCGATGCCAGTCTCCGAAATGCTGCGGTGGTTGAGGTGCGGCGCGATCGAATAGGCGACATTCTTGCTTCCGATGCTTTTCCAATTGAGGGTCATGTTGTCAAACGGTCCGGCGAAATCGTTGGTCGGCGCCATGTAAAGAATCGGACAGGTGATGCGCGGGATGTACGCCCCATCATCAATCGTGTTTGCCGTGATATCCAGTTTTTCACTTTTCGGTGCCGCGCCGGGCATTCCGCTCAATTTCCCGCTCACGCCCCCGGCGCCGCCGCACGACGGCACCGCCGCCATCACCCGCTTGTCGATCCCGGCGAGGTTCACCGTGATCTTGCCGCCCATCGAATGGCCTGTGACTCCCAGTTTCGCTGGATCGACCTCGGGCTGTTGCTCGAGAAACGTCAACCCGCGACGGGCTGCCAGGACCAGCAGGAACCAGTTGTTGTTGCGCGGTGATTCCACCGCATCGAGCGTCTTGGGGTCCGGCTTGCCGCCGGCATAATGGTCGTTATGTTTTTGTGTGGCATCGAGCGCGCCCCAGTCGGTATTCGGGTCCTCGTCCTGCATCGGTCCCACCTTCATTTTATTGCCGCCCCAGTTGATCGAGAGTCCGGCATAACCGTTGGCGGCGGCATTCTTTACGGAATCCAGCGATGCGCTCTGTCCGCCGCCATGAATCTGCAGAATAGCCGGAAGCTTCCTGGCGCCTTTCGGAAACGCATAAAATGCCGACATCCGGGCCTTGGTTCCCTTGAAAGTGCCAATCGTGAAAACCACATAGCGGAAGGTGATGTCCCCCTCCAACCACTCCCGCACGACCTGGGTCTCCAACGGGTCCTTGCGTGGGTTGTAATTCCCCCAGAGCTCGTTCAGGTTGGTCGGTGCCTTGCCGTCCTTTAACGGTGGCAACGAATCCTCCGCTTTGAGGCTTCCGTTCAGCGCCAGAAGCAGCGGTGAAATCAGGATGGTTCGTGTTGCGAGGTGTATCATCGTCATGTTAGTTTGGTTGTGCATATAAGAGAAGTGAAGAGCGAATAGTCAGGATCTGATGTTATTCATAAAGGTCTTATCCATGTTTACGGTTCAGTCAACAGTGGCTCCGTTAGCGTCTGTTTGCCGCTATGCAAGGGCTTCTTGGAACCCGAAGGCAGGATTGCCACGGCCTCAACTCCCTTGGGGATTTCGGTTTCGAGCCGGAATTGTTTCCCGTCCACCCGCCAGCGGCTGACCACCCGTCCTGCCGGTGTTTCCACCGTGCATTCGGCGTGGGTCAACGCACCGGGATTGGGCGCGATGATGATCTTCTTCCAGGCAATCCCGCCGGCTGGCTGACGAATTCCGCCCACGTAGCCATAATACCACTCCATCACGTGTCCGAGCATGCAGTGGTTGAGCGACTGGTAGCCGTCCATCATCGCGTCCCATGTCTCCGGCAGCGAGGTCAGCCCTTTTTTCAAAATGCCGCCGTAGCTGCCGACGCCATCGCGTGAGTACACCCGGTGCAGCACGTCGGATCGGCCCGCCTCGGCCAGCGCGCGGATCACATACACATGGCCCACGTCACCGGCGGTCTGCTGGTAGTTGCGCTTTTCGAGATCGGCGATCAGGTCGTCCACCAACAACGCGCGGTCGGCGGCGGCAACCACGCCAGCGCAGAGGGCCATGGCATTGGCACATTGCGGGCTGCCCTTATGGCGGAGCTTGCGCGTCACCGGGTCCTGGAAATGCCTCTGGAAATCCGCCGCGATCCGTGCGTGCAGCGCATGGTATTTTTTCGCCTCTTCGGGGCGGCCGAGCACTTCGGCCGCCTGGGCGACGGCCCGGGCTGAAAGCGCCCAGGTGGCGGTGGCGGACAGGTTCGTCGGAGTGAAGCGCGATGGGCCGGGGGCCTGGCCGTGGCCGTAATCATACCAGTCGCCCAGCCCGCCCGGGGCCAGTCCGTCCTTGGCCTCGGTCTGGATATAGTCGGTGAACCGGCGCATCATCTCGAAGTTGTCGCGCAGGATATTCACGTCGCCGTACCACTCGTAATGCCGCCAGGGCAGCAGCGCCGCCGTGGCGCCCCACTCCACCGTCCACTGGAAACCGTCGCCAAACTTCGGATAACCCGGGGCCACCGTGCGCACCCGGCCGCTGGGTTCCTGGGCGTCGCGCACGTCGCGGATGATTTTCGCGATCCATGTGCGGCAGTCGTAGCGGTACTGGAAGCTGGGGGCGAGCAGGTAGGAGCATTCGAGCCAGCCGAACTTTTCGCGGTGCGGGCAATCCGTCATCACCCAGCTCATGTTGGCGCGCATGGCCGCATCGATGATCCGGTGCGTGCCGTTGTAGAGGTCGCTCGACGTATTGAATGTTCCCGCCTCCGGCAACGCGGCGCGCACGTCCACCAGCTCCAAGCTCCGAACCACGGGCAGGCCGAGGGGATTGGGGAGGCCCGGCTGGACCGCCCCGGTCACTTCGACGAATTGCATGCCGACATAAAACGAACCCCACTGGCGCGTCAGCGGCTGGCCGTCGGTGATGACCTCGCAACTGAGCACGTAGTTTCCAAACAGCCGGTCTTGCGCGTTCTTGTGTTCCCCGCAGCGAAAGCTCACCCGGTCGCCGGCCTTGCCGCCCTCCAACTCGACCCGCAATTGTGCGGCCATGTTTTGAGGGAAAGTATAGAGAGAAGCCGGAGGCTCCGCCATCGCCGGCGCTTCGGGCTGAGCGGTCGCGTGCGGCACCGTCACTTGCGCCGGTTTGATCGAAACCGGTTTTTGGTGGGCGAAGGTTGCAACGTTGGGAAAGAGCTGCGGTTCCAAACGGGCCGCGGGCGCGGCGGTTTCGCGCGCCGTTTGCCAGTTGCGGTCGTCAAAACCCACCCGGTCCCAGCCGGGCAACTGGCGGCGCGCATCAAAATCCTCTCCGGCGTAGATATGTGAGAAAATCACCGGGCCATCCGTCAGGTGCCACGAGCCATCGGTGCCGATGCGCACCACGGTGCCGTCTTTTTGAGTGGCGGTGATTTCCGCGCACAGCAGGTAGGGCTCGGCGGTAGTGCGTTGGGCACCGATTTTGTTATAGCGGCCGGCGGGCGGATTGGGGTTATGCCAAAAGGAATTGTAGAGCATCACGCCGAGGCAATTCGGGCCGGCCCCTAGGGCGGGCGTCAGGTCGAAGTCGCGGTAGTAGAGGGTCTTTTCATATTCCGACCACGGCTGGTTGATGGCCGTGGCGGCCAACGGCTGGCCGTTGAGGCTGACCTCGTAATCGCCCAGGCCGATGATGCGCAGGGTGGCGCTTTGCGGCTTGGAATTCAGGGTGAATTCCTTGCGGAAAAGCGGGCAGGCCGCGTCCGCCGCGCGCTTGGCCGGTGGGGCGATGAAACGCGCCTGGACGAACTTCCCCGCAGTTGATTCCGCCGGAGTAATCTTCGCACCGATCGGTTGGTGCTGACTTTCCAGTGCCGCCTCGACCCAGCGCAGGTTCTTGAACTCGGGGCTCTCGCCGACCCACTCGGCTCCGAGTTCGATTTTTTTGTCGACCCCGTCCACCTTGGACTTGAGTGTCTCTTTGGCCGACAGGCCCAGGGTTTTGAGGTTCTTCCAATCCTTCAGGGCGCCTCCCTTGGCATCACGGAAGTCAGTCCACGTCAGCACCACCTGCTGCCACTGGTTGCCGCCTTGGAGGGCCACCTCGGAGGCGTTACCATCCACTCTAACGACCAACTTATTACGCTGCGCGCTGCGGACCGAGAACGCGAGTTGCGCCCCCTCCGGCGCCTGCCATTGGGGATCATAGATTTTGTGCGTGCTGCGGGCCCAGTTGTCAGTCAGGTCGTAGGTGAACCATTCCTTCTGCCAGTCCTTGCCAAATACTTCGATCATCTGCGAAGGATTCGCCGTTGCCTTGACGCCGGCCGCATTGAGCTGGTCCGCGGAAACAATCGCCATGCGCGACGAAAGATTAAACGCCTGGGTCGTATACTTTCCGTAATAGTAACCCGCGCCCGTCACCGGTTGGTCCAAAGTATAAAGCACATTCGCATAGACCCACAATGGCTTGTCGATGGTCAACACGGGCAATTCCGCGCTCCAATTGTCGCCATTGCGGGTCGCTTTGGCGCGATGCCAAAACCGGCTCATCGTGTGGAACATGTCGTGCTTCGTTCCCGCCGGGCGGCCTTGCTGGGTATAATAAATATCCACCGCTTGAATGGCCCTGGAAGCATCCGGGGTGACGGTAAAGCAGGGGACGGCATTGGTTGTCTTCAATTCCAGAGTCGCGGCGGGCGTCTTTGGCATCTGGAAGGATCCTTTCAAGCATTGGTCGAACCACAGTTGGGTAGCGACCTCGAATTCCGCCAGATCCTGGTGGTTGCCGTGGGCCGAGCAGGTGACCCGCCATTCCTTGCTGTGGATCTCTGATAGCGCCGTTTGCAGGTCGTCAATTTGACCGTGGAAATCATTGGCAGGACTCAGGAAAATGATCGGGCAGGTGATATGGGAAAGCGAAACGCCGTCATCGATTGGCGCGGGAGCAATGCCGGGCTCCGACCGCGCGCTAACTCCGCCGCAAGATGGGGCCGCCGCTTTCACCCGGGCATCCGCGGCGGCGGTCATGACGGTGAGCTTGCCGCCCATGGAGTGCCCGTAAACGCCCAACTTATCCCCGTTCACTTCGGGTTGCTGCTCCAGGAAGGTCAGCGCCCGGCGGGCACCGAGTTCCCACATGAACCAACTGGAGTTGCGTGGTGAATCGGTGAGTTCATCCAATTTCCATTCAGGAAAAGCCGCCGGGGCCCGGTTTTTTCGATCGACCGCGTGGTACCCAATGAAGCCTTTCCAATCGGTTGTCACCTTATAGGCGGGATCGCCCGTATTTCCTTCGATGAAGAGGTTGACGATATCGCTGTCCACTTCGTATGCGGGGGCACTGATGCGGCCGGCCCAAGCGAGGGAGATCGTGGCATAGCCGCGTTTGGCGTTGGTGAGTGGCGCTTTATAATCTGCGAACTGCCCGCCGCCATGGATCTGGACCAAACCCGGCAGCTTGCTGCCGCCTTTGGGAAATCCATAGACCGCGGCCATCACGGCCTTGTGGCCTTTGAACACCCCGATCTGATAGCGGACGACGCGCAGCACCACACCGTCCTCCTCCCACTCCTTCAAAACTTCGATTTCCAGGGGTTCTTTGCGGGGGTCGTAGCCGGCCCACAGCGCCTCAAAGGTTTGCGGTGCCTTGCCATCGATCAGCGGCGGCAGGGATTCCCCGGCAGCGCGGAGCAGATTGGATGCAACAAGGGAGACTAAGAGTATTTTCGTAAACACGGGGTATGGCATGGGATTGAAAGAGTGACACCGCTTTTGTAAATTAATATGCCTATATGGGTTATGTGTAAATTGAACCACTGATTACACTGATTACACAGATTGGAGAGATCTCTTGGAAAAAATCAGTAACTCTGTGTAATCAGTGGTTCTAGCCAACATAGGAAAGAGTCCCCTGATTGATTAGTAATGGTATTTGGCAGCTGAATGTTCACGGCTTTTGCACGGTCCACTTGAAATTCGCGAACAAGATCTTGGTGATATCGGCCCCGCTCTTTGGCTTGAATTGGATGTTTGGCACATTATTCCAATTGGCCATCGAGACTTTTGGGTTGTGGAGATTAAAGAGCTTTTCCTTGGGGATGACCATTTCCTGCCAGGCATCCGACGCGGTGATCTCGATTTCACCACTATAATCACCCGCCGTGAAAACCAGCGTCTGGGGTTCGGTGCAATAGAACTTGAATCCCAGCGCGGCATTCGCCGGGGCCTGCCACTTGGGGTCGCTCATTTGCTCGTTGCCAAAGCCCGCTTTATTGTCGATGCAGCGAAACCCTTTGATGCCGCCGGCCCCTTCGACCTCCGCGACATTGGACCAGGCCCCAAGCCCGCCATCGCCGCTGTAAAGCACCTCCGATACCGTGTCGGTCGCCTTTGCGTTGCCCAGTTTGGACGGGATGACGGCGTTGAAAGCGGTGGAGACGACGGCTGTCGTGTCGTAGATCACGTTCGCGTAGGCGAAAACGTAGTCGTCCACATTGATGACCGGCAGTTTTGCCAGCCAGTGATCCCCCTGGCGCACCACGGTGGCATCGCGCCATGCGCGGCTGATCCAGGATGGGTTTTTGAGCGCATAATAGATCTCGACGCTTTTGACCCGCTGCGGATTCGACGGCTTGACCATCAGTTGGGGCACCCCGCCGGCATCAAGCGTTATGACCGATTGCGGATGATCCGGCCAGAACACCTCCTTTTTCAAGACGTATTTTTCGAGCCACATCTTGGTGTCCTGGCCGATTTTTTCGGTGTTGTGGTGGCCGCGGACCTGGACGGCAAATGCCCAGGGCACGTTTTTGGGGAACACTTTGAAGGTTTCCAACCCGCGCTCGCAGACACCGTGGTGGTCATTGCTGCCATTGAGAAAAAGCGTCGGGGCTGTGATGTATGGCACGTGCGCTTCGGGCGCGATGCCTGCCAGATAAATCTTCTCTCCGGGGCTTTTCTCCGGTTCGACGTAAGGGACATTATACATCATCACGCCGCGATTCCGATAGTACTCCGTATAGCCGATGCCGAAGTAGGCGACGACCGCCTTGATGCGGGGATCCATTCCCAGGAACCACATGATGGTGCCGCCATAGGAATAGCCCACGGCCCCGATCCGGGATTTATCGACCTCCTTCTGTTGTTCCAGATAGCTGAGCACGCGGGACTCGATCGCATACCAGAGGTAGTCGGACGTCTGCTTCGGGTCGGTGATCGACGTCTTGTCAGGCAAGGAGCAGTTGGTCACCTTGCCCCCGCACATCTCGCCGTGACTGAGCTTTTCCGGATACTTGGTGTAATGCACCCGGTTGCCGTTTTTTCCGCAATAGTCATACGACATGACCGCCCAACCGTCGGCGACATAATCCTTGTTGATGGAGGCCGCCCCCATCCAGCCATGAACATTCAACAGTCCGGGGGCCTTGTGGGCACCGGCCTTGACTTGATACAGGGTATAAACGCGGACTTCCTCGCCCACCACATAGGCGCTGATGTAGGATTCGCGGTAATAAAGCCCATCCTTCGTCTCCTGTTTGACAATTTCCTCCTTGAATTCGCCCTTGTTAGGATCGTAGTCCGCCCAGACCTGCTTGGGGTTGAGCAATGACTCGGCGGCCCCCGCCCGCAGGCAAGTGAGCGCGAGAATGCCTGACAGACAAACTGGTATGAGTGATTTCATGTTGTCGTAGTTGGAAGAGATCCGAAGCGGAAAAATTACTTCTGGCGGCGATCCATTCTTTCCTGTTCCAAGGATTTGTTGATTGCTGCGTTGAATTGGCGCTGGTGATCCTCGGCGCTCAGGGTGGAGCCGACGGGCTGCACGGCGGCATATTCGCCCCCTTGCCAGTGCAGGTTGCGAATCTCGCGCGGTCCCTGCCAGGCCTTGCCCCCAACATTGACACGGCCTTTCGGTCCGCCCTGATAGCTGGGGCTGATGCGCAGGTCGGTCACCGTCTGCCAATCGGCGAGAGGGGTGGTGATTTTGACGTCATTGGCGACGAGTTCTTCCAGGCTCACGGTGATAGCTTGCCAGTCGGGCGAGCCTGTGAGTTCTTTGGCGGCGACGTAGTCGGCCGTGGGCACCTTGTTGCCGTAAATTCCCCAGGCATTGGTGCTGATGACGACCGCCAGGGTGTTGTCGCTGGTCGAGCGGATATCAAAGACCAGCTTGCCGCCGTTAGGGCCGCGCCATTTCGGGTCTTTGAGCTTGGCCGTGATCGCAGCCCAGAGCGGGGGGTGTCCCCAGTTGGAGAGATACCAGTCGTGCCAGCCGCGGTCACCGGCATCGATCATGCGCTCAGGCAGGTCGGTCGCGCGCACCCCGGCGGCCTGCCATCCGGCGGGCGAAGCGGTGAGCACGCGTGAACTGATAGCGAACACGACGGAATTGCCGGAGCCGGGCGCTTGGGCGATTTTCCGATAGGCTTCGGGGGTGTCGTAGGTCACATCGGCGTAGGCAAAGAGCGGTTGCTCCAACGACATCAGTGGCGCGGGTGCGGCCCATAGTTTGCCCTTTTGGACGGCCTTGGCATCGCGCCAGAAACGGGTGGTGGGATGCGGGTCCACCGAGTAATAGATATCCACGGCCTTGACGGGCCGAGACTCGTCGGGAGTCACGCTGAGCACCGGCACGCCGTTCGGGGTCTTGGTCAGCAAGGTGAGTTGCGGAGTTTGCGGGAAGGTGAAGGCCTTTTTGAGGTGCTGCTCGAAAAACAGGTGCTTGGTCAGGCCGTGGGCCTCATCGTGAATATGGTTGCGATGGGGCGTGATGCTGAAGCGGATGAGGGAGTCGGGCACGTTGCGCCAATTCCACGCCATGTGGTCGATGGTGGCATGGAAATCGTTGGTCGGCGACAGCCATAGAATCGGGCAAGTGATGTGCGGGATATAGGCATTGTCGGAAATGCAGGCACCCTGGATCGGGCTGACGCTGGTTTTGATACAGCCGGGCAGATCGATTTCACTGACATCGATCTCGCCGCACCCGCCGCAGGACGGTACGGCCGCTTTGACCCGGCGGTCGATGCCGGCCAGGTTGGTGGTGAGTTTGCCGCCCATCGAATGGCCGTACACGCCGAGGCGGGCCGGATCGACTTCGGGCTGCTGCTCCAGGAACGTCAACCCGCGGCGGGCGGCGATCAGGACGAGAAACCAGTTCGAGTTGCGCGGAGACTCGACGGCATCGAGCGTGAAATCGTCCGGGCTGATGCCGCCGGCAAAGTGATTGACCTTGTTGCGTTGCGGCGGGTGGGTGGCGTCGAGCTTGCCCCAGTCGGTTTGCGGGCCGTCCCAAGTTCCGCTGGCGGTGACGGATTTCGGAACGGGGATTTTATTCCCGCCCCAGTTGAGCGAGAGGCTGGCATAGCCGTTTTTTGCGTCGGCCATCGGGCCGTCGAGGCTGGCCGATTGGCCACCGCCGTGCAAATGGAGCAGGGCGGGGAGTTTGGCGCCGCCCTTGGGAAAGCAGTAGATGGCGGCGACTTTGGAGGCAGTGCCCTTGAAAGTGCCGACCTGATAGCGGATGAGCCGTGCCACCACGCCATCCTGTTCCCATTCCTTCACAACCTCGGTTTCGAGAGGCTCTCGTTTGGGATCATAGTCACCCCACAATTGGTCGATATTGAGCGGAATCTTGCCATCCATGAGGGAAGGCAAGGTCTCTGCGATAAGACGACTCGTTCCGGTCAGGGCGAGAATGGCGGCCGCTGCGGCAGTGGTAATTTTCAGTTTCATGTGCGGGTAGGCTCCAGATGAGGGCGGGTGGAAATGGCTAGCCGCCGGGTTTGGGCGGCGCGGGAGGAATGATCTCGGTGAGAAACTTCACCATCGGTTCGTTCCCGGGCTTGGTAGGCGGACCGATAAAGACCATGTCGCGCCCGCTTGGCTGACCGAACAGGCGGGTTTCAAAGATGATTTTGCCGCTGGCATCACCGATGAAAAAGGGAAGAAATCCACCCTTGGGCGAGACATGCGATTTGACGACCCTCATCTCACCCGCGGGCAGTTTGTTGGTCTCCCCGCCGAACTTGACCTGCAGCGCCGCGCTGGAAAAGTTGACAAAGCGGAAGGTGCCGGGCGGAAAGACATCCAGCGCATCATTCACACCGAAAACCCTGAGCGGCAATCCGGTGGAGTTGGCAACCTGGTCGATTAGAAACAACATCCGCCGTGCTCCTGCAATTATGGGTGCCTTGCCTACCAGTTTGTACGTCGTCGTTCCGTCCGCGCCGACCGCTTTCTCATACAACTCGAATGCGGACGACTCCTTCAATGGATAGAGTTGCGAACGGTTGCCTAGCGAGAACACCAGCGGCAGGTAGCTTTTGCCATCTCGGTACACGACCGCGGAGATGGGCGGCTGCTCCCAGACCACACAGGAGAATTCCACGCCGGGCTTGTCGGGCGCGGATTGGGCGCGCAGCAGTGCGGGACATCCCGCCAGCAGCAGAAGGCATGCGGCGAAAAGGATGCTGGCGAATCTTCGGGTCATCAGACGTGGGCGTTGCATGCTATTTGCGATGAGATGGCTTCCGGGGGGTGGTAGGACTTGCGGGGATAGTGTCTGATAGAAACTTCATAACCAGTTCGGTCCGCCCTGCGGCAGGCGGGCTGATAATGATCAATTCGCGCCCTGTGCGTTGGGCGAAAAACCGGTTCTCCAGGATCTTGCGTCCGTCCTCGTTCTGAATGATGGCGGGAAGGAATCCACCTGCCTCCGGGAGATCCGGCGTTACGACTTTCAGCGCGCCTTGAGGCAGATCGCGGGTGACTCCGGCGAATTCGATCCGCAGCAGATGTGGCGTTTGGTTGATGAATCGGAACGATCCGGCCGGAAAGGTTTCCAAAGTGTCATCCATTCCAAGAAGCTGGAGCGGCATGCCCTTGGAATCCTTGCTTGCCTCGATTAGGAAGAGCATCCGTTTCACCCCTTTCAGAAGCGGTGCCATAGCGACCCGCTCGTATTCCGGAGCCGCATCGGATATCCCGGAACCGGCGGCGCTCACTTTTCGGATGAACAATTCCAGGGCTTCAACGCCCTTGAGAGGATAAACCTTCGAGCGCTGTCCTGCGGACAATTCGAGCTGCAGGTATTGTTTTCCATGCAGATAATACAATTCCGGGTAAGGCAGCTTCTCCCATGCGGCACAGGTGAATTCGATGGCTTTCGAGTGACCGGAATCCTCACTTTTCGCGTTCAGCGCGGGTGGGATGGCGAGCGGAAATATCACCAGCAAAACGGCAAACAGTAGTTTCGGGTTCATGGGTAACAAATAATCAGACCTCATTGGAATTCAACCAGCGGAACCGCACGAGCTTGAAACGGCGGCCGAATAGCTGATTGATCGGGTTGAGTTTGGAGGCGGACGGAGACAGCGGGTTGGTCGCCTCGTCCCACGGTTCGTTGTTGGACGCATCCGTGACGGGGTCCATGTATTCCGGGAAACGCTGCACCACCGCCTCGCAGGTGGCACGGGCAAGGATCTGGCTGCCGTCCTTGGAGCGCGCCTCGCCGTAACCACGGATGCGAAAAGTGTCGGACCGCGCGGCCAGTCGCGGGGCGAGCGGCAGCAGCAGATCCGCCTGGGTGATGTCGGTCGGGATGCCGGTGGTGGTCTTGCGGGCACCTGGGGTGCTGCCACCCGGCATGAGGGATATGGCTCCGGCTGAGGTGTAATCCGGGGTGGTCCCGCCGGCACCGGTTTGGACTGCGGAGTTGATATTGGCGGCTTCGATGGCCGCCTGGAGCGCTCCCATGTCGTTTTCCGTGGTCTTGGGTGTGCCGACCCGGTGGTTGACAAAGTCCGACAGGCTCATGAACGGGCCGCGCAGTTTGACTTGCTTCACGATTTCCGTCGCGAGAGTCGTTACTTGGGCGTCACTCAGCCGGGAAAAACCCGCCCAGAGCGCAGCGGCTCCATTTCCGGGGGCCGCCGGCGAGGTGCTGGATGGAAAAGGACTTCCCGGGCTTCCATCCGTGCCACCGGCTTGGGCATAGCCGATTGACAGATTGCGATTGGCCCGCAGGAAGGCTGTCCATGCCGCGAGCGATGTGGAGTTCACGTTGAAGGCGCCATCTATCAGGCTGTAGGCGCCCGTTTTTTTGTAGCCGTCATCGGCAGCCAGCGCTGCGTTTGCGGCGGCGGCGGTCTGGCCCGGCGGCAGATAGGGGCGCAGAACCGAGTTGGCATGTGCGTCCTGATAGCTCGCGCCGAAAAAGTCAGTGAGAGTCTTCGTGATGGATCCCGTTGCAGAATAACCTCCGCCAGTGATGTTGAACTCCGGCGCGATGCCGGACAGGTAGTAGCGGTCGAAGAGAGCGTCGTTGAGCAGCCATGAACTGTCGGCTGCGGTATGTGTTCCCAAGGCATCCTGATACTTTCCATACGGCGAAACGGGCGAAACGAAAACGCTTGCCCATGAATTCCCAACCGCATGGTAGGGCTCTGAAGTCCGCAACGCAAGGGCCGCATGGGAGAAGGAGGCAAGCGAGAAGATCGGCGCCGACGGGATGTTCGTCATCGGCACCGAGGTCGAACCGGAAGAGTAACTCGCACCCCAGAAACCATTGTTGAGTGCGGTCGCCGGGAAATTGATCGCAACCTCCTGCAATAGCGTATTTACCCCGCCAGCCCTGCTCACCATGTTATAGATCTGGTTCAGGTGGCAGGGACGCCACACGTCATTGACGGTGCTTCCGACCGGTGCCGGATTGAACTGTGAAAAGACTTCCACCGGATTCGGTTTGGGTCCCGAATGGCTGGCCGGTTTCATGAGGTAGGCGTGGATCCCGAAGAAGTTCTTCGTGTTCACAAGCGTGCCCGCAGGATACGGTCCCGCCGTCACCCCCGATCCCTTACTAGGGTAAAAGTATTCGGGAAGCGTGTTGCCACCAGAATTATTGCTATCGATCGCCTGGAGCTCATCGCCGGCGCCAGCTGAATTACTATTGGCCGTTGCGCCTGAGGGAGGAAGAGAGGTCCGCAGCCAGAACCAGGCGTTGCCGCCGGTAGGAGATATATATCGCATTGAGACCGTATCCGTGGCCAAATTCAAGGGAACCTCCGTCCATGATGGTGGGAGCTTGGTCAGGATGACACCGGAAGCGTTGTCGGTATTGGTTCCGGGCTTGGCTTCGTCATGGAGCGGTGTGGCCGTGGAGCTGCGAGTTGATGACGGGGAAACCACGATGACTTCACCGGGAGCCATCGTTAAGTTCGACACCAGATAGGAGATAGCTCCCCCCCCCCCGAATTTTTGGTAAGGTAGTTCGTGAGTTGATCTGGGCCATACGTTGTCATGGTTCCTCCGCGGGTTACGAAGAATGTGATGTCTCCAGGAAAACCTAAATCGGCGGAGATCGCGAACTTATCGAACTGCAGGTTCCGATTGAATGGATTCCAAAGATACAGGAACGAATCGACTCCGAGTGCCAGTTTGGCCGTCGTGCCGTCGGACTGGGTGGCGAGCGCGCTATACAAACAAACCGAGCCCAGTAACACCGGCGCATAGTTGGCTCTCGCAGGGCGGTAGATGTATTTAACGGGGTTCTTGCTGTTCTCCTTATCCCAGCTATCGCCGCCGGTGTTGGCTTGGGTCATGATTCCCAATGAGGTGGCCCCCCCACTTTTATTCGGGTAGTAGCTGCGTGCCGTGAGGGAATAATTCCCGTTCGTCCCGCTGAGCCGCTTATAGAGGTTGGCATAATCCCGGAGCGCCCACCAGTTCGGGCCCCTGACAACGGAGGGGGCCGCCTGCATGCTGGCGGAGAAGGAGGTGCCGGAACCCTGGGTGTCCCGGTAGAGGAAGCGCTCATAGACGCCGCCCATGCCTGGCGCGGCCTGAGGCGCGGTCAACCGGTCCGCGCCACCGACGAATTCGCCGGACTGCTGATTGAACTTCGTGGGTTGTGAAGTCGCGCTCACGTCCGCGGTTCCATCCATTTCAAAGGCGAGGCTGAGGTCGCGCCGGAGGCCGCCGAGTTTGACGTCGGCGAGCACGCCGCGGCTGCCAAGGGCCAGGTCGTGGCGCATCTCGCGCAGCCAGGCGCTTTGGTTGCTGGAGTCACTCATCACCAAGGGCATGTCAGCCGCGCTGAGCGCCTTGTCGAGGTTGTCGAGCCAGGTGTTGCCGGCTTCTCTCGTGACGGGGTAGTTGATGATACCGGTGAATGGGCCATCAAAGCTGCCATGATCAGGGCCTGGTGCTGCGGCCAGTCGTGCGGCTTGCTTGCGTTCGTTGGTGGAGGCCGCTCCCTCGCTCCAGCCCAGATCGGCTTTGAGTCCCTCATCTTCGACCCAGTAGGCATAGTAGTTCCTGGTGTTCGTGCCGGCGGCGATTTCCACCTTGGGAACTCTGACTGACGAAGCGGCATCCTTGCCTTGAAAAACAAGCACATCATCCGTGCCGGCGGCGGCCGTGGCATCAGCGAGGGTGGAAGGGCTGTCCGAGACCAGCCAGCGCACGAACGCCTTGGTGTCGGGCTTCGCGGGGTTGAACGCGCTGGTGTCCCAGACGCCCGTCCAGTGGGCGCGGCCAGGGGTTGCGGGCTTGGCCGCGGGAAGGATGCCTGCCGCAGCAGTGACCCGCTGGTCAGCTCCGGCGGATTTCTGGAGTTCGCCAAGCGCGAGCATCAGGGCCATGCGGGCGTTTGCCTGGGCCACAGCCATGGCCTCGCCCTGGCTCGACGAGCGCAGCGAGATGCTCGAGAGTGTCAACAGGCCGACGGCGATGATCGTGAGCAAAATCATTAGCGAGAGCGTGACGACCAGGGCGAAGCCTTTGGGGTGCGAAAACTGAGGTTCTTTGAGCGTCATGGTTTTATGTTTGAAATCGCAAAGAAGTGCCGCTAAGGGAACATAACAGGCTTGATTTCAGGGATCTGATTGCGGGGTGAGGACTTTTTTTTGGAGCGGCCAGAGGCCGGCGGGTTGGCGGGCAAAAGTTGGTTGAGCCAAAGCCGCACACAACATGACTCCTTTATCCGAGTCTGCCTATCACTATTTCATATGATGCCCGCCTTCAGCAACCACTCATGGCATTTTTGGGGCCACCCGGCAACATCTCCTTTGGAGCGCAACCCGTAGCCGTGGCCGCCGGTGGCGCAGCAGAAAAATTCGCACGGGACCTTGGCCGCCTGCAATGCGGCGTGGTATAATTTGGTCCCGGGCACGACCGATTTATCGTCTTGAATATCCGTAATGCGCAGCACGTTGTCGCCGCGCGACGGCAGTGCATGTTCCATGGCCTAACTTATTAAGGATCCGGGCAGGATGCCCAATACAGTTGACTTAGCACCGGCTTTTTCGTTAGAGGCTCCGGGCAGAATGCCCGGGCGACCTGTGGCGCGGGCATTCTGCCCGCCGCCTTTCTTCATCACGGGTTGATTCCATTTCCTTCGAGTTCAGGATGTCTGAGACTGACGGTGGCATTGGGTTTGCCGGTGGATTCACTCACGGGTGAAAAGCGGATGGCCTGGAGACTGGATGTTTTCGGATCCCCGGCGACCAGCGACACGCTCACCGTGTGTTTGCCGGGTTTGGCAAAACGGAGGATTCCGGTGGGATAAGACTTGTAAACCGGACTGGCGGCCTGCTGGTTCTGGATTTTCGTGCCTTCCGAGGTGGTGACGGACCAGACCAGGCGCTCCTCGCCCTTGTAGGTGAGCTCCACAAAGTAATCGCCAGCGGCGGCGACATCCACATCCCACTCGGCCACGCCACCGGGCTTCCAGTCGCTGATCTGATGGGCGAATTTCCATTCCCCGAATTTCTCCATCCAGTTGATGACTTTCGCTTCGGCATTGCGGGCGAGCGCAAACTCGCCGTAGAGCGTGGTGGGTATGTTAGGATGGATGCCGGGGGTTTGATCCACCTTGGCTGGGGATGCGAGCTTGATTTCTATCAGGCTGGCTAACGAGGCGACTGTCCCGGCATCGGCGGCGGCGGCCTCGATGACCGTCCAGGTTCCGGATTGGGTGGCAGCCAGCGGCAGCAGTCCACCATCCTGCTGGTGCAGGGTGACGCTGGCGATTTTGCCAACCAATCCGGAGAGGTGGATTTTGCGGTCGGCAGGCCAGTCGAAGACCACGGCGTGCAGGGTATTGCCGGTTCGGGTGATATCACCCCATGGCTGGGCGACGCCCCATGGCGAGGCGCTGGCACCATAGACCGCGCCGGGATGTTGTTTGACCCATTGCCCGGCCTCGACCAGATAGCGTGCGGCGGGAGCGGGAATGCGGCCTTTGCCGTCCGGGCCGACGTTGAGCAGATAGGTGCCGCCACGGGCCACCGTGGCAACGAGGCGATGAAGGATCTCCTTGGGCGTCTTCCAGTTCTGGTCGTACCAGGCATAGGACCATGAGTCGTTGGTGGTGTCCGGGCTTTCCCATAGCCCTGGGTGGTTGCGGCGCGGCACTTCCATGTCGCCTAGGCTTTCATAGTCGCCAAGGCCCTGGCCGATGCGCGAGTTGAGCATGGCATGCGGTTGTTTTTTGCGCACCAGTTGCTCCAAGGCAACGAGGTCCTCCTTGGGCATGCTGCCCGGCGTGTCGAACCAGATGAACGCAAGCGGGCCATAGTTCGAGCAGATCTCGTCAACCTGCGGATAACATTTTTGACGGAAGTACTGGTCAAACGTGGCGGGCGAGCCATCCGGGTTGGTTTTCGGTCCGCCTTCGGCACCGGGTGAGGTCCAGTCCTGGAAGTGCGAGTAGTAGAAACCGAAACCCAGCCCCGCCTCGCGGCAGGCGACGGAGAGTTCCTTCATCGGGTCGCGACGAAACGGCGTGGCATCCACGATGTTGAAGGCGTGGGCGGACTTGAACATGGCGAACCCCTCGTGGTGCTTCGAGGTGATCACGATATACTTCATGCCTGCCTCCTTGGCGACGCGGACGATTTCCCTGGCATCGAACTCGCTCGGATTGAAATCCTTGGCCAACCCCATGTATTCCTCGTCGGAGATTTTCATCTGCCGCTTGATCCACTCGCCGATGCCATAGAACGTTTGATCTTTCCACTGGCCGCCGAGACTGGAAAATAGCCCCCAGTGGATGAACATTCCATAGTTGCCATCACGCAAGAGAGCGGCACGTTCATTGGATTCGACGCCATCCTTGGTGGCGGCGTCCCCCCACATCTTGTCCATCGACTCCTCGGAGTGGAGCGCAAGTGATGAGGCGGCGCCCAGGGTGAATAACAAGGCCAGTGTGGATCGCAGGTTGGTGGTTTTCATGGTCGTTTCTATCAAAGGTGTTTCAAGATCGGGTGATGATGTGGATCGGAGGGAATTCTTTATTTCGTGATCTCCAACAGAACAGCGGAACGGGGCGCGATCTCACAGGAGGTGGTGGTGCCATCGGCTTTGCGGGATTCCCCGGTCCAGAAATCGGTGATCGTTGAGCCCGCCTCGGTGGCAAAGGAACGGGTGACGGGGGTGTCGCTCCAATTGAACAGGGCGACTTCCTCCTGGTGGGTATTGAGGGTGACCCGGCCGACCGGAAAGCCCGGGCTGGCAAAATGCATCGCCATGCCGGTGGGCGTGAGCAACTTGGCCAGCACCATGCAACGGTTTTTCAGGATCTGTGGCATTTCATCGCCGCTGAGAACCAGCCCGCCGGTGGCCCGAATGGATGCGACATGCAGCTTGAACTGGTTTTCCGTGAGCGTCGGATCCTTGGGTGGCAGGTGGTGGCGGATGTTCTTCTGGGTATTTTCGGTCAGCAGGAGGCAATCGGGATCATTCCACCAGAGTTTGCCATTCTGCCAGGCACGCGACAGGTTTTCCAACGCGCAGCCCTTGATCGATTTCCAATCGTTGTTGATGTCACCCGAGGTGCGCATGCCATCGACCAGGCCGAGCGACGGCCAGATCGGCGCATTGCAGCCGAGGATGAACGAGTCCCCCGCCCCGTTCTGAATGGCCGCCATGCCCTGGCGATAGGCTTCGACGCGGGTGGCTAACGGATTGTAATGAACGCCGCCGTGGATGGCACCCCAGTAGTTGGCGTCGAGTTTGAAATAGGTGACGCCCCAATCCTCGCGCATGGTTTTGAAGACCTGCTCAAGGTGCTTTTGAACTGCGGGGTGGGTGCCGTCGAGCACATACCAAGGGGCGCAGCGCCAGCCGCCGAAGCCGACGGTGCTCGAGTCGAGCGGCTTGCCGTCGCTGCCTTTGACGAACCAGTCCGGGTGTTGTTGGAAAACGAGCGAGGTTTTTTCGGCGATGAACGGAGCCACCCAGATTGCGGGTTCGAAGCCGGCGCTCTTGATCTGCTTGAGAACGGTTTTGATGTTGCCGCCAAACGCCTTGCCGGTTTCCAGCCAGTCGCCCATCTTCGATTGATAGCCGTCGTCAATCTGGATGTAGCGGAGTTGCGGGAGGTTTTCCTTGGAGAATGCCAGGTTGCGCTCGATGTCAGGAACCGTGACTTCCTCGTAGAACGTGTACCACGAACACCAACCGGTGGGTGGCGTGACAGGCAGGGTGCGCGGGTGGTTCTGTTGGATTTTTTCCGCCACCGCCGCCACCGCCTCGTCCCGGTTGGCCCCGGCAAAAACCCCGAAACTTTCCAACTGCCACGTGGCCCCCGGCGGCAGCGTGAGTCCTTCGGTATCGAGGAAACCTTTCAAGCGGCTTGAGTTGAAGCCGATCCGCCCGATGAACTTGTTGCACGAGGTGAAGGCCAGCGCGAGTGACGAATCGTGCGCCGGTGAAATGGTGAGCAAGCCTGAGGCGGTCCGGTAGCCGTCAGGCTCGGCAATCCGGTAGTGCTTGCGGTCCGGATAAGCTCCAAGATCTTCGGGCTGGGCCAGGGTGCCGGTGATTTGTGCCAGCATCTGGAACGACTCGCCATAGACCGGGGTATCGCCAGTCAGGCCGTGGTCCACCTCGAACAGGACGATTTCGCGCACGGCCAGCGGCGTCGCCGAGCGGTTGCGCACGCTGCCAGACCATCTGCCATCACGCCAGATGCCCTCGACGACGAGTTCGTCGGCGATTTTGCCATTGGTCAAGACGACAGATGGTTTGGCCTGGAGGATTTGCGCCTGCAGGGAAGCGACCGGGATGGCTGTGGGTTCGATGGTGGCCGAGCTTGCCGCCATCGCAAATCCTTGCAGCATGAGCCAGCCGCCCAAGGGCAGCGCCAACCATCCCAGTGTTGGTTTTTGTGGCATCTTGGTCATTTGATATTCTGACAGCATATGTTAGTGTTAGTTCGGTTCATGGGTACTTGGTGGCGACCAGGCGCACGAAGACCTTGGTGGCGGGGCCGCTGGTGACCGTGACGGTGACCTCGATCAGGTCCAAGTCCGGCGCGGCATTGTCGGCGAGGGTGGCTTGCGCGATGGTGGCGGTGGTGCCACCGGCATTGCTCTGGCCGCTGGATTTCCATTCCACGAGATCGCTGGACCATTGATAGGATTTGGCCAAATCGCTCGCGATGGTGTTGGATTGAGTGTGGCGGAACTTGAAGGTGTTGCCGGTGGCGGAGATCGCGGTGAGGCCGGTGGTGCTCAAGCAAGGATTGGAGCCGAGGATGTTCTCCACGGCATTGCCGAGGCCATCGTGATCAAAATCATCGTTGGCCCCTGTCAGTCCGCCGACGCCGAAGCCTGAGATCCAATTGGTGTAGTTGTTGAGGGGGCCGGACGAGACCACCAGTTTGCCGGTTCCGGTAATCCTCGGGCTGCCGATTTGGGTTCCCGTCTGGGTCCCGTTGGCGACGTAGGTTCCGGCGGGCTGCTGTGCGGCGTCGATGTAGAGGGTGCCGACGGCATCTGACAGCAGATGATTGAGGTTGAGGAACGCGCCGGTGGCAATGGTGATCCTGGAGTTCTCGTTATTCGAATTGACCTTGGTGAGGCTGAGGGTTCCGGCCGCCACCGTGCTGTCGCAGTTGTAAGTGTTGGCACCCGATAGAATCACCGTGCCTGCGCCGGTCTTGGTCAGGGTGGCCTTGCCGGTCGCCGTGTTGCTCGTTTTGATCACCCCGGAGCAAGTCAAGGTGGTGGCAGCCGCGGCATCGAGGCTCCAGTTGACCGCCCCGCTGCTTGCGCCATGATGCAAATCCACCACCCCGCTCAAGGTGGCATTTCCTGCCGTGACCCCCAAGGTCATGGCCCTGGTGTTGGTATAGGTGCCATACTGGGTGTCTTGGATGGCGTTGGCGAGAGTGACGCCACTTTGGAGATAGAGGGCTGCGGCGAGACCACCACTGTCGTCGGCGAACTTGATCAACCCGCTGCTCCCCAGGGCCGCGGTTTTGCCAACGGTGAGAGCGACATTTTTCAGTTCCACGGCCCGGGTAAGAAAGCTATTGGTCCCGGTGAGCACGACGCCGCCGACGGAAACTCCTTGACCCGCGATCATGGCCCAGGTGCTCCCCGTGTTGAAGGTGTTGTTGCCGGATAATGTGATGGTGGAGGTGGCGGATTGATTGCTGAAAACCGGCGCGCCGTTACTGCTATTGGTCGTGAAATTGTTGCCGAAGGTCGCGTGGGTCGGCGTTTTGAAACTCAAGGAACTGTTTGCCGTCCCGGTGACACTGCCGGTTCCGAGTGCTCCCGCCGCAGCCGCAGTCAAGGGACCGGCATAGGTGGTACCGCCGCTGTAGCTGTTAGCGCCGGAGAGGGTCAGGGTGCCGGAACCGGTCTGGCGGATTCCTCCCGTGCCGCTGATTGCCCCGGATAGCAGCAAACTCCCGAGTGAGGTGTTGACGGTCATGTCGTTCGCCAGGCTGATGGTGTTGGCCATTCCGGCGCCGGCGCTCAGCGCCGCCGTGTTGGAGAACACCCCGCTTGGAGCCATCCACGTCAAGGAGCCCGTGCCCAGTGCTGAGGCGTTGCCAACCGCCAAGGAACCGCTGGTCACCACGGTGCCGCCGCTATGGGTGGAGGCGGCATTGATTTGGAGTGACGCCCCTGCGGCGGTCAATTGCGCATAGCCTGCCACGCTGCTGCAAACCACCGGTCCGGCCCCGCTCCAACTTTGATCCGCCGTCATGGTCACCGACGGAATGGTCAGGCTGGCGGAAGTTAGATTGGTGATCCCTCCGGCATCCAGTTGCAGGGGATACCCGAGAGAGACGGCGACGTCGCCGTCGAGACCGGCTTGCAGTTTTACGGAGTTGAGCGTGACGCCCGCATAAGTGCTATTGTCAGGCGGGCCGAACGCGCCGCTGGCGTTGCGCCCGCAAACCACCACATCATCGCCCGTCACCGGGATCTCACCGCCCGTCCAGTTGCCGCCAAGCGCCCAGTTCGTGGAGGTGGCACTGCCGGACCATGTGACGGTTTTGGTCATCCGCACGGCAATGTCAATGGTTGCCGTGGCGGAATCCAGCAGGCTGTCGTTCGCCTTGAATGTGAAACTGTCCTGGCCGGCATAGTCGGCGGCGGGAGTATAAGTCACATTCGGCGGGGAGCCGTCCAGCGTCCCATGCGCGGGACTTGTCACGATCGTGTAGGTGAGCGCGTCGCCTTCCGTATCGGTTCCGGTCAAGGTGATGGCCCTGGATGTGCCGATCAGGGTAAAAAGACTCTGCGCGATCGCCACAGGCGCATCGTTCACCGGGGTCACGGTGATCGAAACCGTGGCCGCGGCCGAATCCTGCGAACCGTCATTCACAGAGAACGAGAAACTGTCCGCGCCGTTGTAATTGGCCCAGGGCGTGTAAGTCACATCGGGCGGGACCCCGGTGAGCGACCCGTGCGCGGGGTAGGCTTGTAGCACATAAGTGAGCGCGCCGCCACCGGAGGCAGTGCCGCTGAGGGTGATGGCCTTTGCCGTGTCTTCGGCCGTCGTCGCGCTTTGCGCGGCCGCCACTGGTGCCACCATGGGCGTTGTAAAGCTCATCACCTCGGGTGCCCAGAGCGTGGTGGTGCCAGCCGCAGTGGTGGCATAAGTGGTGAAATAATACTGCGTATTGGGCTGCAGGCCTGCCGGAGCGTAACTGATCACATGGGTCCACACCGCGTTGGTGAAGGTGCCGAGATCCGCCGTATGGGTCCACTGGCCGACGCTGGTGCCGCCACTGACCGTTCCCCAGCAGGCGTGGACCTGATAGTCCGCGCCCGCCCCGGCCAGCGTGGCGTTCAAAACCGCCGTGGCCGAACCGATGCCGGTGGCGTTCCGGTTTCGAATCTCTGTCGCCTGACGCGCCCCATCGAACATCAGCTTGATGTCGCCTCCGCCCAAAGCCGTCGGGTAGAGCTGCACATCGTCCACGGCACCGTCCAGGAACTCGCCGGGCACCGCCCCGCTCGTCGCCCCGATGAACAAGGCATTGGTGGCGCTGCAGTCCTGGGCGATGCCGCTGACACTGAACACGCCATCCACATAGAGCTTGCGCAGGCCGGTCGTCCCATCCTGCACCGCCGTGATCAAGTGCCATTCGCCGACCGTCGCGGTCACGGAACTAACAATATCAGCCGAGCCGCCGAAGGCCCACTGATTGTCCGGCGTGACCCAGATGCCGTAAGCGTCGTGCCCCTTGTTGACGATGCCCGCCCAGGCATTGGGCAAGCTGTTGAGTTTGACCCAGGCCGAGAGGGTGAAACTCTGCGTCGCGGTAAAACGCAGATCCGCCGCATCCGGCACGGTCACGCATTGATCGTTGCCATTGAATTTCAACGCGGAGGTGCCTTCCTTGCCGGACACGTAGGTCGGGCCATTGAGCGCAGTTCCATGGGCCGTCCCGACGGAGTCCAGTGTATCTACCTCAAACCGCCATTCATGGGACGCCGCCGGCATGTCGATGACCCACGGCGTGCCGCTGACTTTCATCCGCGTGGTCAGCCAGGTATTCGGCGAGGCGGACGCCGCCACGGAAAACGCATTGTTCGATCCGGTGGATGCCGTCAGCGTTGCGCCGCTGGCCGCCAGGTTGGTCATGAAGTGCCAGTTGCCGTCATAAACCTTCGCGGTGCCGCCGCCGCTATAGATCAGGTAATGGTTGTAGGGAACCGTTCCGGAAATGGAGACACTGTTGCCGTTGAGGGTCAATACCGGGTTGACCAGGCCGGTCGTCTGATCTTCCTTCATCGCCTTGATGGCGCTGATTTGGACCGAGGCCGTTGTGTTCGCGGGCACCCTCCCAAGATACACCTGACAGCCTGTAACGCTGCTATAACCAAACCCGCCGACCGTCGAGTAGTCGCTCCAGAACCCGTAGGGGTTTTTCCGGTGCCACATCACCTCGCCGCTGGGAATCTCGATCGTCCGCTGGCCGGTGAAATCAATCGTCATCACATAGTCGCAGCTGAATTGACCGGCGTCAAAGCTGGAGCCGCCGTTTTTGATTTTTAACACCAGTTGGGCGCCGCTGTTATCGCCTGTCACCGTAAACGCAATGCCGCGCTTCGCGCTCATGTTGATCGGAAAGTTCCAGTAATCCTGGATGCCTGGAGTGAAGGCGATCGCCTTGGAGGTGGTGTTGCTCGCCGTGAGGTCAATCACTCCGTTAGAAAGGCTGTACGGCTGCACGGCTCCGACCGGGTGAATGATGGCTCCTGAGCCTGAGCTTGCGGGCATCATTGACACGTTCTGGCTGTCGGCGGCATTCATGCCGGGCAGCACGTAGAGTTCGATCTCAGGTGTCTGCGCGGCATACTTGTTCGTAAGTCCGGTTACTGACTCGCCTGCTTTATTGAACTGGCGGGGGGACATGGCCCCAAATTCCTGCATGTTGAAAAATGGCTCATCGGTCGCGGGCCGGGCCATGACGCATTTCGGGGTGACCAGCCATTGACTGCCACTCACCGTCGGCTCATAGAAGTCGTAACTCCAAGCGGACAAGGCGGTCTTTTGGGGATCCGTCAGGTAGGGCGACAACGCCATCCAGATATTCAGGTTTGTTCCAATCTGATCCCAAAGCCCGCAGGTGTTGATCGAATTGAGGTCCGACCCAATATGACCGCCCAAGACAGTAATCTTTTGGCCGGTCTTGGCAGCCTGTCCCATTGCAAAATTCATTTCATCCATGTTGGGCGCAATAAAGGAGGGATCGGCCAGCCGGATAAAGGCGGGATAACCGTCGACCGGATTAACTGTTTTCTGAATCCGCTTGAAAACATCCTCGAAATGGCCATGCGTAACGTTTCCCGCGTAACTCGACGTCACCGGATGATCCGTAAACTTCTGCACATACGTCGAGTATTTTCCATAGCCCCACATTCCCAGATCGATATTGACATTGTTCCCGTCATATGACACATCAACAAGGTTAAACTTGTTCAACACGCCACCCGCAAACCGTTCGGCCACATTGATGAGCAGGTCCGAGCGCGAGTCCACCATCGTGTTGCTGCCGTAGTAGGAGGTCAGAAAGTCAACCCGCGTGCCTGCCTTGTGGCTCATACCCCACTGCTGGCCATATTTGCCAATATTGTTCCGGTTGCCGGCAACAGACCAGTTCGCAGAATCGACCTCCGTCGCATTGGCATACAGGATATCATTGCCGATGCTGATAATACCTTGGGCCCACATATTATACGGAGGATAATAGATGGTCGTTAAGCCGCCCCAGGGTGCCGGATTGACAAGCATTTGACAGCCCGGATCGGGCTTGACGTTAAAACTGGTCGAATTGCTGTCGATGTCGTTGAGAAGCGTCCCGGTGGCCCACCGTGAGATCTGCGGCGATAGGCCATTGGGACTCACGGCCCCATAGACCGGATCGTCGAGCGTCACATAGCCGGCCATCGAATGAAAATTCAACCGGATGCCCCTCTGCGCGCAATAATCCTTAAATGCTGTCATGCCGGGAGCCCCGCCAAACCAACTCGTGTCAATGGAGTCCACCGAGGGGTTTCCACCCCAGCAATTCCACAGCAGCAAGGTGTCAAAGCCTGCGGCATACATTTTGTCCGCAATCTGGTAGAATGGGTTCGCGGTCGAGGTGTCGGGGGTGCCAGACGGCACAAATGCCAGGGTCTTCTGCGAAAACAACTCCCGCTCGTAGCGGTCCAGCCACGCCCGGATGTCCGCCTTGGTCCAGCTCGCCAGATGGGCCTGATTGGGCCTCACCATGCAGGATTCACTGCTCCACATGTCAGCCAGGATGTCATCGTGTTCGGCATCCCCCCTGAAGAGGTAAAATCCGACCGCGCCCATCGGTTCGGGCACGGTTTTGGTGAAAGTCACGCTTCCCGTGCCCACCACCGCGGGTGTGGTGATCTGACTGTATTGGACGTTCTGCCAGTGAATATTGACGAAATTGCAGTTGTGATACCAACCTGCATAATACGGGAATTCCGTCATGTAATCCATTTTCAGGTTCTGCAGGGCATACCCGGTGGGCGGATTAATATTGAAATTCACCACCACCTCGTGCCCCGGCCAGCTGGTGTCGATGTCGCCCGTCTGCGGATTGTTGGAGACATGCGCCAGTTCAATCTTGAAATAGCGGTTGGGGCAGGTGATCGTAAACGTGGCGGTGTATTGCCCGTCCTCCGACCATGCTAATATCTGGTTGGCGGTCAATGGCGCCATGTGCGTCAAGGGAATGGTCGTATTATCTTTCTGGTGATAGATAGAGAAGCCCCCGGCGCCGGACAGCATCTCCCCGCCGGTGGGGACGCACTTCACGCTGGTGATCGCGGCGTTGGCACCGAGGGTGATCGACATCATCGAGTTGGCAATCGTGGTGCCGCTGGCCGCCAGAACCGTCTGGGTCAGCGGGCCGCCCGCGGACGCGCCGTATTGGCCGTCGCCCGCATACTCGGCGGTTAGGGTCGTGGCCCCGAGCGGCAGATCCGCGAGCGTCGCGCTGTAGGCCTCGCCATTGACCAGGCTGGCGGTGCCGATGGCGAGGCCGCCTTTGAGGAAGGTCACGGTACCGGTGGCTGCGGTGGCCGTCACTCCGCCGGCCTGGACGGTGGCATGGAAAGCGACCGGAAGATTTTCACCACTTGTCGGGCAGGATGATGTCAGCACCACGGACGTGGCCGTCTCCGACCGGGCACTGCCCGCCGCCAAGACCAGGCACGCAAAGAACCCTGCGATCAAACGCATGCGGGTGGGTTTGATGGATTGGTGTTCACTCGAGGAGTTCTATTTCTTGCTGCGGGATCTGGACTCATGATTTCTTCTGAACTTTTAAAAATGCGCTTTGACTTGGGCTTCTGGAGTTAACAATCGGTCCCCTTTCAGTGCCGCCGACCCGTGAGTCGGCGGCACCTTGGGATCCCGGAGAAAACCCATTAACTCCGGGAAAATTGGTGTTTCGGTGTTTCGGTGGCCTTTGGCGCGGTGTTTCGGTAAGAGAGAAAGAATCAGTCGCTAACGCACTGGGACTTTCTCTCTTCTCTTACTGAAACACCGAAACACCGAAACACCGGCTCCTCACCTCCGTCGGCGCAGCAGGACGAGCGTGGCGAGGCCACCGAGAAGCGCGGCGACGTTGGGTTCGGGGATGGCGGTGTAGCTGAGAACGATGTTATTATTAGATGCTTGTGCGAGCGACCAGGTGCCGGTGTACGGGTCAGTGAATCCGGTGGTGTTGATGATCCAGTTGGCGGCATTGAAGCCGGTGATGCCGGTGCTGGTGAGGATCGTCCAGCTGCGGCTGATTTCGCTGAAGTTCGGCACCGTTCCGCTGACGTCACCCGCGGTCAAGCCAAGCACGTTGAGGATGTAGTTGCCGGAACTTCCGGTCAGACCCAGGGTGTTTGCTATGGCGATCTGGTCGAAGTCGGTTCCCGCGCTGGTGCCAATGAAGTTTTTGATCTCCCAGTCATAGCTGAACGAACTCCACGATTGCGCCGGGGTGAACGACAGGATGCCCGGGCTGTTGCCGGGCGCGAGGGTGTCACCCACGTTGTCCAAGGTCAGCGCGGTGCCCACCGTGCCGCTGCCGCCAAGCACCGCGCGGTTGGTGGTGGTGTTGCCGCTCAGGGTGGTCGCCACCGTGAGCGCGGTGCTGCTGTTATAGACGAACTTCGCCCCTTCCGCCACCGCCACCCCGCTGCTGGTGTTGATGCTGCCGCCGCTGTCGATTTTGAGCACGCCGCCAGTCACCGTGGTCGCGCCGCTGTAGGCGTTGGTGCCGGTGAGGCTGAGCGTGCCGGTGCCGGATTTCACCAAGCTCTTGGCGGCTTGGGTGGTGCCGATGTCATTGGCGTAGGCGAAGGTATTGCCGGTGGTGACGTCGATGCCGAGGTTGGAGCCACTGGCGAAGGCGGCGGTGGTCGCGCCGAGCACACTGTCGATTTGCGCCGAGGTCCACTCGCCAGCCCCGCCCGCACGGACGGCCAGCGTGGCCGCGTTGGCGACGGACACCTGGCTGGCCACGTTGTAGCCGGGCAGCGCCGCCGCCTTGGTGGCCAGCAGCGTGCCGACGGAAACCGCGGTGGTGCCGGTGTAGGTGTTAGTACCGGAGAAGACGACGGTGCCCGCTCCGGTTTTGGTCACGGTGACCGCACCGGAGGTCGTGTTGCTCCTTGTAATCGCGTTGGCGAAGGTCAACGTGCCACCGCTCACCGCATTGAATTTCCAGTTGCTGGCACCTGCGGCTGCGTTCCTATGCAGATCCACGGTTCCGGTTAACGTGGAGCTCCCCGCCTGGCTGATCCCGAGCGTAAAGTTCCTTGCCGATGCATAGGTGTTATACTCCGTGTCGCGAATCACGTTGGCGATGGTGATTGCGTTCTGCAAATAAAACGCGACGTCCGCGGTGCTGTTTTCATCACCCATCGCCAATATTGTGGTCCCGATGGCGTTGTTGTTCCCTGCCGTTAACGAAACATTATTGAGGGCTAAGTTTGCAGTATAGAAGGTATTACTGCCCGTGAGGACGACGCCGGAAGAACCGCCTACACCGGCGATAATAGTCCAACTGCCGTTCCCGTGGAATTGATTATTGCCGGAAAGGGTAATCGTGGAAGTAGACGATGAGTTAGTGAAAGACGTCAGAAAGGTTGGATTGGTCGTGAAATTGTTGCTGAATGTCGCGTTGGTCGCCGTGTTGAAGATCAAGGTGCTGAGAGCCGCCCCGATGACATTGCCGGTTCCGAAGGCACCAGCAGCCCCAGCCGTCAAGCCGCCTTGATACGTCGTTCCGCCGGTGTAGCTATTATTGCCGGTGAGGGTCAGCGTCCCCGCGCCTTGTTTGGCCAGGCCAAGCGTGCCGGTGCCATCCTGGATCGTCCCGACATAACTACCGTTCGCTGCGCTGTTGGCGGTCAGGATGGCGCTTGCGCCGGTATTGGTGATCACCGCCCCGGTGGTGGTGCCGCTCAGCAGTCCAACGGTGATGGAGTAGCCCTTCAAATCCAGGGTGCTGCCGTTGAACGCCAGATTCCCGGTTCCAAGCGCGGTGGCGTTGCCCAGCTGCAGCGAGCCGGAAGTGACCGTCGTGCCACCACTATAGGTGTTGGCCCCGTTAAGGGTCACCGTGCCGCCGGTGGTCTTGTTCAAGCCGGCTGTGCCCGCGAGTTTGGCGCTCACCGTGCCGGCCTGCATGTCGTAAGCCGCAGCGCTGGTGAGCACGCCGGTCGTGCTGTTGATGCTGCCGCCGGTCAACTGGACGCTAGCGAGCGTCTGGTTGAAGCCTTGAATGTCAAACGCGCCGCTGCTGACCACGAGGTTTTTACCGCTGGCGATCTGGCTGGCCGCGAGAAGCTTGGCCGTGCCACCGCTCACCGTCACGTTGCCGGCGATCGCCTGGCCCGCGGCGTTCAGGTCGAGTTCGCCCGCGCTCACCGTGGTGAGGCCGGTGTAGGTGTTGACTGCGTTCAGGGTCGTGGTGCCGGTTCCCACCTGAGTGAACGAGCCCGTCCCAGTGATGGCCGCGGAACTGAAGTCCGTGCCTTGCGTCACCGCATCGCTGCGGTTGATCGCGAGGTTGCCGCCACTGGCGATGACGATAGTCGAGCCTGCCGCGAGCTTTCCGGTCGTGGAGCCGTTACCCAACTGCAAGGTACCAGCGCTCACGGTGGTCGTCCCGGTGTAGGTGGAAGTCCCGGTGATGATCAGGCTGTTGGTGCCGGTCTTGGTGAGTCCGCTAAGGCCTGTGAGCGCCAGAGTGAAGGAACGATCTCCCGCGGTGGTGTTGAAACCAACGGCAGATCCGGCCAGAAAGTTGCCAGTGGCAAGCATGGTGCTGATGTTGGCATCGGAAATCGAATTTGGAACGGCGAGGGTCGCGCCGCCGGCCACGGAGTAAGCGGAGGCAGTATCCCAACCCGGCAGGGCGCTGGCGCTTCCGATGGACAGGATCCCCGCGCTGATCGTGGTGCCGCCGCTGTAGGTGTTGGCCCCATTAAGGACAACCGTGCCGCTGGTGGTCTTGTTCAATCCAGCAGAACCGCCGAGGATGACGTTCACCGTGCCGGCCTGCATATCGTAGGCGGCGGTGCTGGTGAGAACGCTGGTCGTGCCGTTGATACTGCCGCCGGTCAACTGGACATTGGCGAGCGTCTGGTTGAAGCCTTGAATGTCAAACGCGCCGCCGCTGACCACGAGGTTCTTGCCGCTGCCGATCTGGTTGGCCGCGATAAGCTTGGCCGTGCCACCGCTCACCGTCAGGTTGCCGGCGATGGCTTGGCCTGCGGCGTTCAGGTCGAGCTCGCCCGCACTCACCGTGGTGAGGCCGGTGTAGGTGTTGACTAAGTTCAGGGTGGTGGTGCCGTTGCCAGCCTGAGTGAACGAGCCCGCCCCCGAGATGGCCGCGGTACTGAAGTCAGTTCCCTGCGCCACCGCATTGCTGCGGTTGATGGTGAGGTTGCCGCCACTGGCGATGGTAATGGCCGAACTTGTCGAGAGCGTTCCGGTCGTGAGGCCGTTGCCCAGGCTCAAGGTGCCGACGTTCACGGTGGTTGCCCCGCTGTAGGTGTTCGTTCCCGAAAGAGCCAGACTGCCGTTGGAAAGCAGAAGGCCGCCCGAACCGCTGATCGCGCTAGCAAGTCCGCCTCCGTAAGAGCCGGTGCTATTAAACGCAAGCGTGGCGCCCAATGCCACCGCGACCCCGCTGGTGGAAGCAATCGACCCGGTCGCGCCGCCGGCGCCAATCTGCAGGGTCCCGGTGCTGACCGTCGTCGCGCCGGTGTAAGTATTCGATCCGGAGAGAGTCATGAGACCCGGCCCCTGCTTGATGAGACCGGTATCTCCGCGTGCAGCAAAGTGATTCAAACTCAAGGATACGTTTAAAGTATCTCCCGTCAGCACGTTGAAAATAGTTCCTCCCGTTTGCCCGACCGTGCCGGATCCCGCCCCGGAGATGGTTGAAGTATTACCACTCCCGGCAGTAGAGACAGTTTTATTAAAATTCCAACTGCCGTAAGTGGCGCTAAAGCTCCCACCCGCCCCCGTCGTGATCGTCCCCCCATCGAGGGTGATCGCTTGAAAGTCCGAGGTATTGCCATCGGCAGTCGTCATGATCCCGCCCGCATTAATGCGAAGCGGAGAAAAGTTTCCGCCACTGATGGTGTTGGACACTACGGTCCCACCGTTATTGATTGTCAGCAAACTGCCAATAAAGGCATTGGCTGCATTGGCATACACCGTCCCCGCATTGACAATCACCGGGCCGGCCACCGAACCGTTGAACTGGATCGCGCCCGTGCCGTTCTTGGTCAGGGTAAAGGCACCCGTGACGGCCCCAGTGGTGAGCTTATTGGCGCTGCTGTTATCCCAGATTTGCGAGGCCCCGAGCGTAATGGGTGCCGTGATGCTGGACGCGACCGCGCCGGCAGCCATCGTGATCCCTCCCGAGCCCACGGTGAGCGCGGTGCCGGCAAGGGTCAGGGCCGCGGAGCTTGACCCGATTTGAATGCCATTGATGCTGGTCGTCCCGGCATTGGGCTTGAAGGCGTAGCTGGACTGGTTGAAGAGGGCGATGTCCGTGGTGATGTCATTGGCCGGAGCCGTGCCAAGCAGCCAGTTGGTTCCAGTCGCCCAAGTGACGCTGCCAGCCGTGCTGCTCCAGGTGATCACGGTGGCATGGCCCAGCGGGGCGAACGAGACGGACATCGCGAGGCAAATGGTGGCGAGCGAGGCGGCGGAGAAGCGGTTGAAGCGGGAGTTTTTCATGAACGATGGGATTCTGGGGTTTCTTGCGTCTTGCCGTCTTGTGTCTTGCGTCTGCGTCTAGCCGTTTTCCGCCGGTTAGTTCTGGGTGACCTTGAGGCGCGCGAATTTCTTGGCGGGGGTTCCCGGGGTGAAGGTGTAGGTGATGGTGGTGGAGTTGTTGACGTAGGACGCGCCCGCCGGGGCCTCCGCCCAGGCATTGGCCACGCCAAGGTCGGTGGACAGCTCGATCGAGTAGGTCAGGTCGGTGGCCAGGGGCAGGCGTTTGGTGAAGCTCACGGTGTTGCCGGAGAACGTGCTGATGATTGGGTTGGCGACCGTCGGGTCCTGGCCGGCGATGGCGTATTTCATCAGGTTGCTGATGCCATCGCCGGTCGGGGCGTCACTGGGGCCTTGTTTGCCAACCGGGACGGTGCCGTTGGCAAAGGTTCCGGTGATCCAACTGGAGAACCCGGCGGCACCGGTGTAGTTGAGTTTGAGCGAAAGCCCATCCACGACGAGGGTGTAGTTGGTGATGGGGGAGTCCAGCACGGGCGTGCCGGAAATGCCGCCGGATGCGGTGAGCAGGGTGTAACTGGCGGGCGCAACGGGCGTGCCGCTGAGCTTGATGATCGCCCCGGCATCCAAGGTGAGCGTGCTGGTGGACGTGATAGGTGCGCCGACGGTAAAGCCAAGGAAGGCCGCGTTGTGCACGGTGATCGGCGATGCCGTGCTGCCGCTGGCGAGCGCCAGTTCGCCAGCCGTGACGGTGGTCGCGCCGGTGTAGGAGTTGGCGGCGGTGAGGGTGAGCGTGCCGGTGCCGGATTTCACCAAGCCCTTGGCGGCTTGGGTGGTGCCGATGTCATTGGCGTAGGCGATGGTATTGCCGGTGGTGACGTCGATGCCGAGGTTGGAGCCACTGGCGAAGGCGGCGGTGGTCGCGCCGAGCACACTGTCGATTTGCGCCGAGGTCCACTCGCCAGCCCCGCCCGCACGGACGGCCAGCGTGGCCGCGTTGGCGACGGACACCTGGCTGGCCACGTTGTAGCCGGGCAGCGCCGCCGCCTTGGTGGCCAGCAGCGTGCCGACGGAAACCGCGGTGGTGCCGGTGTAGGTGTTAGTACCGGAGAAGACGACGGTGCCCGCTCCGGTTTTGGTCACGGTGACCGCACCGGAGGTCGTGTTGCTCCTTGTAATCGCGTTGGCGAAGGTCAACGTGCCACCGCTCACCGCATTGAATTTCCAGTTGCTGGCACCTGCGGCTGCGTTCCTATGCAGATCCACGGTTCCGGTTAACGTGGAGCTCCCCGCCTGGCTGATCCCGAGCGTAAAGTTCCTTGCCGATGCATAGGTGTTATACTCCGTGTCGCGAATCACGTTGGCGATGGTGATTGCGTTCTGCAAATAAAACGCGACGTCCGCGGTGCTGTTTTCATCACCCATCGCCAATATTGTGGTCCCGATGGCGTTGTTGTTCCCTGCCGTTAACGAAACATTATTGAGGGCTAAGTTTGCAGTATAGAAGGTATTACTGCCCGTGAGGACGACGCCGGAAGAACCGCCTACACCGGCGATAATAGTCCAACTGCCGTTCCCGTGGAATTGATTATTGCCGGAAAGGGTAATCGTGGAAGTAGACGATGAGTTAGTGAAAGACGTCAGAAAGGTTGGATTGGTCGTGAAATTGTTGCTGAATGTCGCGTTGGTCGCCGTGTTGAAGATCAAGGTGCTGAGAGCCGCCCCGATGACATTGCCGGTTCCGAAGGCACCAGCAGCCCCAGCCGTCAAGCCGCCTTGATACGTCGTTCCGCCGGTGTAGCTATTATTGCCGGTGAGGGTCAGCGTCCCCGCGCCTTGTTTGGCCAGGCCAAGCGTGCCGGTGCCATCCTGGATCGTCCCGACATAACTACCGTTCGCTGCGCTGTTGGCGGTCAGGATGGCGCTTGCGCCGGTATTGGTGATCACCGCCCCGGTGGTGGTGCCGCTCAGCAGTCCAACGGTGATGGAGTAGCCCTTCAAATCCAGGGTGCTGCCGTTGAACGCCAGATTCCCGGTTCCAAGCGCGGTGGCGTTGCCCAGCTGCAGCGAGCCGGAAGTGACCGTCGTGCCACCACTATAGGTGTTGGCCCCGTTAAGGGTCACCGTGCCGCCGGTGGTCTTGTTCAAGCCGGCTGTGCCCGCGAGTTTGGCGCTCACCGTGCCGGCCTGCATGTCGTAAGCCGCAGCGCTGGTGAGCACGCCGGTCGTGCTGTTGATGCTGCCGCCGGTCAACTGGACGCTAGCGAGCGTCTGGTTGAAGCCTTGAATGTCAAACGCGCCGCTGCTGACCACGAGGTTTTTACCGCTGGCGATCTGGCTGGCCGCGAGAAGCTTGGCCGTGCCACCGCTCACCGTCACGTTGCCGGCGATCGCCTGGCCCGCGGCGTTCAGGTCGAGTTCGCCCGCGCTCACCGTGGTGAGGCCGGTGTAGGTGTTGACTGCGTTCAGGGTCGTGGTGCCGGTTCCCACCTGAGTGAACGAGCCCGTCCCAGTGATGGCCGCGGAACTGAAGTCCGTGCCTTGCGTCACCGCATCGCTGCGGTTGATCGCGAGGTTGCCGCCACTGGCGATGACGATAGTCGAGCCTGCCGCGAGCTTTCCGGTCGTGGAGCCGTTACCCAACTGCAAGGTACCAGCGCTCACGGTGGTCGTCCCGGTGTAGGTGGAAGTCCCGGTGATGATCAGGCTGTTGGTGCCGGTCTTGGTGAGTCCGCTAAGGCCTGTGAGCGCCAGAGTGAAGGAACGATCTCCCGCGGTGGTGTTGAAACCAACGGCAGATCCGGCCAGAAAGTTGCCAGTGGCAAGCATGGTGCTGATGTTGGCATCGGAAATCGAATTTGGAACGGCGAGGGTCGCGCCGCCGGCCACGGAGTAAGCGGAGGCAGTATCCCAACCCGGCAGGGCGCTGGCGCTTCCGATGGACAGGATCCCCGCGCTGATCGTGGTGCCGCCGCTGTAGGTGTTGGCCCCATTAAGGACAACCGTGCCGCTGGTGGTCTTGTTCAATCCAGCAGAACCGCCGAGGATGACGTTCACCGTGCCGGCCTGCATATCGTAGGCGGCGGTGCTGGTGAGAACGCTGGTCGTGCCGTTGATACTGCCGCCGGTCAACTGGACATTGGCGAGCGTCTGGTTGAAGCCTTGAATGTCAAACGCGCCGCCGCTGACCACGAGGTTCTTGCCGCTGCCGATCTGGTTGGCCGCGATAAGCTTGGCCGTGCCACCGCTCACCGTCAGGTTGCCGGCGATGGCTTGGCCTGCGGCGTTCAGGTCGAGCTCGCCCGCACTCACCGTGGTGAGGCCGGTGTAGGTGTTGACTAAGTTCAGGGTGGTGGTGCCGTTGCCAGCCTGAGTGAACGAGCCCGCCCCCGAGATGGCCGCGGTACTGAAGTCAGTTCCCTGCGCCACCGCATTGCTGCGGTTGATGGTGAGGTTGCCGCCACTGGCGATGGTAATGGCCGAACTTGTCGAGAGCGTTCCGGTCGTGAGGCCGTTGCCCAGGCTCAAGGTGCCGACGTTCACGGTGGTTGCCCCGCTGTAGGTGTTCGTTCCCGAAAGAGCCAGACTGCCGTTGGAAAGCAGAAGGCCGCCCGAACCGCTGATCGCGCTAGCAAGTCCGCCTCCGTAAGAGCCGGTGCTATTAAACGCAAGCGTGGCGCCCAATGCCACCGCGACCCCGCTGGTGGAAGCAATCGACCCGGTCGCGCCGCCGGCGCCAATCTGCAGGGTCCCGGTGCTGACCGTCGTCGCGCCGGTGTAAGTATTCGATCCGGAGAGAGTCATGAGACCCGGCCCCTGCTTGATGAGACCGGTATCTCCGCGTGCAGCAAAGTGATTCAAACTCAAGGATACGTTTAAAGTATCTCCCGTCAGCACGTTGAAAATAGTTCCTCCCGTTTGCCCGACCGTGCCGGATCCCGCCCCGGAGATGGTTGAAGTATTACCACTCCCGGCAGTAGAGACAGTTTTATTAAAATTCCAACTGCCGTAAGTGGCGCTAAAGCTCCCACCCGCCCCCGTCGTGATCGTCCCCCCATCGAGGGTGATCGCTTGAAAGTCCGAGGTATTGCCATCGGCAGTCGTCATGATCCCGCCCGCATTAATGCGAAGCGGAGAAAAGTTTCCGCCACTGATGGTGTTGGACACTACGGTCCCACCGTTATTGATTGTCAGCAAACTGCCAATAAAGGCATTGGCTGCATTGGCATACACCGTCCCCGCATTGACAATCACCGGGCCGGCCACCGAACCGTTGAACTGGATCGCGCCCGTGCCGTTCTTGGTCAGGGTAAAGGCACCCGTGACGGCCCCAGTGGTGAGCTTATTGGCGCTGCTGTTATCCCAGATTTGCGAGGCCCCGAGCGTAATGGGTGCCGTGATGCTGGACGCGACCGCGCCGGCAGCCATCGTGATCCCTCCCGAGCCCACGGTGAGCGCGGTGCCGGCAAGGGTCAGGGCCGCGGAGCTTGACCCGATTTGAATGCCATTGATGCTGGTCGTCCCGGCATTGGGCTTGAAGGCGTAGCTGGACTGGTTGAAGAGGGCGATGTCCGTGGTGATGTCATTGGCCGGAGCCGTGCCAAGCAGCCAGTTGGTTCCAGTCGCCCAAGTGACGCTGCCAGCCGTGCTGCTCCAGGTGATCACGGTGGCATGGCCCAGCGGGGCGAACGAGACGGACATCGCGAGGCAAATGGTGGCGAGCGAGGCGGCGGAGAAGCGGTTGAAGCGGGAGTTTTTCATGAACGATGGGATTCTGGGGTTTCTTGCGTCTTGCCGTCTTGTGTCTTGCGTCTGCGTCTAGCCGTTTTCCGCCGGTTAGTTCTGGGTGACCTTGAGGCGCGCGAATTTCTTGGCGGGGGTTCCCGGGGTGAAGGTGTAGGTGATGGTGGTGGAGTTGTTGACGTAGGACGCGCCCGCCGGGGCCTCCGCCCAGGCATTGGCCACGCCAAGGTCGGTGGACAGCTCGATCGAGTAGGTCAGGTCGGTGGCCAGGGGCAGGCGTTTGGTGAAGCTCACGGTGTTGCCGGAGAACGTGCTGATG